>JAHBZF010000108.1 GCA_019635575.1 Pseudolabrys sp. | reverse complement strand
CAGCACGCCCGCCGAGATGGGCTGCGTCACGAACACCGACAGGTCGCCCTGGCTGATGGCGAGCGCGCGCCGGAACTGGCTCTCCGCGAGCGGCCCCAGGATCATGCCGACGATGACCGGCGCCACCGGCACGTCGTAGCGCCGCATGAGGAAGCCGACGAGGCCGATGAGGTAGAGCAGCAGGAGGTCGAACCACGAATTGCGCAATCCGTAGGCGCCGAGCGTGGCGAAGATGAGGATGCCGGCGTAGAGCAGCGGACGCGGGATCGCGAGGAGCTTCACCCACAGGCCCACCATCGGCAGGTTGAGGATCAGCAGGATCACGTTGCCCACGTACATGCTGGCGATCAATGCCCAGACGAGCGTGGGCTGCGTCTCGAACAGCAGCGGTCCCGGCTGCAGGCCGTACTGCTGGAAGGCGGCGAGGATGATCGCCGCCGTGGCGGTGGTGGGCAGGCCCAGTGTCAGCAGCGGCACCAGCGTGCCGGTGGCCGAGGCATTGTTGGCGGCCTCGGGACCGGCCACGCCCTCGATCGCACCCTTGCCGAACTTCTTCGGGTTCTTCGACATCTTCTTCTCGAAGGTGTAGGCGGCGAACGATGCGATGATCGTGCCACCACCCGGAAGAATGCCGAGGATCGAGCCCAGCACCGTGCCGCGCGCGATCGCGCCGGCCGATGCCTTGAGGTCGGCGATGGTCGGCATCAGGCCGGTCACCTTGCTCTGGACGATGTTGCGGTTGCCGGGATTGTCGAGGTTGCGGAGAATTTCGCCGAACCCGAACACGCCCATGCCGACCTGGACGAAGCCGATGCCGTCCGACATTTCCGGAATGTCGAACGCCATGCGCGACACGCCGGTTTCAAGGTCGGAGCCGACCATCGACAGCAGCAGGCCGACCAGGATCATGGTCAGCGCCTTGAGCACCGAGCCCGACGCCAGCACGACGGCGAAGATCAGGCCGAGCACCATCAGCGAGAAGTATTCGGCGGGACCGAACAACAGCGCGATCGAGGTCAGCGGCGCGCCGAGGGCTGCCACCAGCACGGTGGCGACGCAGCCGGCGACGAACGAGCCGATCGCGGCGATGGCGAGCGCCGGGCCGGCGCGGCCCTGCTTCGCCATCTGGTGACCGTCGAGCGTGGTCACGACCGACGAGGACTCGCCGGGGATGTTGACCAGGATCGACGTGGTCGAGCCGCCATACTGCGCACCGTAATAGATGCCGGCGAGCATGATCAGCGCGCCGACCGGCGGCAGACCGAACGTGATCGGCAGCAGCATGGCGATGGTGGCGAGCGAGCCGATGCCCGGCAGCACGCCGATGAGCGTGCCGACCAGCGCACCGATCAGGCACAGCATGATGTTGTAGGGTTGCGCGGCGATGCCGAAGCCGAGCGCGAGATTCGAGATCAGGTCATGCATCGGTCAGTACCAGAACTTGGGCCACAGCATGAACGGCAAGGCCAGGGCATAGGGGAACAGGAGCGAACAGAAGATCGTCAGCGCGATCGCCCAGATGAAGCTGTCGCGCCACTTCACTTCCGGCGTCGCGGCCGACGCCACCATCACGGTGACAAAGGTCGTCGCCACCAGGCCCATCGGCCGGATCATTTCCGCAAACACCAGCACCGAGATAACCAGGAACACCGGGCCGCGGACCATCGTGCTGCGCTTCGGATCGCGCAGGCCCAGAATGGCCAGCAGGGCGCCGAGCACATACATGGCGACACCGATCCACATCCAGACCGGTGTCGTCGCATAGTGGAACACGAAATACGCGAGCGACCACAGCGCCGGGGCGCGCAGGTCGTAGCGCTCCAGCGGCGGAGCTTCGGTCAGCAGACCGGTGATCGCCACCGCACCGCCGAGAATGGCAAGCAGGCCGGCGAACAGCCGCGGCGCGGTCGCCGGGCCGAACGCGAAGCCGCGCATGCCCTGCAGATCCGCGGTCGCCAGCAACGCGACGATGGCAAGACCCACCAGCGCGATGCCGCCGTAGAAATCCTGTTCGTTGCGGATCGTCACCCGCCGCAGCATCACCGCGATGCCGACAGCCCCAAGCAGCACCGAAATCGCGCGCGGCTCGAACGTCGGTCCGAACAACGCACCACCGGCATTGTGATAAATGGAGGCTGCGAGCGTAATAATGGCAAAGGCGACAATAATGCCACCTGCAAATACGGCATGTTCCTGACTTCTGCGTATGACTGCCGTATTCGCGGAGGTTTGGGCCCCCTCGGACATCGCGTGATCCTCCATTCTTCTTTGTTCTTTAATCCCCTCGGCCCTTACCATAGGCGGATTGACGCGCCCCTGCCAAGTATACTCCGACGACAATCTGCGGCGGACTGGACAACTCTCCGGGCAGTCAGAGCCAGCCGAGCGCGCCAAGCAGGCCCGCGATCCCGAAAAACCATAACGGATTCAACTTCGTCGCGTAGGCGACCACGACCGTCACCAACGTCACGACCACAGTTCCCGCACTGGTGTCGGCGATCATCGCAACGACAAATGCGCTCGCCGCGAGCAAACCGAGCGAGACCGGCACCATGCCATCCTGGATTGCGGTGCGCCAGCGCGCTTCCTTGAAGCGATCCCAGACCCGGCCCATCACGTAAGCCACCACGCAGGTCGGCCCGCACATGCCGAGCATCGCCACGGCACCGCCGGCGAGACCGCCGGCCTGATAGCCGATCAGCGCGACGATGATGACGTTCGGACCGGGCGTGAGCTGCGCCAGCGCGAACATGTCGGTGAACTGGCGGTCGGTCATCCAACCCATCACCTCGACCGCGAGGCGATGCATTTCCGGCAGCGCCGCATTCGCGCCGCCGATCGCGAACAGCGACATCAGCGCGAATTGCACGGCGAGCGTGAGCAGCGTGTCGACGCTGCCTTTCATGCGCGCCTCCAGTAAGCGAGCGCGACGCTGAGCGGCGCGAGCACCACCAGCACCCAGACCAGCGGCCAGCGCAGCACGCCGATCGCCACGAAGCAGACGATCGCCACCAGTGGTCCCGGTCCGAGCGGCCGCACGAACAGCGGCTTCGACAATTTTGCGACCACGGCGATGATCATGCCGGCAGCCGCCGCGGAAATGCCGGCGAGCGCGCCACGCAAGGCCGCAAGCTCGCCGAACCGCGCGTAGATCGCTCCCATCAGGATCACCGCGACCAGCGGCACGCCGAGCAGGCCGCCGAGCGCCGCGACGGCTCCCGCGCGACCGTAAAGCCGCGATCCGAATACGACCGAGAAGTTGATGATGTTCGGGCCGGGCAGGAATTGCGCCAGCGCCAGCAGTTCATTGAACTCGACGTCACTCAGCCAGCGCTTTTCCTCGACCAGGATGCGGTAGGTCCAGGCCAGCACGCCGCCGAAGCCATAGAGCGAAATGCGCGCGAAGGTCCGGAATAATGCCCACGCACTGGCCGGCCCAGGCGGCGGCGCGGCGATCTCAGCGGATTCGGACATGCGCCGCTCGGCTTAGTGGCCGCCGCCCCTGTCCGCCACAACATTTTGCGCATGACCTGTGTGCAAAAATCCCTCCGAGACCGCCGCACCGCAACATGACGCGGCCCGGTCTTTTTTCGGCAAGGTTTGCCCCCTATATTCAGCGGGCCGGAGCAATCCGGCTATGGCGATAAACGGCCGTCGCAATAAACCCATCGGACCCGGGGGCAGTACCCGGCGCCTCCACCCAAGCCCAACCCGGCACACGCTGCGGTTGGGCTTCGGCGGGGGCGAAACAGGATCGACGAGGGTGTAAAGGGCGGACTTTTGCTCGGCATGGTTCCGCCGTTATCGGGCCGATCTTATAGTTGCCAACGACAACTATGCTCCGGTTGCTCAGGCCGCGTAAGCGGTTTGAAAAATACCCGAACTAAAGCCCTGACGGGTTAGCCCCGTCAGGCGGGGTCCGGAGGCACCTGGCAACAGAAGCCTCCACTTTCCCTTTTTCTTTGTTTTTTATCGGCCTTTTCTGGGGGCGCGGCGGAGAGCCGGTGGCATTCACGGCACCGGCGAGGGTAGCATCGGCAGCGAAAATACGATCGTCCGAGTCCCGTGACGGAAAAAGGCAAGCAGACCAGGCAATGGCGTCCGACCAAATTCGCTACGATCTCCTCACCCAGCAGGCGCTGCGCGGCATGGTCCGCGATCTGCTCGCGGAGGTGGCCCGCAAGGGGCTGCCGGGAGACCATCATTTCTTCATCTCCTTCGACACGCTGGCCGAGGGCGTGAAGCTGTCGCAGCGCATGCGCGCCCAGTACCCGCAGGAGATGACCATCGTCCTGCAGCACCAGTTCTGGGATCTCGCAGTGTCCGACGACCGCTTCGAGGTCGGCCTCTCGTTCAACGGCATTCCGGAACGGCTTACGATCCCGTTCGACGCGGTGAAGGGCTTCTTCGATCCCTCGGTACAGTTCGGCCTGCAATTCGAGCAGGTGGATGATGACGCCGCGCCGGCAACCGCCAAACCGCAGACAGGACCGCAAACGGGAGCCCAGACCGGCACACCAGCGGCGGCCAAGCCGCGCCGCGAGCGGACGCTCGCAGCGGTCGAGGATGCACCTGCCCGGAAAGGCGAGCCGTCAGCGACCGTCGCCACCATCCCGACGCCCTCGCCCACCGGCAGCGACGGCGCGGACAAGCCGGCGCCGAAGAAGCCGGCCGCGGCGGACAAAACCGACCCCGACAAGCCGGACCCGGACAAACCCGCCGGCGGCGGCGAGGTCGTGAGGCTCGACCGCTTCCGCAAGAAGTGACAGGCTTCGCGGACACAAACCGGTCCTTTCCGCGTTGATGTCCACCATGCCGCGCCGAACCCGCAAAACCTCCACCGCCTCCGCTTCATCCCACACGACACCGACGCGGACCGAAAGCGACGCGTTCGGTCCGCTCGACATCGTTGCCGACAAGCACTGGGGCGCGCAGACCGAGCGCGCGCGCCGCAACTTCCTGATCGGCGAAGAACTGATGCCGCGCGCGATCATCCACGCGCTCGGCATCGTCAAATGGGCGGCGGCGGACGTGAATCGTTCGCTCGGCATTCTCGACCAGCGCCGCGCCCGTGCGATCATCGCCGTCGCGCGCGACATCTCTCTCGGGAATCTCGACGATCATTTCCCGCTGCGGGTCTGGCAGACCGGCTCCGGCACGCAGACCAACATGAACGTCAACGAGGTGATCGCCAACCGCGCCAACCTCATGCTCGGCGGCAAGCTCGGCGCAAAAGCGCCGGTGCATCCGAACGATCACGTCAATATGGGGCAGTCGTCGAACGACAGCTTCCCGACGGCGATGCATATCGCCGCCGCCGACCGCATGGCACGGCTGCTGCTGCCGGCGCTCGCGCATCTGCACGAGGCTTTGCTGGCAAAGACCAAGGAATTCGCCCGCATCGTCAAGATCGGCCGCACCCATACGATGGACGCGACGCCGCTGACGCTCGGCCAGGAGTTCTCCGGCTACGCCGCGCAGGTGCGCGCCGCCGAGGAGCGCGTGCGGCTTGGCCTCAAGGAGCTTTACCCGCTGGCGCAGGGCGGCACCGCGGTCGGCACCGGCCTCAACACCAAGAAAGGCTTCGCCAAGGCGTTCGCGGCCAAGGTCGCGGAGATCACGCAACTGCCGTTCGTCAGCGCGCCCAACAAATTCGAATTGATGGCGGGCCACGATGCTTATGTGTTCGCGCACGGCGCGATCGTGTCGGCGGCGACCGCGCTGTTCAAGATCGCCAACGATCTGCGCTTCCTCGGCTCCGGTCCGCGATCCGGACTCGGCGAACTGATCCTGCCGGCCAACGAGCTTGGCTCCTCCATCATGCCGGGCAAGACCAATCCGACCCAGAGCGAAGCGGTGACGATGGTGTGCTGCCAGGTGTTCGGCAACCAGACCACGATCGAGACCGCCGGCAGTCAGGGTCATTTCGAGCTGAACGTCTACAAGCCGGTGCTCGCTTATTGCATGTTGCAATCGATCGGTCTGCTGGCCGACGCAGCCCGCTCGTTCACCGACAACTGCGTGGTCGGCATCAAGCCCAACGAAGCACGCATCAAGGAATTGATGGAGCGGTCGCTGATGCTGGTGACGGCGCTGTCACCGCATATTGGATACGAAAAGGCGGCGCAGGTGGCGAAAGCAGCCCACGCCAACGGCACCACGTTACGCGAAGAAGCGGTGCGACTTGGTTTTGTCAGCGAAACCGAATTTGACAGGCTGGTGCGTCCGGAAAAAATGATCGGTCCGGAATGATATCGTCGCGTTTGTACGGGCCTGAATGTCGGATATTTGCATCATAATGCATTGACGTAAAAAATCTTCACCCAACCGTGTATTGAAACATATCAACGACCTGTCGAATAACATATCGTATCGGTTGAATACCTGACGAGGGTGGCAACGAGGACGGTATGGGCGATGTCATCAATCTGCGAACCGTTCGCAAGCGCTTGAAGCGCGAGCAAAACGGTGCACGCGCAGACGCCCGCCGCGCCGAATTCGGCGTGCCAAAAACCGAACGCAAGCTCCGCAAGGCTGAAACCGAACGCACCAGCCACATGCTTGATCAACATCGTTTGTCTGCGGAGGACGAATGAAATCTCCTGTCGTCAAACGCTCGATCGTCATTGCCGGTCACAAGACCAGCATCAGTCTGGAAGATGCGTTCTGGAAGGGGCTGAAGGAAATCGCCGGCGACCGTCAGCAGACGCTGTCGGATATCGTCGCCGAGATCGACAAGGGGCGGCAGCAGGGCAACCTGTCGTCCGCCATTCGTCTGTTCGTGCTCGACTTCTATCGCAACCAGCACGTCAACATGCCGCGCACCGATGGCGCGCGCGTGCCGTCGCCGCCGACCATCGTCTGATATCACCGATCGGAAAAATTCAATTCTGCTGCGGCACCAGTTGCAGCGGCGGCCGCGCCGCGGGCCGTTGCGGCGCGGGAGCATGTTGAACCGCCGGCGCTTGTTGTGACGCGGGCGCTTGCGGCGCGGCACGCGAGCGCTGCTCCATCGGCTTTGGCGCCGGCGCGATGGTCTGCGCCGGCGGCAATGGCGGCGCAGCGACAGACGATTCCGGCGCGGGAGCGGACGGCCGCGCCGGCTCCGGCTTCACCAGCGGCGGGATCTCCGGCGACGGCGCGATCGGCCGCGCCTCGGGCGGTGCCGCCGGTTTCTGCTGCGCGGCCTCGATCGCTTCGAGCTTCTTCGCCTGAATGTCGACGTTGCGCAGCGTCAGCCAGCCCGACAGCGCCGACACGTCGATGGTGCGCGTCGCCGCGCCGAGCGGCCCGCGCAATCCCATGAACACGTCCGGCTTGCTGCCGGCCGCATCCGTCTTGCCCGACAGCACCAGCCGCGCATCGATCATCCCTTGCGTGAGATCGAGATTGCCCGACACCGCGAGCACGGCGCCCTCTGCATCGGCGGTGAGGTTCTGCAACCGCACCTGCCCGCTCGCCACGTCGAGCGCGCCATCGGCGTGCCGCACCGGCAGTTGCCCGCCATCGAGCGCCTTGCTCATGAAGTCGCGCACGCGGATCGCATCGAGCGGCAGGCCGCGATCGGCGGCACGCATCACCGCCTCGAACGCACGCGGATCGAGCGCCGCCAGTTGCGCGTTGTCGAGCGTCACCTTGCCCGATCCGGCCAGCGAGCCGACCAGCGCGTTGGGGCTGAGGCCGGTGCCAGCCAGCGTCACGTCGAGGCCGACCCGGCCGCTCACCGGCGGACGCGCCGCCGCCGGCAGCAGCATCGCCGCATCGGCGTCGGTGAGCTTCATCTGCAGATCGGCGCGCAGCCCCTCGCCGCCGCGCTTGAGCGACACCGTGCCGGCGACACGGCCGCCGGCGACGCTGCCGCTGAGATCGGATACTTTCGCTTCCGCGTCGCCGAGCGTCAGCGTCGCGCGCAATTCGCGCATCAGCCAGGCCGGGGTCACGGTGGCGCGCTGGCTGCGCAGCATCACCTTGCCGCGATAATCGGCGGCGAGCCCGCGCGCGAATGGATCCACCGGCCATGCCCAGAGATTGCTTTGCGCATCGCCGCGTGACGCCTTCTCGCCCTCGGGCCAGCCGGTGAGCGCGGCGACGATCGCCGCCGCATTGATGTCGTCGGCATCGATATCGGCATCGATACTGTGCGGCACAGCGAGGCCGATGGCGGCGCGACCGCGCAGATTGGCGCCGGACACCGTGCCGCTGGCGGAGGCCAGCGTCACGCGGTCCTTCGCCAGCGTCACATCGCCTGCGAACCGCGCCGGCACGCTCTGCGGCACGCCGAACAGCGGCCGCAGATCAGCTTCCTTCACCGTCGTGCGCAGCGCGCCGGTGACGGCGCCGTCCGCATAGCGCGCGGTGCCTTCGGTTGCGGCATCGAGACCCCGCGCCACGATCTGCGCCTTGACGCGCATGTCGGACTGCAACGGCCCCTCGGCGGTGAAGGTGAGCCGCCCCGGCTCGCGGCCAACGCTGGCGATCCGGTCGAGCGACGTCAGCGCGGCCAGCGCCGCGCCATCATCGCTCTCGAGCCGTCCGTCGAGCTTGAGCGTCGCCGTCTCCGGCTTCGCCAGATCGCCGGTGCTCTGCGCCGCGAGATTGACGCGCACCGGACCGACGCTGCCCTCCAGCGACGCCTTGCCGGCACCGTTCTTGTTGTCGGCGTCGAGCGCGACCGTGCCGCGCAACTGCGCGCGGCCGGTGAAACGCGCCAGCACCGGCGCGGCTGCCGGCGCATATTGCGACAGCAGCGTGGTCACGCCTTTGAGATCGCGCGCATTGAGATCGAAGGAGAGATTGCCGCGCGGCTGCGGCGCGAAGGCGAGCCGGCCGCCGGCGGTGACCGCCGCGCCGCCAAGATCGCCGACCGACAGCCGCTCGATATCGATGCCGTTCTTGCTGCCGGTGAGCTTGGCGCGCAGATCGCGCACCGCGACGCCGCCGACGGTGGCACGGCCGAGATCGACGGTGAGCGCCAGATCCTGCGGCGCCTCCACCGCGGTGCCGGCCAGCGCGGCGGCGAGGAACGAGCGCGCGCCGTCGATATCGACATCGGATGCGCGCAGCGTCGCGTCGAGCCGCGCCGGCTGCGATGCCGACGCCACGTTGTAGACGAGCCGCCCCTCGATGGTCTCGCGGTCCAGTTCGGCGCGCAGCCGCTCCACCGCGATGGTGTCGCTGCCGAGCGTCACGTCGCCGCGCGCCTTCAGGCTGCGCACCGGCCCCGGTGTGAGATCGCTGCGTCCTTCGAGCCAGCCGACCAGCGCGCGCAGATCGGACGACTCGACGCCGGCCGCACCCTTGAACGCAACCCCGGGCGGCGTTCCCGCGCGCGGCGCCGGCGTTGTCGTCAATCGCCCGGCGAGTTGCACGCGGCTCGAGCCGGGCGCACGGAATTCGAAATCGCTCAACGTCCAGCCATCGTTGCTCGACGCCACGTCGCCGCGCACCGCGAGCACGGTGCCGCCGCCGAGCGTTACCTGATCGATGCCGATGCCGAGCTGGAACGGGAACGGCAGCACGCCGCCTGCCGCCTGCGCCAGCGTGCGCAGCGCCGCCGCGGCGGGAAGCCTCGTGCCATCCGCGTTCGCGAGCGCGCGGTCGAGATCGAGCTGCCGCGCCGACAGCACGCCCTCGATGCGCGGCTCTGCGCCGAATTTCACGTCCGCCGTGCCGGTCAGCTTGGCGCCGAGATCGTCGGCGCCGTATTGAAATTCCACCTGCTCCAGCAGCACCGAAGCCGGCGTCGCCTTCACCTTGGCGCTGGCGCGCCACGGCGGCGTCACCGCGGTCTTGTCACGACCGGCGGCGCGATTGCCGACAAGCTGCACCGGCCGGCTGAAACTCGCCTGACCCTCGAACCGCGGCGTGCCCTGCGCCAGCGACACCTCACCGTCGGCTTCGAGGCTCAACGGCCTGTTCTGCGGATCGACATTGAGCCGTACGCGGGCGCTGCCGGCATCGCTGACCCGGCTTACCGACAAGCGATACGGATAAATCTCGCCGTCGAGCGTCGCCGCGCCCTCGCCGCGCACCGGCCCGGCGAGCGAGCGCGCATCGCCGTTGAACCAGATGCCGTCCAGCACGCGGCGCGCGCCGCTGCCCGCATCGGTCAGGACCAGACGGCCTTCCTCCACATGCAGCCGGTCGATCGACAGCGCGTTCGGATCGAACGATGCCGACGCTCCCGGCCAGCGCAGCTTGCCGGACTGATCGATCCCGGTTTCCAGTTGCGGGGCAACCACATGCAGGTCGGTCGCGCGCCATTCGCCGCGCATCAGCGAGCCGAGCGCCAGCTCGATGCTGATCGTCCGCGCGCGAACGCCGCTCACGGTCACGTCGCGCAACGTGAGCTGCGGCGACGGCAGCAGCCGCACGTCGATCTTGCCGGCGACGGTGACCGGCAGGCCGGTCATGCGCGACGCCTCGCGCTCGACCACGCCGCGATAATCGTTCCAGTCGACGACGAACGGGGCCGCCAGCGCCGCCACCAGCGCCAGGATCAAAGCCACCGCGATCGTCAGCAGCGTGTTTTGCAACGCATCCCCTTTGGCCGGCCCCGCCCTCTGGAGCCGCACCACTCCCTGCGCCGCCAGCGCGGCGCGCTTCCCCCGGCTCCGCCACCTGTTGCCGGACGACCCGGCGAAACTGTGTCGGCAGCCTACTCTAACGCGATGATCTTACCGGGATTCATCAGATTTTGCGGATCGAGCGCACGCTTGACCGCGGCCATGGCGGCAAGCGCCGGCGCGCCATGCTCCGCCAGCAGGTATTTCTGTTTGCCCTGACCGACGCCGTGCTCGCCGGTGCAAGTGCCTTCCATCGCCAGCGCCAGTTCCACCAGTTTTCCGGACAGTTCCTTGGCGCGGTCCACCTCGCCGTGGTCATCCATGTTGACCAGCAGGCTCATGTGGAAATTGCCGTCGCCCACATGCCCGGCGATGGGAGTGAGCAGGTCGAGCCGCCTGGCCTCCGCCTGCGCCGCCGTGACGCATTCGGCGAGCCGCGAGATCGGCACGCAGACATCGGTGGCAAAACATTGCGAGCCGGGACGCAGGCTTTTCGCCGCCCAATAGACGTCATGCCGCGCCTGCCACAGCCGCGTGCGCTCCTCCGGCTTGGTGGTCCATTCGAACGGCCCGCCGCCCAGTTCGCGCGCGATCTCGCCGAACCGCTCCGACTGCTCGGCGACGCCCGCCTCGCTGCCGTGAAACTCCACGAACAGCATCGGCTTTTCCGGCAAAGTCAGCTTGGAATAGGCGTTGCACGCGCGGATCTGTACCTCGTCGAGCAGTTCGATGCGCGCGACCGGAATGCCGGACTGGATCGTCATGATCGTCGCGTTGCACGCTGCCTCCACCGAGGGGAACGGGCAGATGCCGCCGGCGATCGCCTCGGGGATGCCCTGCAGCCGCAGCGTCAGTTCGGTGATGATGCCGAGCGTGCCCTCGGCGCCGATCAGGAGCCGCGTCAGGTCGTAGCCCGACGAGGATTTCTTGGCGCGCGTCGCGGTGGTGACGATCTCGCCGTTCGGCATCACCGCCTTCAGCGACAGGACATTGTCCTTCATGGTGCCGTAGCGCACCGCATTGGTGCCGGACGCGCGGGTCGACGCCATCCCGCCGAGCGAGGCGTCGGCGCCGGGATCGATCGGGAAGAACAGGCCCTGGTCGCGCAGATGCTCGTTGAGCTGCTTGCGGGTGATGCCCGGCTCGATCACGCAGTCGAGGTCTTCCGCATGCACGGCGAGCACGCGGTTCATGTCGCGGAAGTCGATGCTGACGCCGCCGAACGGCGCGTTGATGTGGCCTTCGAGCGAGGTGCCGGCGCCATAGGGGATCACCGGCAGATTGTGCTGCGCGCAGATGCGCACGATCTGCTGCACGTCGGCGGTGCTCTGCGGGAACACCACCGCGTCCGGCGGCTGGTTGGGAATCCAGGTCAGCGAATTGCCGTGCTGCTCGCGCACCGCCTGCGAGGTGACGACCCGGTTGCCGAAGGCGGCGGTCAGCGCCGCGATCCCGGCAGCGGCGGCTTTGTCATCGCGGCGGCGGGCGGTGTCGGTCATGGCGTGGTCCTCGGTCTTAAGGTTGCGCAGCGACCGTGGCGGGCGACGCGGGCGGGGTCAAGCGGCGCGGTGCACAGCCGCAAACGCCGGTTTGACGACGCGGGAGGCTGCCACGACAATGCCGCCAAAGGATAAAATATGTCCGACCGTTCCGACGCTCTCGCCGAAGCCCCCGCCCCGTTCGTCTCGTCCGTGATGCGGGTCGAGCCGCAATGGATCGACTACAACGGCCATCTCAACATGGCTTATTACAATGTGCTGTTCGACCGCGGCGCCGACGAGGCGTTCGTGCTGCTCGGCATGGGGCCGGACTATCTCAAGACGCGCCGGCATTCGACCATGACCGCGGAGGCGCATGTGCGCTATCTGCGGGAGATCCACGAAGGCGCGCCGGTCATCGCCACCTGCCATCTGATCGCCGCCGACGCCAAGCGCATCCATTATTTCCAGGAGTTGCGCCACGCGGAGGACGGCTGGCTGTCCGCCACCTCGGAATGCATGATGCTGCATGTGGACATGACGGCGAAGAAAGTCGCGCCGTTCCCGCCCGACATCGCCGCCAATGTGCAGCGCATGCTTGCGGCGCATGCGCGCGTGCCGCGTCCCGAGGGCGTGAGCCGGCGGATTGCCATGCCGGGCGCATAGCCCGGCAACAAACATGCCGGGTGCATAGCCGGGCAGGTGGCTACCGCTCCTCGATCGTCACCCGGTCCGGATAGAAGGCGAGATGGCCGGCGATGTCCGCCACCGCCGGATAAGGGCTGACATAACTCCACACCGCGTTGTCGCCACGCGCGCCCAATTCGGGAATCGAGAAATAGCTGCAGTCGCCCTTGTAGGGGCAATAGGTGGCATGATCCGTCGCCCTGAGCCGGCTCATGTCCACATCGCCGCGCGGAATGTACTGCACCGGCGGGTAGGACGCCTCGCGCAGCGCCAGCGCCGCCGTCGTGTCGGCCAGCACGCGGCCGTTCGCCGTCACCACCACCCGGCGCGGATTGCGCGCGACGGTGATCGGATGGTCGGGGCCGGGCTGTTTGATCGGCTTGGTCATGACGCACTCCTGAGGACGGGCGCTTGGGCGTTTCCTCACTATATAGAGCGGGACGACGGCCTTTGCGCCGATCCGGCCCGCAGTTTCCGGGCATAAACCGCGATCCGGCCTCCCCAGCCCTCCAAATCCGGGGCCGGCGATGCCATCTTTGCCTTGAAAGAATCGTGTTTTCGGCGCAAGCGCCCGAAAACACGATGTCTGCCGCCTCTCGCCACGGATGGGCGGCAAATCCGGAACCCCGATGGCCGACTTCTCGCAGCGCCCCCGCGAACCCGCCCCCGCTCCCCGGCCCGCCGCCGGCGGCATCGCGGCGCGCGCGCAGGCGGCCGCGCAAAGGGGCGGACTTGGCGGCTATCCGTATCTCGACACGCTCAATCCGGAGCAGCGCGAGGCGGTCGAGACGCTCGACGGCGCGGTGCTGGTGCTCGCCGGCGCCGGCACCGGCAAGACCCGCGTGCTGACCACGCGCATCGCCCACATCCTCAATCTCGGCCGCGCGCACCCCTCGCAGATCCTCGCCGTCACCTTCACCAACAAGGCCGCGCGGGAGATGAAGGAGCGCGTCGCGCAGATGGTCGGCCAGGTGGTCGAGGGCATGCCGTGGCTCGGCACCTTCCACGCCATCGGCGTGAAGATGCTGCGCCGCCACGCCGAACTGGTCGGGCTGAAGCCGAACTTCACCATTCTCGACACCGACGACCAGATCCGGCTGATGAAGCAACTGCTCGAGGCCGAGAACATCGACGAGAAGCGCTGGCCGGCGCGCGTGCTCGCCATCTTGATCGACGGCTGGAAGAATCGCGGCCTGACGCCGGATCAGGTGGCGGCCGGCGAAGCCGCCGCGTTCGCCAACGGCAAGGGCAAGAAACTCTACGCCGCCTATCAGGAGCGGT
>JAHBZF010000107.1 GCA_019635575.1 Pseudolabrys sp. | reverse complement strand
GATCGCGCCGTCCGTCACGTCCGTGACCACCGTGCCGGCCTGCCGGACGTGATAATCCTGCCCGAACTGCCGCAGCGAATTCTCGATCGCGTCTTCCGCGACCTTCTGGATATTGCTGTCGAGGCCGGTGCGGACGATGAACACGCGCTCGGTCATCGATTTCGGGAACGTATCGACCAGCTTCTTCATCTCGTCGAAGGCGTAGTCGAGATAATAGTTCGGCGACCGCTCGTCGCGGCGGTCGACCACGCTCGCGGGATTGCGCCGCGCGCCGAACACCTGACCCTCGGTCATGAAGCCGGCCTCGACCAGATTGTCGAGCACGACGTTGGCGCGCGCGCGCGCGGCCGGCAGGTTGACGTGCGGCGCGAATTTGGTCGGCGCCTTGAACAGGCCGGCGAGCATCGCCGCTTCCGCGAGGTTCACGTCGCGCGCCGATTTGTTGAAATAGAACTGCGCCGCCGCGTCGACGCCGAACGCGCCGCCGCCCATATAGGCGCGGTCGAGATAGAGTTTCAGGATCTCGTTCTTCTTGAGCCGCGACTCGAGCCACATGGCGAGGAACGCTTCCTTCACCTTGCGCTCGATGGTGCGCTCGTTCGAAAGAAACAGGTTCTTCGCGAGCTGCTGCGTGATCGACGAGCCGCCCTGCACGACGCCGCCGGCGTTCGCGTTCGTGGTGAGCGCGCGCAGCGTGCCCGCGATGTCGATGCCGAAATGCTCGTAGAAGCGGCGGTCTTCGGTGGCGAGCACCGCCTTGATCAGGTGATCGGGAAACTCCTCGAGCGGCACCGAGTCATTATGCTTGATGCCGCGCTCGCCGACCTCGTTGCCGTAGCGGTCGAGGAACGTCACCGCGAGGTCGGACTTCTTCAGCCAGTCGCCGTCCGAGGTTTCCTGAAACGCCGGGATCGCGAGCGCGAGCATCAGCGTCAGGCCGACGGTGCCGATATTGGCGCATTCCGACAGGCCCTCGTTCATCCAGCGCCGCCAGCCGGCGGTGTGGAAGCGGTCCATGAAGGTGGAATAGCGCTCGAAGCCTTCGCGCGCGGCCTTGCCGCCCTGGAACATCGAGGAGTCGACGCGCGAGTCGAAGTCCAGCAGGAAGCGCCGCAGCGAGGCGAACCAGTCTTCGGGTAGCCAATGGCGCACGGGCGGTCCTTGGATAGCGGCCGGGCTGTGCCGGCCGGCTGAATCTTTCTGCCGTATGGTTTAGCCGATCCGTACCCCCCGGACCATGCCGTAAGGTCCTCAAGGTGAACGGAATTTAGGCGGAATTGGGGGCATTCGGCCGGCTGTGGCGGCGGAACCGGGCCGGACGGCGAGGTGAGAGGTTTTTGGGCGGGTCATTGACCCAGGCCGGGCGGGCGGGTCACACCGGAATCGCCTAGAGAGAAGAGAGTGAGAAGCCGGAAAACCATGTCGCCGCGTTCCCGTTCCGCATCGTCCCATGCCCGTCCGGCCTCCGGCGCTCCGGGCCGCCCCGCGCCGGCGCGCGCCGCTCGGCCAGTGGCCGACAGGACAGAGGAGAGTGCGCCGTTCTGGCAACGTAAGCGGCTCGACCAGATGACCCGGTCCGAGTGGGAGAGCCTGTGCGACGGCTGCGGCCGCTGCTGCCTCAACAAGCTCGAGGAAGAGGACACCAGGGAAATCTTCTTCACCGACGTGGTCTGCAAGCTGTTCGATGCCGGAACCTGCCGCTGCTCCGATTACAAGAACCGGCAGAAGAAGGTGCCCGACTGCGTCAAGCTCACGCCGGAGGAGGTCGCCGATTTCAACTGGCTGCCGCCGACCTGCGGCTACCGGCTGCTGGCGGAAGGCAAGGAGTTGATGTGGTGGCATCCGCTTGTGTCCGGCAGCACCGAGACGGTGCACGAGGCCGGCGTGTCGCTGCGCGGCCGCACGATCTTCTCCGAGCGTGGCGTGCCGGACGCCGATCTGGAAGATCACATCGTGAAGTGGCCGGGGCGGGTGCCGAAGGCGGCGAAGGTTGCGCCGAGGACGAGACAGCAACACAAGTCGTTGATAAGAAAATAATCCTTTACAGCGTGACGCTGCTGCGCTAGGCTTCCGGCATCCTCCCATCCTTGCGAGTTTGCTCATGCCCCGCCGCGCTTCGCTGCGGCTGAAGACGCGCGCGCGTCTGTTGGCCGAGTCCGTTTCCGCCGATCTTCCTATTTCGTCTCCTGCCGATTCCGATCCGCCCGATCTCAAAGCCAGTCTGCGCTTGCTCTACGAGCAATCGTCGCTGACGGTGCGCGAGATCGCCGTCGCCGCGGGCCTGAGCGAACGCGCGATCTACAACCGTGCGCGCAACAGCGGCTGGTCGCCGCGCGAGCGCCGTGTGCCCGGCGCGCTGACGATGCTCGATCCGGCTGCGGCGCAGCGGATCGCGGGCCGCGTGCGGCAGGTGGTCGATCTCACCGATGCGGCGGCGGCACGGGCGCTGAACCGTGCGCATGTCGCGCGGGCGACGCGGGACAACCGGCGCACCGTCGATGCCGATCTCAAAACAGTCGAGATGCTCGGTGCGGCGCTGATCGATCTCGCGCGCTGTCCGCGTGGTGCGCGCTGTGCGCCGCTGGCGCGGGAGCTGGCGGCGGTGATCGCGGGGGAGATGCGACGGGTGATGCGGCCGGCATCATCCAGGCTGTGCAAAAGTGTCGCGGCTTGCCGCGACGATCCGCCATTGTCGACGGCCTTCCCGCCCGTAAACTTTTTACCCCCGGATTGAACCGGACCACATCCTGTCGCGACGAAGAGATCCGGACACGAGTGGAAGAGGGCGAGGCATGAAACATATCATTGTCGGGCTGTTGTCGCTGACAATCGGATGCGTTGGCGGGTTGTCGTTTGCGTCGGCGCAAAAAGGCGATTTTCGCGGATCGTCGGATCATCCCGAGGTCGGGCGCTATCAAGGTGCGGTGATCACCGCTTATGATGCGAAGGGCTATGAAGAACTGAGCCTGCCGGACCGCAAGCTCCTTCGCGGCGCGCACACCAAGCCGGAGACCTGGCAAAGGAATTTCGCCGGCAAGCTGACCTCGATCGGCTATGAGGGGCCGGCGGAGCGTTCCATTCTCGAAATCGTGCGCAATCACGAACAGACGCTGCGTGCCAAAGGCTACGAGATCGTGCTGATCTGCCGCGCCAAGGACTGCGCCGAGTCCGCGACGCCGACATTCTGGGAGGCCGGGCGGGGGCAGCTTCGTCTGCCGTCGACATGGGAGTCGATGGTTTATCTGCTCGCGGAGCGCGACGCGCCGCAAGGCAGGATCAGCATCGCCATGCTCGGCGTCGAGACCAAGGCCAATTCAAGCAGGCCGCTGACGCCGCATCTCGCTGTTACGATCGTCGAAGGCAAGCCGATGGATACCGGCAAGATCGCCGTGGTGAAATCCAGCGAGATGCAGGAGAAGCTCGCACGCGACGGCCGCGTGGCGATCTACGGCATCTATTTCGATTTCGACAAATCGGAGATCAAGCCGGAATCGCGCGAGCAGATCGAGCAACTCGGTGCGCTGATGAAGGGCAATCCGAAGCTCGACGTGCTGATCGTCGGTCACACCGATGGCAAGGGCGCGTTCGATTACAATCTCTCGCTGTCGCAACGCCGCGCGCAGGCGGTGGCGCAGGCGCTGGCGTCGCAATACGGCATTGCCGCGGCGCGCGTGACGGCGGCTGGCGCCGGCATGATGGCGCCGGTGGCGAGCAACCGCAGCGACGACGGGCGGGCGAAGAACCGCCGCGTCGAGATCGTCGAGCGTGTGCCGGTGAACTGATGCGGACGACGTTGCGCCGTCGCGCCGGTTCCGGGAGCTACGGCTCCCAGGCCGGCGCGACGGTGCGGCGCTTGCCGTCCGAGGTGCGCTTGGCGTCGGGCGCGTCGAGCGCCTCCTTGTCCCAGAGCTGGCACGTCACCGGCTTGTGCTTCTGGTCGAGCCCTTCGCAGTAATTGGTGTATTCGCAGATGCGCACCTCGGCGCCGCGGCCGATCTGCGTCTTGCGCGTCCAGTCCGGATCGGCGAGCGCCTGCCGCGCCGCGCCGGCGATGTCGCACACGCCGTCGGCGAGCATCTTCTCCGCCATCTCGAAATTGTGCACGCCGCCGGTGCAGACCACCGGGGTCGTCAGCCCGGCGGCGCGGATCGCCTCGCGCACCGCTCTGGTCGGCGCGATGTTGCGGCCGAACGGGCCGCGCGCATCGGAGATGTATTGCGGCATGCACTCATAGCCGCTCGGCCCCGTATAGGGATAAGCGGCGGCGCCGACGCCGGGCTGCTTGGCGTCGTCGAACTTGCCGCCGCGCGAGGTCGAGAGGAAATCCATGCCGGCGCGGGCGAACGCCGCGCCGAAATAAACGGCGTCGTCCACCTCGTTGCCGCCGTCGATGCATTCCTCGGCGAGATAGCGGCAGCCGACCGCGTAATCCGGCCCGACACGCTCGCGCACGGCGGCGAACACTTCCAGCGGGAGTTTCACGCGGTTCTCGCGCGCGCCGCCATAGCCGTCGGTGCGGGTGTTGGTGCGCGAGAGGAACGAGGCCATCGTATAGGCGTGCGCGTAATGCAGCTCGACGCCGTCGAAGCCAGCTTGTTTCGCGCGCAGCGATGCGTCGGCGAACAGGCCGGGCAGCACGCGCGGCAGTTCGGCGATGTGCGGCAGATGCGTGTCGGTGACGCGCTCGCGCGCGCCGAACTGCAAGTCCTCCAGCTCGCGCTCGGAGAGGATGGCTTTCAGTTCGTCGTCCTTCTTCGCCGCGAGCGCGGCGCGGATCTCCGCCTCGTCGCTCATGTTCAGTGCCGCGCGATGCGCGTCGGTGACGGCGAGGAAACGCTGGAAGAACTTGTCGCGCGCCGGACGGCGGCGGATCGACAGGAAGTCGATGATCTGGATGAACAGCTTGGTCTCGCCGCCGCTCGCCTCGCGCACCGCGTCGGTGAGGCGCTGAAGGCCGGGCAGGAACCGGTCGTGGCCGATCCGCATCAGCGGGCCGCTCGGAACGTCGCGGACGCCGGTGGCCTCGACCACGATCGCGCCGGGGCGGCCCCTGGCGAAGCGCACATACCAGTCGACCACGTTGTCGGTGACGAAACCATCGTCGGTGGCGCGCCACGGCACCATGGCCGGCACCCAGGTGCGCTGCTGCAACGTCAGCGTGCCGATCGCGACCGGCGAGAACAGGCGCGAGGCGGCGGCCTCCGCCTGCGTCGGCACGCGGCCGTGGCTCGGTTGATGCTGAATGCGCTCCGGCGGACGCCACATGGGGAGTTCTCTCCAGGGGAGGACTTGAGCGGACTTGACCCGCGCATCACTCTCTTGAGAAAGATGGATCGCCGGGTCAAGTCCGGGAAGTCCCTCATTCGCATGTCTCACCGCCGCGCCCGTTGATGCTCCAGCCCTCCGCCTATCCGGACACCTTTGCGCGCGACCATCTGCCGCCGCGCGAGCAGTGGCCGGTGTTCAATCCGCCGCCGCTTGACGGTTCTTGCGGGCCTTATCCGGCGCGGATGAATGCCGCCGCGGAACTGATCGACCGCGCCATCGCGGCGGGTCATGGCGCCCGGCCGGCGGTGGCGAGCCTGACGGAACAGTGGAGCTACGCCGACCTCAACGATCGCGCCAACCGCATCGCGGCGGTGCTGGTCGGCGAGGGGCTTCAACCCGGCAATCGCGTGCTGCTGCGCGGCGCCAATTCGCCGATGTTCGCCGCCTGCTGGCTCGCGGTGGTGAAGGCGGGCGGCATCGTCGTCGCCACCATGCCGCTCTTGCGCGCGCGCGAATTGCGCTACGTCATTGACAAGGCAAGGATCGCCTTCGCGCTGTGCGACGCCTCGCTGCGTGACGAGCTCGATGCGGTCGGCGCGCCGCTGACGGCGCTCTATTATAATGACGCGGGTGCGGACGGGCTCGCGGCGCGGATGGCGCGGCAGAGCGGGGCATTCGATCCGGTCATCGCGTCGCAGGACGATGTGGCGTTGATCGCCTTCACCTCCGGCACGACCGGCAACGCCAAGGGCACGATGCATTTCCATCGCGACCTGCTGGCGATCTGCGACGTGTGGCAGCCGTTGCTGAACACGACGCCGGACGATGTGTTCGCCGGCAGCGCGCCGTTCGCGTTCACCTTCGGGCTTGGCGCGATGCTGCTGTTTCCGCTGCGGCACGGCGCGTCGTCGGTGCTGCTGGAGCAGGCGACGCCGCCGGCGCTGCTCGAGGCGATCGCGCGGCGCAAGGTGACGACCTTGTTCACCGTGCCGACCTTGTACAAGACCATGACGCCGCTCGTGTCGCAGCACGATCTCGCGTCGCTGAAAACCTGCGTGTCGTCGGGCGAGCATCTGCCGGCTGCGGTGTGGGAGCAGTGGCATCGCGCCACCGGGCATCGCATCCGCAACTCGATCGGCTCGACCGAGATGCTGCATGCGTTCCTGGCGATGCGCGCGGACGAGGCGGCGCCGGGCCCGTGCGGGCGGCCGCTGCCCGGTTGCGAGGCACGGGTGGTGGACGAGGCCATGAACACCGTGCCGCCCGGCACCGTCGGCAAGCTCGCGGTGCGCGCGCCGACCGGCTGCCGCTATCTCGATGACGCCGCGCGCCAGCACACCTATGTGCGCGACGGCTGGAACCTGACGGGCGACGCCTTCACCCAGGATGAAGCCGGGCTGTTCTGGTATCACGCCCGCACCGACGACATGATCGTGTCGTCCGGCTACAACATCTCCGGTGCCGAGGTCGAGGAAGTGCTGCTCGACCATCCGGCGGTGGCGGAATGCGCGGTGGTCGGCGTGGCGGACGCCGCGCGCGGGCAGATCGTCAAGGCGTTCATCGTGCTGGCGCCGGGCGTCGCCGGCGACGCGGCGCTGACGCAGGCGTTGCAGGACACGGTGCGCAACACCATCGCGCCGTACAAATATCCCCGCGCGATCGAATACCGCGCGGCCCTGCCGCGCACCGTGACCGGCAAGATCCAGCGCAACGCGCTGCGCGCGGAGGGGTAGAGCCTCATGGTGAGGAGGCGCGTCTTACAGATGCGCCGTCTCGAACCGTGGGGCGAAGGGCAATCCGGGCTCACCTTGTCCTTCGAGACGCGATCCTGACGGATCGCTCCTCGGGATGAGGACGGCCGCTCATGCCAGCCCCGCGCGGTCTTCCATTGCCAACCGCGCGGGCTTAAGCCATGTCGGTACGGCCGGAACACCGCATCATGACCGACCACAACAAATCCAAGGCAGCCCGTCACAAACCCGCGCCCGCGCAGGTCTTGACCCATGCCGAGGTGAAAGCGGTGATCGCCGGCATCGCCATGGCGATGTTCCTCGGCGCGCTGGACCAGACCATCATCGCTACGGCGCTGCCGACCATCGGCCGGCATTTCAACGACGTGGAGAACCTGTCCTGGGTGGTGACGGCCTATCTGCTCACCGGCACGGCGGTGACGCCGCTCTACGGCAAGCTGTCGGACAATTACGGCCGGCGCATCATGATGCTGATCGGCGTCGGCATCTTCGTCGCCGGATCGATTGCCTGCGCCATGGCGCCGAACATGCTGGCGCTGATCATCGCCCGCGCGCTGCAGGGTCTCGGCGGCGGCGGCCTGATGGCGCTGGCGCAGACCATCATCGCCGACATCGTCACGCCGCGCGAACGCGGCCGCTACCAGGGCTATATCTCGGCGGTGTTCGCGGTGTCCTCGGTCGGCGGCCCTGTGCTCGGCGGATTTCTCACCGAACACATCGACTGGTCGTTCATCTTCTGGATCAACCTGCCGCTCGGGCTGATCGCTTTCGTCACCTGCTTCGTCGTGCTGCGCCGCGTACCGTACCGGCCGCGCCGCCACCGGCTCGACCTGATCGGCGCGGTGCTGATGATGCTCGGCTCGGTGCCGCTGCTGCTCGCTTTGACCTGGGGCGGCCGGCATTTTGAATGGATCTCCGCGCCGATCGGCGGCTTGCTGCTCGCGTCGGCGCTGTCATGGGCTTTGTTCGGCTGGCGGCTGGTGGCGACGCCGGAGCCGTTCCTGCCGCTGTCGGTGCTCGGCAATCCGATCGTGCGTTGCGCGGCGCTGTCGGGCGCCTGCACCATGGGTGCGATGGTCGGCCTGACGATCTTCGTGCCGCTGTATTTTGAAGTGGTGATGCAATTGTCGGCGAGCCAGTCCGGCCTCGCGCTGATTCCGCTGATGGCCGGCACCGTGACCGCGTCGACGGTGGCCGGCAAGGCGATGATGCACGTCACCCATTACAAGCGCATGGGTCTCGCCGGCCTGATCGAAGCCATCGTTGCGCTCGCGGCGCTCGCGATCTGGCCCGGCAGCATGCCGGTCGCGCTGGTGATCGTGCTGTTCGCCGTGATCGGTCTCGGCATGGGTCTCGTGTTCCCGATCGCGACGGTGTCGATGCAGAACGTCGTCGCCGCGCAGCAGATGGGCGTCGCCACCGGCGCGTCGAACTTCTTCCGCTCGCTGTTCTCCTCGGTGGTGGTCGCGCTGCTCGGCGCGATCGTTCTGAGCGGCCTCGGCGGCGCGGGCGCCAACGTCGCGGTGGAGCAGCTCGCGCACGCGGCCTCCGGTCACGATCTGGTGCTGGCGTTCCGCTTCGTGTTCATGGCGGTGGCGCTGGTGCTGGCGTTCGGCCTCTGCTTCATGATTTCGCTCGAGGAGAAGCCGCTGCGCGGACCGGCGGCCGAGCATCCGGTGCTGGAGACGGGGGCGCCGGCGTCGCGCACGCCGCCGCAATAGGCTCCGGACCCTCTCGCGGCTCGCGCCGGGCTGGGCTAGGCTGCGGCCATGGTCCGGATCGTGACGACAGCCTCATCATTCGATCGCGTCAAACGCCGCCGCGTTGCGGTGCTGCTCGCTTTGATGCTGGCCGGCACCGCGCTCGGCGGCTGTTCCAAGTGCGGCTTCCTCTGGGACGAGGGCAATCGGCCTGCCTCGTGCCGGAACGCGTCCCAGCCGGCGTCATCCACAGGGACGGTTCTTGGGATATAAAATCCTAGGAAATAAGTCTTGACAGCGTGACGCTGCCGGGCTATGGTCTGCCTACGCTCCACAATTGCATCCGAACGAAAGCGTCCCCCGCGGCGTTGACCTGACGTCGATCGTGAATCGCATGTCGCGGTTCCGCGCGACGGCGGACGGGAACAATGAGGGTGCGATGGCGCAGGTGAACAGGGACGGACAGATCGTCGAAACGGCGAAGGAAGCGCGGCAGGGCGAACGCGGCCCGAGCGTGCTGGTCGTGCTGCTGGTCAGCACCGGCGCAATCGCGGTGATCTTCGCGCTGCTCTGGTATCTCTTCATGCGCTGATACGGACCGCGCCGGCAAGGATACAATTTCTGAAAACGCATCGGTCGCGCCGGTGCGTTTTTCTTTTGGGGGAGCGCCATGGGACGGCGAGACGACGAGACACCGGCGGCGGCCAACCTGGCACCGGCGATGGACGCGCGCCCGCTCGGCATGCAGGGGCGCGCCGGCATCCATGATTTGTTTTTCGATATCGCCGCGGCGCAGATCGCCGAGATGCGGCAAAGCCTGACGACGCAGGAGCGCGCGCCCGCCGATCGCGAGCGGGACGCGCGCACGCTCGCCGCGCTCGCCAAGGTGCTGCGCGACCTCGGCGCGTGCGACGCGAGCGACAAGACGGGACCGGACGATGACGACCAGCCGCGCAGCCTCGATTCCTACCGACTCGAGCTTATGCGGACGATGGACGAGCTTGTCGCCCGGCGAAAAGATCGAGGCGCTTCAGAAACAGAGTGACAATGCGGTCGACGGCGTGCGCTGCGATTGGCGCATGCTCGCGCACGAGCATCAGAAGCCGCCGGCGCTGACGCAGGGCGGCGGACCGTGGACCACCTGGCTGGTGCTCGGCGGGCGCGGCGCGGGCAAGACGAGGCTCGGCGCAGAATGGGTGCGCGCGCTGGCGCGTGACGAACTTGGTCTGCGCGGCGGCGGCACCATCGCACTGATCGGCGAGACCGAGCACGACGTGCGTGAGGTGATGATCGAGGGCGTCTCCGGGCTGCTGGCGGTGCATCCGCGCCGCGAGCGGCCGGTATGGACGCCGTCGCGCCGACGGCTGGAATTCAAGAACGGCGTCGTCGCGCAGACCTTCTCGGCGGAGGATCCGGACAGCTTGCGTGGGCCGCAGTTTGCCGCCGCGTGGTGCGACGAACTCGCCAAGTGGCGCTATGCCGATGCCTGTTTCGACATGCTGCAGTTCGCGCTGCGGCTCGGCGACTGGCCGCGGCAACTGGTCACCACCACGCCGCGGCCGATCCCGCTGATCCGCCGGCTCATCGCCGATCCGGCGACGGCGGTGACGCGCGCCGCGACGCAGGTGAACGCGCATCATCTCGCGCCGACATTCCTGAGCAGCGTGGTCGCGCGCTATGCCGGCACGCGGCTCGGACGGCAGGAACTCGACGGCGAGATCATCGACGACCGGCCGGAGGCGCTGTGGTCGCGCGCATCGATTGACGCGGGCCGCGTCGGCCTGGCGCTCCCGCTGACAAGGATCGTCGTCGCGGTCGATCCGCCGGCCTCGGCGCGCGCGGGCGCGGACGCCTGCGGCATCGTCGCCGCCGGTGTCGCCGAGAGCGGACACGCTTATGTGCTTGCCGACGAGAGCGGCGGCGGCTTGTCGCCGGCCGCATGGGCGAGCCGCGCGGTGGCGCTGTGGCATCGCCTGTCGGCCGACGCGATCGTCGCCGAGGTCAACCAGGGCGGCGACATGGTGCGCGCGGTGATCGGCGAATGCGATCCGGCGGTGCCGGTGATCGCCGTGCGCGCGACGCGCGGCAAGCATGTGCGGGCCGAGCCGGTCGCGGCCTTGTACGAGCAGGGGCGGGTGCATCACGTCGGCGCGTTCGCCGCGCTGGAGGATGAGCTGTGCGACTTCGGCCTCGACGGCCTGTCGAACGGCCGCTCGCCGGACCGGCTCGATGCGCTGGTCTGGGCGCTCACCGCGCTGTGCCTCGGGCCGAAGGGACGGCCGCAGGTGCGGGGATTGTAAGGCGTCGCGGTCGTGCCGATACTTGACCGGTATGGGGCGCGAGGCGAGACCATGACGCCGATTGCGACACGCGCATTGAAGATACGAAACGGTGCAGCAGATATTGTCGTGCCGGTGTCCATCTTTGCGCCGCAGCAGAGTGAATACGGCGACTGGTTATGCCGCTATGAGATCGGCTGGCCCGAAGGGCATCGGATCATGCATGGCGCCGGTGTCGATGCGATGCAGGCTTTGGTGTCCGCCATGCAGATGATCGGCGCCGAGCTTTACAGCAGCGCCTATCACAAATCCGGTCGTCTTTATTGGGACGAGCCGGGGCGCGGTTACGGCTTTCCGGTGCCGGGCAATATCCGCGAACTGCTGCAAGGCGACGATGCGACGTATCTTTAGCCTCATTCCTCCCGTTCGTCCCCGCGAAAGCGGGGACCCACGCTTGGCTGCCGCCAAAAGTCTTTAAGAGTGGATTCCCGCTTTCGCGGGAATGACCGGGGTGGGATCGTGCCCCGATCAAACAATTCTGAATTCAAATTCAATCCCGATGTGATGTGCGACGCGGTGCGTTGTGCTGCTGGCTATGCGCGAACGACGCAAGACGAGCGAGGAACCATGTTCAATTTCATCAGACAGATGCTGACGGCGCCCGAAGCCAAGGCCTCGCGCACCGCGCGGCTGATCGCGCTGGAGAGCGGCGGGCGCGCGCGGTGGACGCCGCGCGACTATGCGGCGCTGGCGCGGGAAGGCTACGCCAAGAACGCGGTGGTGCACCGCGCGGTGCGGCTGGTCGCCGAGGGCGTCGGCTCGGTTGCGTTCCTGCTGCATGAGGATGCGCGCGAGCACGATACGCATCCGCTGCTCGACCTGATCGCGCGGCCCAATCCCCGCCAGGATGGGGCGAGCCTGCTCGAGGCCGTGGCAACGCATCTGCTGCTCGCCGGCAACGCCTATCTCGAAGCGGTCACGCTGGAGAGCGACACGGTGCGCGAGATCTATGCGCTGCGGCCGGACCGCATGCGCGTCGTGCCGGGCGCCGACGGCTGGCCGGAGGCGTTCGACTATACGGTCGGCGGGCGCAGCGTGCGGTTCGACCAGAGCGCGCGGTCTCATGGCGCGATGCAAGTGCCACCGATCCTGCATCTCACCTTGTTCAATCCCGTCGATGACCACTACGGGCTGTCGCCGATGGAGGCGGCGGCGACCGCGCTCGACATCCACAACGCGACGGGCGCCTGGAACAAGGCGCTGCTCGACAACGCCGCTCGGCCGTCCGGCGCGCTGGTTTATGCGGGGCCGCAGGGCACCAATCTGACCGACGCGCAGTTCGAGCGGCTGAAAGCCGAGCTCGACGAGCAGTTCCAGGGCGCGGCCAATGCGGGGCGCCCCCTGCTGCTCGATGGCGGTCTCGACTGGAAGCAGCTGTCGCTGTCGCCGAAGGACATGGATTTCATCGAGGCGAAGGCCGCGGCGGCGCGCGAGATCGCGCTCGCCTTCGGCGTGCCGCCGCTGATGCTGGGCCTGCCCGGCGACAATACCTATGCCAATTTCGCCGAAGCCAACCGCACGCTGTGGCGCGCGACGATCCTGCCGCTCGCGGCGCGGATCGGCGGCGCGCTGGCGCAATGGCTCGGGCCGGCGTTCGCCGGCGGCGCGGGGCTGCGGCTGGCGATCGACACCGACCGGATCGACGCGCTGTCAGCGGATCGCGCGGCGCTGTGGCAGCGCGTCACCGACGCGCCGTTCCTCACCATCAACGAGAAGCGCGCGGCGACGGGTTACGGCGCGGTCGCGGGCGGCGACGTGGTGGGGTGAGTTGTCCGGCGGAGCCTCATCCTGAGGAGCGCGAAGCGCGTCTCGAAGGATGGGGCGGGAGAGTATCGCTGTGTAGCCCATCCTTCGAGACGCGATCCTGACGGATCGCTCCTCAGGATGAGGGCTGAGTGTGCGTTGGGATCCAAGTCATGTCTGAATTGATCGACATCTTCATCACCCGCGGCGACCTCGCGCATCTCGCGCTGTTCCTGTGGGCATCGACCACCACCGCGCTCGCCTGGTTCGCGTTCCGCGAACTGACGCTGGCCGCGCGCCGGTTCGACGATTTCGTGCGCGAGCTTGCGCGCTTCAATGAATTGCATCGCTAGGGCGTGATCCGGAAAAGTGGGAACCGGTTTTCCGGACAGATCACGCCCGGAATCATGGAGAATTGCCGGATGGATACGCTGCATACCGTGCTGCGCACGATCAACGAGACCAAGAGCGCGGAAAAGCCGATGCGCGCCGATCATCTGATCGTGTTCCGCGAATTCCTGCGTCACCTCGACCGTGCGCACAAGCGCAACGTAACGAAGGCAAGCGGCAAGGGCACGAAGCCGAAGCGCGGCCGCAAAGGCTGATCTCCCCACAATCCGGTCGTTTGAACCTCGCTCCGTCAGGAGCGGGGAAGGACTTGTCATGCTCGCACCGCTTGAACCGACGCTTGATCCGGCCCTTGCCAGCGTCTTCCGCCCGCGCGCCACCATCGCCGCCGACGGCACGGTGGAAGGCTATGCCTCGCTGTTCGGCGAACTCGATCAGGCGCGCGACATGGTGATGCCGGGCGCATTCAGAGCGACTCTGCGCACGCGGGGCGTGCGCCGCATCCCCATGCTGTTCCAGCACGATCCGGCCGAGCCGGTCGGCGTCTGGCTCGAGCTGCGCGAGGATGGGCGCGGGCTTTATGCGCGCGGACGGCTCATTCCCGAAGTGCAGCGCGGCCGCGAACTGCTCGCGCTGGTGCGCCAGGGCGGCATCGACGGCCTGTCGATCGGCTTTCGCACGGTGAAGGGCCGCATCGATCCGAGGACGCGCATCCGCAAGCTCGACATCGTCGATCTGTGGGAGATCTCCATCGTCACGTTCCCGCTGCTGACCGGCGCGCGCGTGCAGGCCGTGAAGCAGACGCCGCCGGTATCGCGCGCGCGGCAGCAGGCCGAGCGCGATTTCGCCGCGGCATGCGGGAAACAGGCGCCGTCGTTGCCCGCGCAGTTCCGCCGCAGGCG
>JAHBZF010000106.1 GCA_019635575.1 Pseudolabrys sp. | reverse complement strand
ACCTTCTTCGAGGTTCTGCACCAGCTCCTGGCGCTGCTCGGCGCGGGTCTCTTCGAGCACGGTGCGGCGCGACACGACGATGTTGCCGCGGCGGCGATCCATCTTGAGAATCTGGAACGGCTGCGGCGTGTTCATCAGCGGCGTGACGTCGCGGATCGGGCGGATGTCGACCTGCGAGCGCGGCAGGAACGCCACCGCGCCGTCGAGATCGACGGTGAAGCCACCCTTGACCTGGTTGAAGATGACGCCCTGCACCTTCTCGTTGTTGTTGAAGGCCTTCTCGAGCTTGCCCCAGCTCTCCTCGCGGCGCGCCTTGTCGCGCGACAGCACGGCCTCGCCGAGCGCGTTCTCGATCCGGTCGAGATAGACCTCGACGGTGTCGCCGACCTTGATCTCGTTCTGCCGGCCCGGACCGGTGAACTCGCGCAGCGCCACGCGACCTTCGGTCTTCAGACCGACGTCGATGATCGCCATGTCCTTTTCGATGCCGACGACGGTGCCCTTGATGACCGAGCCTTCCTGCATGTTTCCATGGTTGAAGGACTCGTCGAGCATCGCGGCAAAATCTTCACGCGGAGCAGCCTTAACAGCAGCAGCAGTAGCCATAAAAAATCCTCAGCGGTGCGCCGGCGATTGAACGGGGGCGTTCCGAACACGCGGGCCGCTGGTTCGCAAAACCAACGGCAACCTCCACGCAAACGTGGATGGCCGGCGCGATAACCGTGTGATCGGAACGATGATGCAGTCCGGAGCGCTGCATCGAGGCGCGAACGGGGCTTTGGTCCTCCAACCGCGAGGGACGGTCAGCCGCGCCCTCGGCCCGCTCGGAAAGCCTCGACGATGTCGAGAGCCGCCCGGACGGCCGGTTCTATAGCCAAGTGCGTGGTGTCCAGCAAGTGCGCGTCGTCGGCCGGGCGGAACGGCGCCACTGTCCGCTCTGCGTCTCGCGCATCGCGCTTGCGGATGTCGGCCAGCACGGTCGCCGCATCGGCTGGCTCGCCGCGACCAACGAGTTCCTTGAGCCGGCGCTCGGCCCGCGCCTCCGGAGAGGCGGTGACGAAGATCTTCACCTCGGCCTGCGGCGCGATCACCGTGCCGATGTCGCGCCCGTCGAGCACCGCGCCGCCCGGCGTCGCCGCGAACCGGCGCTGGAATGCGAGCAGCGCCTCGCGGACGGCGGGGATCGCACCCACCACCGAGGCAGCGTTGCCGTAAAGGTCCGCCTTCAGGGCCATCTCGTCGATCTGGGCGAGGTCCAGCGCCTGCGCGGCGGCGGCAGCCGCGGCCGCGTCGGCCGGATCGCCGCCCCGATCGAGCACCGTCTTGCCGACGGCGCGATACAGCAAACCGGTATCCAGGTGTGGCAAGCTATAATACGCTGCCAGCCGCTTGGCCAAAGTCCCCTTGCCGGAGGCGGCAGGCCCGTCGATCGCGATGATCATCCCTTCTCCGATCAGATAAAGTTATTGGGATAGTCAGATTATCTAATTTGACTCATCGCGTGACGCGGCGCACCCCATGTTTTGTGCGTTGCAATCGCGATTTCGCGTCCGTTTCGGCCGATTGCTAAATCCGGGACGCAAAAAAACGGCAAAAAGGAGCAAAACATGCTTGGTATTGGCGATAAACTTCCCTCGTTTTCCGTCACTGGCGTCAAGCCGGGATTCCAGAACCATCAGGAAGGCGGCCAGTCCGCGTTCGAGGAACTGACCGAAAAGAGCTTCCCCGGCAAGTGGAAGATCATTTTCTTCTACCCGAAGGATTTCACCTTCGTCTGCCCGACCGAGATCGCGGAATTTGCCCGCCTCTCCGGTGAGTTTGCCGACCGCGACGCCGTGGTGCTCGGCGGTTCGACCGACAACGAATTCGTCAAGCTGGCCTGGCGCCGCGACCACAAGGATCTCGCCAAGCTGCCGATCTGGCAGTTCGCCGACACCAAGGGCTCGCTGGTCGATCAGCTCGGCATCCGTTCGCCCGACGGCGTGGCGTACCGCTACACCTTCATCGTCGATGCGGACAACACGATCCAGCACGTCTACGCGACCAACCTCAATGTCGGCCGCAATCCGAAGGATACGCTGCGCGTGCTCGATGCGCTGCAGACCGACGAGCTGTGCCCATGCAACCGCGAAGTCGGCGGTGACGTGCTGAAGGCGGCCTGAGCCGTCGCATTCCGATCGAGGCGCCGGGCGGGACGGTCACACGTTCCGCCCGCGTCGTTTCAAATTCAGGATTCAAGCGTCTGGAGATCAGCGTGACCGTCGATCAACTGAAGGACCGGCTGCCGGCCTTCGCCAAGGATATCAAGCTCAACGTCTCGTCGATGCTGTCGGACGAGACGCTGACCCCACAGCAACGTTACGGCCTGTTCGTCGCCTGCGCGATCGCGACGCGTAACCCGGCGCTGGCGCATGCGTTCGAGCAGCTCGCGCGTCAGCATCTGTCGGATGCCGCGCTCGACGCGGCGCACGCCGCCGTCGCGGTGATGTCGATGAACAACGTCTATTACCGCTTCGTGCATCTCGCCTCGAACAAGGCTTATGAGACCAAGCCGGCGCGGCTGCGCATGAACATCATCGGCAATCCCGGCGTCGACAAGGCCGATTTCGAACTGTGGTCGCTGGCGGTGTCGGCAATCAACGGCTGCGGCAAGTGCATCGATGCGCACGACAAGGTGCTGCGCGACACCGGCGTCAGCGAAGAAGCGATCCAGACCGCGGCGCGTTTCGCCGCGATCATCCAGGCGTTCGCGGTGTCGCTCGAAGCCGCCGAAGTTTCGGAATCGCTGAAAGCGGCGGCGGAATAATCCGTTCGAAAATGAACCCCTCATGGCCGTCATCCCGGCCGTGAGGGGTTTTTCTGATCAGCTCAGATCGGCACCGAGCGATCGCATCGTCTCGACGAAGCCCGGAAAACTGGTGGCGATGAAACTCGTGTCATCGACCTGCACCGGCTGCTCGCTGGCGAGCCCCATCATCAGCGCGGCCATGGCGAGGCGATGATCCATATGCGTCGCGACGAGGCCGCCGCCGGGCGCGCGGCCTTTGCCGCGCACGATCAGATCGTCCTTGTCGATCTCGACATCGACGCCGTTGACCCGCAACATGTCGGCGGTGGCGGCGAGACGATCGGATTCCTTCACGCGCAACTCCTGCAGGCCGCGCATGCGCGTCTCGCCCTCGGCGAACGCGGCGGCGACCGCCAGCACGATATATTCGTCGATCATCGACGGCGCGCGCGTCGCCGGCACATCGACGCCCTTCAACGCCGAGAACGTGACGCGCAGATCGGCGATCTCCTCGCCTTCGTTGCGTGACGTCACCGTCTCGATCACCGCGCCCATCTCCTTGAGCGTGGTGAACAGGCCGGTGCGCAGCGGGTTCATCATCACGTTTTCGAGCACGATGTCGGAACCGGGCGTCACCAGCGCGCCGACCATCGCGAATGCCGCCGAGGACGGATCGGACGGCACCACCACCTCCGCCGGTGTCAGTTCCGGCTGGCCGGTGAGCACGATACGCCGGCCATGGTCGCCATGATTGGTGGATTTGATCTCGGCGCCGAACTGGCGAAGCATCCGCTCGGTATGATCGCGGGTCGCCTCCGCCTCGATGACGATGGTTTTGCCGGGCGCGGCGAGACCGGCCAGCAGCACCGCGGATTTGAGCTGCGCCGAGGCGACCGGCGGCTCGTATTCGATCGGCAGCGGATCGGTTGCGCCGCGCAGAACGAGCGGCAGCCGGCCGCCCTCGTCCATCGACACCACCCGCGCACCGATCCGGGTCAGCGGATCGAGCACCCGCTGCATCGGCCGCTTGCGCAGGCTGGCATCGCCGTCGAACGTTGCTTCCACCGGGCAGCCCGCCACCGCACCGATCACCAGCCGGCAGCCGGTGCCGGAATTGCCGAAATCGAGCGGTGCCTGCGGCTGGGCGAACCCGCCGACGCCGACGCCCCGGACCCGCCAGACGCCGTCATCGCCCCGTTCGACCTGCGCGCCCAGCGCGCGCATGGCCTTGCCGGTATTGAGGACATCCTCACCTTCCAGGAGCCCGGCGATCCGCGTTTCGCCGACCGCCATCGCCCCGAGGATCAAGGCCCGGTGGGAGATCGACTTGTCGCCGGGGGCGCGCAGACGGCCGGTGAGCGCCCCGCTGCGGCGGGCGGCGAGCGGCTGGGCGGAAGCGGCGTGGGTCAAGTCGGAGGTTCCTTCTGCATGCCGCAGCCGCCGGCACAGCGGGCGGAGCGGAAACGAGCGGGCAAATGTCCCGGAAAATGCGGCGCCGTCCTAACACGGGCCGGCGCGGCCCGTCACCCGCCCGCCGCTGCACCGGCCGACGCCCCGGAGCCAAGAGCCAATACCCATGAGCCATGAGCATGACGCAAGTCGTGTCTTGGGCAGCGTCTGCGCTATTGACAGCGGGCGCTTGACTGGCCAAGTGAAGCACGATTTTTTTGCCGCCTTCCCGATGGGTCATCCCCCGGCAGGGTTCGTTTCAAGGCACTTCCAAGGATTGTCACGTGGCCAAACCTGAGCTCGGCACCAAACGCCTTTGCGCCAGTTGCGGGGCTAAGTTTTACGACCTGAACAAGGATCCGATCGTCTGCCCGAAGTGCGAGACGGTGTTCGTGGTTCCGGTCGTCACCACCCGCGCCACCCGCAGCGATGCGGCCCGCGCCGCTCCGGTCAAGAACGTGGCGGTCGAGCCGGAGACGACGGATGCCGATTTCGTGTCGCTCGAAGACGCCGATGCCGAGGCGTCCGGCGGCAAGAAAGCGGCCGCCGGGGAAGATGTGGATGTCGAGGACGACGCGGGCGAAGATTCCAGCGACGATGACACCTTCATCGAGGAAACCGACGACAATGACGACGACGTCACCGATATTATCGGCGACGCAGGAGACAAAGAGGAAGAGAGCTAGTATAAGCCAGCCGTTTCCCGTTTCGGGGCCATAGCTCAGCTGGGAGAGCGCCTGCATGGCATGCAGGAGGTCGGCGGTTCGATCCCGCCTGGCTCCACCAAACTTCGCGGCAAAGATTGCGCGATCAAATAAAAAAGCCGCCCACCGGGGCGGCTTTTTTGTTGGCATGCGCTTGTCGGTCGATGACGGAGCCTCAGTGCTTCGCCGCTGCCGTCTTCAACGGCTTCATCCAGCCGGGCTCGTCTGAGCCGTCGCCCCAGTTGTACGGGCGGTAGAACAGATGCAAACCGGTCTTGAAGTAACGGCGCATCTCATGGATCCAGTTCGGGCGCACATACATCGCGTGATAGTGCGTCGACTTCGCCACTTCCGTCACCCACAGCTTGCCGTCGAGCGTCTGCTTGGCGATGCGCACCGCGCGCGCCCATGAGCCGCGATCATGGATCGCCTTGCTTTTGCCGTCGCAGGCAAAGGTGAACTGGCACGCCAGTCGCCGGTTGGCGTTCTGATAGACCACCGAGCAGACATCCTTGGGATAGAACGGCGAGAACACGCGGTTCATCACCACCTGTGCCACCGCCATCTGACCGCGCACCGGCTCGCTGCGCGATTCGAAATAGACGGCGTTGGCAAGGCAGCGTTCGGCCTTGGCGCGTTCCTTGGCATTGATATCGAGACCAAGCAGTTCCGCCGGCGTCGGCACATGCGGGCCGTCCTCGCGTTCCGGCGACGGGCGTGGCAACGGCACGGCGGCGAGCGACGGGAACGGGGTTACCGTCGATGGCGCGACAACAGGCTCCGTCATGGCGGCCGGTGGCGTCGGTGCGCGCGGCGCCTCGAGCGCCGGCGTGGTGAGACTCGGCGGCAGCATTTTCGGCTCCGGCGTCTCCAGCGGCGGCATGTTGATGAGATCGTCCGGCGACGCCGACGCCAGCACCATCGCCGACGGCGTCTTGATCAAGGCGGGAGCTGCGACGGCGCGCTCGGCCATCAGCGCACGCGGTGCGCGCGCGCTCAAGGCCGGCACATCAGCGGAGGCAAGCATGGCCGGGGCCGGTGTCGTGCGCGGCGCGACAAGCGCGGGCGGCGCGGCCTTGACCGAAGCCGGCTGCGGCTTTGCCTGTGGCGCGGGAACGGCGGCAGCAACCTGCTGCGGCGTTGCGCGTGCGGCGAGATCAATATCGGTGAGAACATAGGGCGAGCGATACGGCACGCGCGCTGTCGCGCCGATATCGCGCAGGAATTCCGCTTTCACCACGACATGCTCGGACGCGGCCTTCTCCCGCGCACCCGGCAGCAACGCCGTCAGCATCGGGCCGGCGCGATCTCGCAGCATCGCCTGCGCATCGGTCAGCGACCGCACTTCAATGATGTCGAAGAAGCTGAATGCGAGCGACACGCCGGCGAGCAGGATGCAGACGATCTTCGCGGCACCGATCACACGCTGCTCCGACGACTGCGCGAAAAATGCGTCGTCACGCTCGAAGCTCTGGCTTTCAAACGTCTGCGCTTGTGCGATCACGGGCCGCTCCCTGTCTGCCGAAACGTTGTTCGACGGCACTGAAACTAGCGGCTCAATTTGCTTATGGACGATGCGGCAAAAGTTTTTGCCGAAGTAACGTAAAAAACGCAACGCGCGCTTTACCATGAACGCGCGCAAGGCGCTGCGTTAAGGCAAACGATTCAAATTTTATCGATTGCGTCAGCGTGTTGTTGATCATGCGATCGCGCGCAGCGCGACGAATCGTTCTTGCAGATCGATCCGCACAGCGCGTTGCGCGCGTCGTGGACGCAAGGTCGTGGACGCAAGCATGTCGATGCAAACATCAACGGCAGGCGACATGCAGCAACCCTGCCGCCGGATCGCGGCGCCCCGATCGGACGATTCGGCAGCAGGGAGACCCGGCAGCGCCTGGCCCGAGCAAACCCGTCATTCGACAGGACCCCCAGCCGAAAAGTTCCCGGTGTTCTTGCGGGGGTCGCCACGACCCCCCATATTCGGTGCGACCGGGCGGGCGAAATCCGTCCGGAACGGGGGTGCCGCAAGGGCCCTCATCCAAAGTCGCTTCTCACGAGGGCTTTGACGTCCATGACCAGAGTTCCGTCCCTGTCCAGCCCGTTTCTCCTGGGTTTTGACGAAATCGAGCGCGTGCTCGATCGCGTCGCCAAGGGCTCCGACGGTTATCCTCCCTACAACATCGAGCGGATCACCCGCAGCGAGGGGCAGCCCGACCGGCTGCGCATCACGCTGGCGGTCGCCGGGTTCACCCGTGATCAGCTCGACGTGACCATCGAGGAAAGCCAGTTGGTGATCCGCGGCCGGCAGCAGGACGACAAGACCCGGCAATACCTCCACCGCGGCATCGCCGCGCGTCAGTTCCAGCGCACCTTCGTGCTGGCCGACGGCATGGAGGTACTCGGCGCCGACCTGAAGAACGGACTGCTGTCCGTCGATCTGGCCCGGCCGGAGCCGGAACGCGTCGTCCGGTCGATCGCGATCAGCGAGCAGGACTGAGCGAAACTCTGGAACGGCGAAGTACCGACAAGAAGGGCTCGACCACGCGCACAGAAAGGATCGAGAGCCATGACCAACATGACCAATCTGACCACCAAGACCGACACAACCACCGAGAGCGACTTGCATCCGGTGATCACGCAGGAAGCCCTCGCCCATCTCGGCGACGGCCAAATCGCCTATGTGAAACCGGTTCGCTCCGAGGACGTGAAATCGCTGTTTCCGCAGGTCCCCGAGATGGCCGACGGCATTGAGCTGTTCGCGCTGCATGCCGCTGACGGCACGCCGATGATGCTGACCGACAGCCGCGAAGCCGCGCTGGCCAATGCCTGGAGCCATTCGCTGCAGCCCATGAGCGTCCACTAAGAAGGGCGTCCACTAGGATCAGCGTGCACCAGAAATGCGCGAGCCGCGCGCACAACGCGCGCGGCTCTCATCCGCAAAAATATCTGACTCTTATGCTGCGCTGGCGGGAGAAATCGCGAGCGCGGCGTAAAGCGAATCCGCCGTCTGCGACTCGCGCAGCTTGGCCGCGACAGACGGATCGCGCAGCAGACGCGCGACGCGCGCCAGCGCCTTGAGATGATCGGCGCCGGCGCCTTCCGGCGCCAGCAGCAGGAACACCAGATCGACCGGCTGACCGTCGAGAGCCTCGAAATCGATCGGCTTCTCCAGCCGCGCGAACAATCCGAACAGACGGCCGAGCTTCGGCAGCTTGCCGTGCGGAATGGCAACGCCATTGCCGACCGCGGTCGAGCCAAGCTTCTCGCGCTGTTGCAGAATCTCGAAAATCGAACTTTCGCTCTGACCGCACAGCGCCGCCGCGCGCGCGGCGAGTTCCTGCAGGGCCTGCTTCTTGCTGGCGACCGCGAGCGCCGGCATCACGGCATTCGGCGCGACAAGATCGGTAAGCGGCATGGAACTGTCCGGGGCTCGGATGATGTTAGCGACGTGGATGTGCTGGAAAGGCGCGGACCATAGGCACCGTCCCCTGTCCCGTCAATGGCCGTCCGGGGGCCGCCGATAGGCCCCGTCGCGGTCAACTGACGGTACGTTTGTCGCGTCCGCCGCGATGATCGGTGCGCTTTCGCTTATAACGGCGCAGCCGCTTTTCGATATTGTCTGCGGCCTTGTCGGCGCTGTCATACGCATCAGCCGACATGCCTTCTGCTTCCAGCGTCACGCCGGAATCGAGATGCACGACGCATTCCGTCAGATATCCGAAGCCGTCCTTGCCGATCGTTGCGTGACCGGAAAATCCGCCATCGAAATATTTGGTGGTAGCGCCGCGCACGCGCTCCGTAATTCGTTCCTGCATCGCTTCACCGACCTCGAGGTTTCGTCCGGAAACACGAAAGGCCATCGTCACCTCCACTGTTCGCAGGATTGTCCGAAGATCGAAGCAAAGCGATTCCACCGCAACGATGCCAAGTTTCAAGGCATCGTGGAAGGGGGATATGCGCGACGTTTGGACAGCCTGTGACGATCAGGCGCGCAGCGCCGCTTGCTTGTCGCGGCGTCGTTGCACCGACGAAGGGATGTGCAGGGCCTCCCGATATTTCGCAACCGTGCGCCGTGCAATATCGATGCCAACTTCCTTCAGACGCTCGACCAGCGTATCATCCGACAAGATATCGGTGGCGGCTTCCGCATCGATCAACTGCTTGATCCGGTGGCGCACCGCTTCGGCCGAGTGCGCCTCGCCGCCGTCGGTTGCGGCGATCGCGGCCGTGAAAAAATATTTCAACTCGAAAATACCACGGCTGGTCGCCATGTATTTGTTGGCGGTCACGCGCGACACCGTCGACTCGTGCATGCCGATCGCCTCGGCGACGATCTTGAGATTGAGCGGCCGCAGATGGTTCACGCCGTGGACGAAGAAAGCGTCCTGCTGGCGCACGATCTCGCTCGCAACCTTGAGGATCGTCCGCGCACGCTGGTCCAGCGCACGCACCAGCCAGGTCGCAGTCTGCAGGCAATCGGCGAGATAAGTCTTGTCCTTGTCGTTGCGCGCGGTCTTCGACACCTGCGCGTAATAACGCTGGGCGACAAGAACTTTCGGCAGCGTGTCGGTGTTGAGTTCGACCTGCCAGCTTCCGTCAGGTGCGGCACGCACGAACACGTCCGGCACGATCGGCTGCACCGCGGTCGCCGAAGGCGAGACCCGGCTTGGGATTGAGCTGGCGCAGCTCGGCGATCATGTCGGCCAGATCCTCGTCGTCGACACCGCAACGCCGCCGCAGGCCGGGGAGATCACGCTTCGCCAAAAGATCGAGATTGTCGAGCAGCGCCTGCATCGCCGGATCGAGCCGGTCGCGCTCGCGCAACTGGATCGCCAGACATTCCCTGAGGTCGCGCGCGGCGACGCCGACCGGATCGAAGCCCTGGATCACCGACAGCACCGACTCGATTGCGGTACGCGACGCGCCGAGCTTGTCGGCGACCGCATCCAGATCGCCAGCGAGATAACCGGCCTCGTCGACCAGATCGATCAGATACTGCCCGATCATGCGCCGTACCGGATCGTGCTCAGCGAGCACAAGCTGTTCGGCGAGATGATCCGCGAGCGTCGCCGTGGCCGAGACGAAGGCCTCCGGGTTGTAGTCGCCGTCGGCGGGCGCCGCCGCGCCGGATGCCGACCATTCGGAATAGTTCGCGGGCGCGTCCGCATCCGGCGCGGAATGAGATGATTGCGCCGCGGGCGCACGCGCGCCGTCATCGTCGGGAAACACGTTCTCGAGTTCGGTGCCAAGCCCGGCTTCCATATCGCTGCGGCTGGTTTCCAGTTCGTCGCCCGCCCAGTCGCCTTCGGCGGCATCTCCGCTTGGCGCCACGGTCGCATCGTCCGCGACCGCGGGTGCCTCGCCATCGCTGGCGCGCTCCAGCAGCGGGTTTTTTTCCAGCTCCGCTTCCACATAGGCGGCGAGATCGAGACTCGAGAGCTGCAGCAGCTTGATGGCCTGCATCAGCTGCGGCGTCATCACCAGCGCTTGCGTCTGGCGAAACTCGAGACGTTGGCTCAAGGCCATAGGGGATCCCGGATTGGTCCGATTCTTGCTTGCCACTATAGCAGATCGGTACCGGGCGGGCGTAGACACTTGCTGCACAATCGCTGTGCGGCGACCGCATCGATTTGCGGCAATGGCCGCGCCTCTGCCCAAGTTAGAGGCGGAATTCCTCGCCGAGATAAAGCCGGCGGACGTCGGGGTTATTGACGATGTCCTGCGCCCGGCCCTCCATCAGCACCTCGCCGGAATAGATGATGTAGGCGCGGTCGGTGAGGCCGAGGGTCTCGCGGACATTGTGGTCGGTGATCAGCACGCCGATGCCGCGATTGGTGAGATGACGCACAAGCTGCTGGATATCGCCGACGGCGATCGGATCGATGCCCGCGAACGGTTCGTCGAGCAGCATATAGCTCGGCCGCGTCGCCAGCGCGCGCGCGATCTCGACGCGGCGGCGCTCGCCGCCTGACAGCGCGATCGAGGGTGTCTTGCGCAGCTTGGTGATGTTGAATTCTTCGAGCAGCGCGTTGAGATCGGCTTCACGCCGCCGCGCATCCGGCTCGACGATCTCCAGCACCGCGCGGATATTGTCCTCGACATTCAGGCCGCGGAAGATCGACGCTTCCTGCGGAAGATAGCCGACACCGAGCCGCGCGCGCTGATACATCGGCAGCGCCGTCACGTCGTAACCGTCCATCTCGACTCGGCCTTTGTCGGCACGAATGAGACCAGTGATCATGTAGAAGATCGTGGTCTTGCCGGCGCCGTTGGGGCCGAGCAGACCGACCGCCTCGCCCCGGCGCACATACATGGTCGCGCCCTTCACGACCTTGCGAGCGCCGAAACTTTTTTCGACGCCATGCGCGGCAAGGTAGCCGTGCCGCGCGCCCTGCCGGGCCTCCTGGCGCGGATCTTGACGTGAATCTTGCCGGGCATCGCTACGCTGCTGCGGCGGACGCGGCGGCTGTTGCGGGGCCGGCGGTTGCGGCGCGCGGGCCTGCGGTGGCGCGGCGGCGTATTGCGCCGGCTGCGGCTGCATTTGCGGATGTTGCGCGGGATATTGTGGTTGCGGCGCGGCGGCACGCGCCGGCGCAGCCGGTTGTCCGGGCTGTTGCGCCGGGACGGGCCGCTGGTCCCAGCGCACCGCTTGTTGCCGGGGCGCCTGCGCCGGCTGGCGGCGGAAGAGCGACAGAATATTCAAGCTTGCTGTCTCGCCTGCTGCCTTGCGGTGGGAACACGGATCATCGGCGGCGGCATCGTAGCTGATTCCAGGTCCATCGGTTCCAGGAACGTCATGCGCGACCGGGTCAGCGCGACGGTTGCCGGGCGCCCGGCGCCGGAATGGATGGCAACACGCCCTCGCCGGGCTTGCCGCCGCCAGCCTGGAACAGGCCCTGGACGCGGCCGTTACCCGACTTGCCGGACTCGACCCGCGACACGCCGGAACCGAGATCGACCATCAGCCGGTCGCCGCGCAGCACGTTCTGCCCCTGGGTCATCACCACATTGCCGCTCATGGTGACGGTGTTGGTGCGCATGTCGAAGATGCCGATATCACCGGTGACGGTCTGGTCCTTCTGCGTGACGATGACGCCGCCCTTGGCCTCCAGCCGCTTGATCTGCTGCTGGCCGTTCGGACCGGGCGTCGCCTGGGTCATCTGACCCTTGTTGGCATTTTTGTCGTTGGTCTTCTTGTCCCCGTTGTCGCGATTGTCGTCGTAGAACACGACCAGCGACTTGGCGCGCAGACCAGTGTCGCCCTGCGTCACCTTCACGTTGCCGGAAAATGTCGCCTGCTTCTCCTTCTCGCGCACTTCGAGTGTCGCCGCCTCGATCTGCACCGGCTGGTCGCGGTTCTGCGAGAAGCCCTGCAGCGCATTGGGCGGCCCCGAACCGCGCTGCTGTGCCGCCGCCATCGTGCCGACAGCGGTTACGGCGAGCGCGCCGAGGAGGACGGAAACCAAACGGGTCATCGCGGTGCGATCCTTTGTCCGGCCGCGTTCTGCGGTGACGCAGCGGCCTTGTCTTTATCGGCGTTGGGCAACGTCAGCACCATGGTGACGCCGCCGTCGAACCGCACGCGATCGCCGGCGTCGATCACTTCGAGCCGGTTGGCATTCAGCGTGCCGTTGAGCAAATCAACCGATACCGGTTTCTCCGACACCACATTGCCCTTGCGCACGTCGATCACCGCTTCGCTCAGGCGCGCGGCATAACCCGTGGACGACGTCAGCAGAATGTTCTGACGCAAGGTCAGCGTCTCGCGCTTGGAATCGTAGACGCCACCATTGGCCGAAACCTCGACCTTGGTCTTGTCCTGCATATCCATGCGCGCCTGCAATTCCTTCAGCTCCACCAGATCGGGCTTGGTGAGATCCTGCGCCGCATCGCTCGCGGACAGATCGTAAGCGCGGTTGTCCTGGGTGAAGCCGGAGATGCGCGGCCGCTCCATAGTGATGCGCGTGCCGGAGACGACGAGATTGCCGACATCGAGCGGCAGCTTGCCGAGCATTCGCAGCGGATTGAGATAGGTCGTCAGGCCGATCAGCAGCAACAGCAGCGCAGCGCCGATCGGAACGCCGATGCGCAGGAAACGCACGATCCGGCTGTGCCGGCGCGCCGCGCGGAAGGCGCGGTCGCTGTCGGCGCGGCTCGGCGTCCAATGCGTCGGCGCATGGCGCGGATCGGTGGTTGCGGCGATCGAGCGGTTCATCGGTCCGTGGTCTGGTGCCGCGCCCCTCCGGGCCGGCGGCGGCCTGATTATCGAGTTCCGGGAGACCTAGCCTTCCGAATATGGCTCCGGAACGGCAATTCAGCCACCCGGCAACCACTCCTGCATGTGCCATATTCGCGGGCCACATCAAACGCCCGGCGCGGATTAAGCCTAAATCCGGCTCCGTTTCATCCGGCTGGCGATCAGGAATGCGCGAAAATGTCCTCGGCAGCCCACCCGGCGAGGTCGAGCCGCACCCGCTCCGGCAGGAACCGGAAACAGGCCTGCGCCAGTTCGGTGCGTCCCTCGCGGGCCAACATGGTGTCCAGCTTCTCGCGCAGCGCGTGCAGGTTCTGGACATCCGAAGCGGCGTAGGCCAGTTGCGCTTCCGAGAGGGTCGGCGCGCCCCAGTCCGAGGACTGCTGCTGCTTGGAGATGTCGATACCGAGCAGTTCGCGGGTCAAATCCTTGAGGCCGTGCCGGTCGGTATAGGTGCGCGCCAGCCGCGAGGCGATCTTGGTGCAATAGACCGGGCCGGCCATCACGCCGAGGGTCTTGTAGAGCAGGCCCACGTCAAACCGGGCGAAGTGGAAGATCTTGACGATCGCCGGATCGGCCAGCAGCCGCTTCAGATTGGGCGCATCGATGCCGGTGGCCGGGATCTGCACCACGTCGGCGGAACCGTCGCCGGGCGACAGTTGCACCACACAGAGCCGGTCGCGATTGGGATCGAGCCCCATCGCCTCGGTATCGATGGCGACGGCGCCGGAATAGCGCGAAAGATCGGGAAGATCGCCACGATGCAGGCGGATGGTCATGCTGTGCCCGCTGTTGCGCCGCGGCTGAAATGAACGACCGGTCTCAACGCCGGCCGGACGATGGTGCCCAGAAGAGGACTCGAACCTCCACGGTG
>JAHBZF010000105.1 GCA_019635575.1 Pseudolabrys sp. | reverse complement strand
TTGTCGAGGAAGTAGCGGTCGTGGGTGACGATCAGGATCGCGCCCGGATAATCGCGCAGATGCCCTTCGAGCCAGTTCACGCTTTCGGCGTCGAGATGGTTGGTCGGTTCGTCGAGCAGCAGCAGGTCCGGCTGGTCGAGCAACAGCCGGCACAGTGCGACGCGGCGGCGCTCGCCGCCCGAGAGTTTGGTGACGTCGGCGTCGTCCGGCGGGCAGCGCAGCGCATCCATGGCGAGGTCGACCTGGGAATCGAGGTCCCACAGGTTCTTGCTGTCGATCTCGTCCTGGAGCTTCGCCATCTCGTCGGCGGTCTCGTCCGAATAGTTGGCGGCGATCTCGTTATAGCGGTCGAGCAGCGCCTTCTTGGCGGCGACGCCTTCCATCACGTTCTCGCGGACGGTCTTTCCCGGATCGAGCTGCGGCTCCTGCTCCAGATAGCCGACGCGGGCGCCCTCGGCGACCCAGCCGTCGCCGGAGAACTCGGTGTCGATCCCGGCCATGATCCGCAGCAGGGTCGATTTGCCCGAGCCGTTGACGCCGAGCACGCCGATCTTGGCGTCCGGGTAAAACGACAGGTGCACGTTATCGAGCACCTTCTTGCCGGCCGGGTAAGCCTTGGTCAGACCCTGCATGTGATAGATGAATTGGCGGCCGTTCATCGCAACCTCTCGACAACTTTTGACCCACCGGACCGGCGCTCGCGCAGGTCCGTCAGGCGCCGGTCGCGCACCGGCGCGGGTTCCGGGCGGCGCTCTGTCGGGGAATGGCGCTGATGTAACGGCGCCGGTGCGCAGGCGCAAGTTTCATAGGGCAAGTTTCAAAGCGGCTTTTCGGCCACAGTCGCTCACCAAATGGAAAGCCTGTGCGTCAAAACACACGGCCGCGGGCGTGCCGGCGACCGGGCGTTAAGACCTGTCGCATTAGGGTTGACGCCATGAACCTCGGCCGCGCCCGGCGCGACGAAGGTAGGGTGACGGCATGGGATGATGACCATGCCGGCCACCGAGCGCATGAGTGTCTTGGATAGTGTCTTGGGTGTTGCGATGACCGCAGCGAGACTGGCCGTGACCTTTTTCATCCATCTGCCGCGTCCGCTGGCGCGCGCCGCCGGCCAGGTCGGCCGCCTCCTGACCCGCGTGATCGACCCCTACCGGCCCGAGAAGCACTATATGCGTGGTCCCGGCCCCAAGTGCCGCGCCCGCGGCGTCTATCCGCCCGCGCGCTGAACCCCTCCGCCGAAGGACGCAAGGCTGGTCGTCCAGCCGTGGCCTGACTTTCCGGGCTGCTCCGGTCTATCGTGCCGCCCGCCAGACTTGAACGGGAGCCGGCCGATGCGCGCAGCGATCCTCGACGACTATCAGAACGTGGCGCGGCGGCTCGCCGACTGGAGCACGCTTCCCGGCGTCGACGTCCAGGTGTTCACCGAACCCTTCGCCAGCCCGCAGGCGGCGATCGCGGCGCTCAAGGATTTCGAGATCGTCGTCGGCATGCGCGAGCGCACGCCGTTTCCCCGCGCGACCATCGCCGCGCTGCCGAAGCTCAAGCTACTGATCACCACCGGGGCCAAGAACAACTCGTTCGATCTCAAGGCCGCCGCCGAGCACGGCGTCACCGTCTGCGGCACCGGCACGGTCGGCGCGCCGACCGTCGGCATCGCCTTCGGGCTGATGCTGGAGCTGACGCGCCGCATCGGCTTCGAGAACCAGCGGATGAAGGCCGGCGAGCCGTGGCAGGTGACGCTCGGCCGCGATCTCGAAGGGCTGACGCTGGGCGTGGTCGGCTTCGGCAAGCTCGGCCATCGCGTCGCCAGCGTCGCGCAGGCGTTCGGCATGAAGGTGATCGCCTGGAGCCAGAACCTGAAAGCGGAGGACGCCGAGAAGGCCGGCGTCGGCTACGCCACCAAGGAGGCGCTGTTCCGCGAGGCCGATATCGTCACGATTCACTACGCGCTGTCGGACCGCTCGCGCGGCGTGGTCGGCGCCGCCGACCTCGGCCGGATGAAGCGCGACGCCTATCTGATCAACACCGCGCGCGGGCCGCTGGTGGACGAGGCCGCATTGCTCGCGGTGCTGCGGGACAAGAAAATCGCCGGCGCCGGGCTCGACGTGTTCGACGTGGAGCCGCTGCCGGTGGATCACCCGTTCCGCTCACTCGACAACGTCGTGCTGACGCCGCATCTCGGCTACGTCAGCGAGCAGAACTACCGCGTCTATTTCCGCGACATCGTCGAGGATATTCGGGCGTTTGTGGATGGGAAGCCGGTGCGGGTGATTTCGTAGGCGGCGGCAAGCCTCATGGTGAGGAGCCCGGCAAAGCCGGGCGTCTCGAACCATGAGATGACATTGGGGCCGCCGCATCCTTCGAGACGCGGGCTTCGCCCGCCCTCAGGATGAGGCGGGGTGAGAGCGCGTGCGCTTTCACACCCCCAGCAGCTTCGCCGCGTTGTTGAAGGCCACATCCGCGCGCACGCCCTCATCGAGCGGCACGGTATCCATGAAGTGGCACGCCTCGCGTGCGTCCTCGAACGGGAAGTCGGCGGAGAACATCACCCGGTCGCGGCCGAGCGCGGCGAGCGCGCAATCGAGCGGCTCCTTGGAATACATGCCGGAGATCGTTACCCAGATATTGTCCTTGATGTATTGCGACGGTTCGCGGCCGAGCTTGACGTTGTAGAGCTTGGCGCGGCTGTCGAACCGCCACAGCAGGAACGGCAAGGTCTCGCCGGTGTGGCCGAGCGCGAATTTCGCCTTCGGGAAACGGTCGAACAGACCGCTGAAAACGAGCCGCAGCGCATGCGAGCCGGTCTCGACGCCCCAGCCCCAGGTGGCGCGCTGCAACGACTTGTAGCCGGCGAGCGCCGGATAGACCGCTTCCGGATCGGCCGGATGCAGATAGACCACCGCACCGAGCGCCTCGGCGCGCTCCCAGAACGGATAGAGCGCCGGATCGTCGAGATAGCGGCCGTGGGTCTGGCCGTTGATCATCGCGCCGCGGAATTTGTAGTCGCGCATGCAGCGTTCGAGCTCGTCGGCCGCGGCCTTCGCATCCTGCATCGGCAGATGCGCGAAGCCGGAATAGCGGTCCGGGCGCTTCGTCACTTCCTTGCCGAGAAAATCATTGGACGCGCGCGCGTTGCGGATCGCGGTCGCGGTATCGCGCTCCGCCTGCACGCCGGGACCGGACGCGGCGAGCACGCAATGCGCAAGACCGCATTCGTCCATCAGCTTCAGCCGCTGCTCGCCGAAATCCGACAGCGCGGCGATCAGCTTTTCCACGAACGGCGCCGGAACCTCCGACATGGTCGGCCGCCAGTAATCAAACGTGGCCGGGTCGATGAAATGTTCTTCGAGCGCGATCTTGCGAACCATCGGGCGTCCTCCGGACTTTCACTCTCGCGGTTATAGCCGCTGTTCCACCGCCTCTTTGGCGAGGGGCTTGCCTGTACCATTCCATGGGTTAAGCTGTCCCACAATACAAACATAATAAAACAGGGTGGAAACAGGATGCGGCCGTCACGGGACGCGAAGCTTCAAGTCAGCGAAAACAGCCAGGTTCAGGTGATCGCACGCGCCGCCTGCATCCTGCGGGCGCTGGAGGATGAGACCCATGGTCTCAGCCTCGGCCAGATCGCGCAACGTGTCGGGCTGGCCCGCTCTACGGTGCAGCGGATCGTCGCCGCGCTGGAAGGCGAAAAGCTTTTGATCGCCGCGACGCCGAACGGTCGCGTGCGCCTCGGCCCGGCGATCCTGCGGCTCGCCGCCTCGGTGCGCAGCGACTTCGTGCATCAGGCGCGGCCGTTCCTGACCCGGCTGTCGCAGGAATTGCAGGAGACGGTCGATCTCGCCACGGTGAAGAAGGATCATCTGATCTTCATCGATCAGGTGGTCGGCTCGCAGCGCCTGCGCACCGAAGCCGCGGTCGGCGAGACCTTCCCCCTGCACTGCACGGCGAACGGCAAAGCCTATCTCGCCAAGCTGACCAACGAGCAGGTCGAGGCGCTGATCGGCCGCGACTATGCCGAGCGGACGCCGAAGACCATCACGCGGCTCGACCCGCTGCTCGCTGAACTCGCGACCATCCGCAAGATCGGCGTCGCATTCGACCGCGAGGAGCACACGCTCGGCATCAGCGCCGTCGGCGTTGCGATGCACGATCCGCTCGGCAATCCGGTAGCGATCTCGGTGCCGGTGCCGACGCCGCGCTTCGTCAACCGCCAGACGCAGATCGCCGAGCGGCTGATGGCGACCAAGCGCGCGCTGCTCGCGCAACTCAACGCCAAGGCGGCCTAGTTGGCCGCCTGACCGGCGACACACGCACGCCGCCGCCCGCGCGGCGGCCACATCGATCACCATTCAAGGGAGTAAACCGCATGGCCAAGAAAATCCGCGGCATCATGTTCGAGGAAAACCTCAAGAACGACATGGGGCTCGAATTCTACAACCTCTCGCATCGGTTCGGTTACCAGTCGCCGAACTGGCCGTATTTCGAGGACGTGAAGATCGAGCGCATCCACTACATGGCGAAGTCGGGCGTTCTGTCGCAGCGCATCACCACCTCGATGCACAACACCACGCATATCGACGCGCCGGCGCATGTGGTCGAGGGCACGCCGTTCATCGACGAGGTGCCGCTGCCGCACTTCTTCGGCTCCGGCATCGTCGTCTCGATCCCGAAGAAGCAGTGGGAGCCGATCACCTATGACGATCTGGAGAAAGCCGCCGGCAAGATCGTGCGGCCGCGCGACGTCGTCATCGTCAACACCGGCTGGCATCACAAATACGAGGACAGCGAGGACTATTTCTGCCGCGCGCCGGGGTTCGTGAAGTCGGCCGGCGAATGGTTCGTCGAGAAGAAGGTGAAGGTGGTCGGCCACGACACGCAGGCGAACGACCACCCGCTCGCCACCGCGATCGGCCCGCAACGCAACGGCCCGCTGCATCCGCATCTCGAAAAGGAATATTTCGAGTGGTCCGGCGGCCGCAACTGGAAGGACGACTTCCCGGAATGGGAGCCGGTGCACCGCATCCTGTTCAAGAATGGCATCCTCGGCATCGAGAATATCGGCGGCGATCTCGACAAGGTCACCGGGCGGCGCTGCACCTTCGCGTTCTTCCCGTGGAACTGGGATCGCGGCGACGGCTGCATCATCCGCCTCGTGGCGATGGCCGACCCGAGCGGCAAGTACCGCATCGAGAGCGGCAAGAAGTTTGCTTGAGGAGCACGCGCCATGATCGTCCGCAAATTCTCCGAGGCGAAGCCCTACGACGCGCCGAACCACCGCGACTACAAATCGTTTCGCGTGTTCGGCGCCGAGATGGGCGGCTCGCAAGCCCTCGTGTTCGGCATCTCGCATTTCCTGCCCGGCGGCGGCGCCGGCCCGGACGCCTCCCCGCCGGAGAAGATCTATTACGTGCTGGCGGGCGAGCTGACGGTGATCGCCGGCGGCAAGGAGCAGGTCATCAAGCAAGGTGACAGTTGCTACATCGCGCCGAATGAAAGCCGCGAGATCATCAACCGCGGCCACGAGGTCTGCACCATCGCGGTGGCGGTGGCGGCTCCGCCCAAATGAAGTTGAAGTGAAGAAGCTTCCCCTCGCCCCGCGCCAGCGGGGAGAGGGTGGCGAGCTGTGAAACAGTGAGCCGGGTGAGGGGCAGGCTTCTCTTCCGGCCCCTCACCCCGACCCTCTCCCCGCATGCGGGGAGAGGGAGCGCACCGAGTCAAAGGGTAGAACCATGTCCGACGCCTTCCTGAAAAATCCGCTGTCGCTGTTCGACATCAAGGGACAGACCGCCATCGTCACCGGCGCATCGGGCGCGTTCGGCGCGCTCGCCGCGAAGGTGCTGGCCGGCGCCGGCGCCAACGTCGTGATCGCCGCCGGCAAGGCGGACGAACTGAAACAGGTGGCGGCGGAATGCGCCGCGCTCGGCGGCGGCAAGGTCGAGACCGTGGCGTTGCGCCCCTCCTCCGAGGCGAACTGCGACAAGATCGTCGATGCCGCGGTCAAGGCGTTCGGCCGCGTCGATATCCTCGTCGTCGGGTCCGGCAAGAACGACGTGGCGAAGATCACGGAGATGGCGCCGGAGCGCTTCCTCGACGTGATGGACGCCAACGTCACGCAGTCCTGGCTGATGGCGCGCGCCGCCGGCAAACAAATGTTGAAGCAAGGCAAGGATGGCAAGACCAGCGGCAAGATCGTGCTGATGTCCTCGGCGCGCGGCCTGCTCGGCCATCCGGCCGGCTACACCGCCTATTGCGCCTCGAAGTCGGCCGTGGACGGCATCACCAAGGCGCTCGGCTGCGAATGGGGCGACACCGGCATCACCGTGAACGCCATCGCGCCGACCGTGTTTCGCTCGGCGCTCACCGCATGGATGTACGAGGACACCGAGAAAGCGCGCGACGTGCGCAAGGGCTTCCTTGCCCGCGTGCCGAAAGCGCGCCTCGGCGAACCGGCGGACCTTGCCGGCCCGCTCCTGTTCCTCGCCTCGCGCGCGTCGGATTTCTACACCGGCCACATTCTCTACGCGGACGGCGGCTACACGGCAGGGTGACATGAGCAAAGCCCGCATCGCCGTCGTCGGCGCCGGCCTGATGGGCCACGGCATCGCCCAGGTGTTCGCGCTCGCCGGGCATGATGTCACCATCACCGACACGTTCAAGCCGGCGCTCGACGCCGCGAAAGACCGCGTCCTCGCCAATCTGAAAGATCTCGGTGAAGACCAGGCGGCGCTCGACCGCATCACGCCGGTCGCCGACCTCGCCGACGCGGTGCGCGACGCGGATTACGTGGTCGAGGCGGTGCTGGAAGACCTCGACCTGAAACAGTCTTTGTTCGCCGAGATCGAGAAGCATGTGCGGCCGGACACGATCCTCGCCAGCAACACCTCGGTGATCCCGATCACCGCGATCATGCAGGGCCTGAACAAGCGCGAGCGCGCGCTCGGCACGCATTTCTGGAATCCGCCGTTCCTGGTGCCGCTGGTCGAGGTGATCGAGACCGAATGGACGTCGCCCGATGTCGTCGCCTGGACCATGGCGCTGCACCGCGACGCGGGCAAAACGCCGGCGCATGTGAAGAAGGACGTACCGGGCTTCATCGGCAACCGCCTGCAACACGCGCTGTGGCGCGAGGCGATCGCGCTGGTGGAGAACGGTATCTGCGACGCGCAGACCGTCGACGCGGTGGTGAAAGCGTCGTTCGGCCGGCGGCTCGCCGTGCTCGGCCCCTTGGAGAACGCCGATCTGGTCGGCACCGACCTGACGCTGGCAATTCACAAGACGGTGCTGCCGGCGATCGACAGCCGCCCCGCGGCATCGCCATACCTTGAAAAGCTCGTCAACGACGGCAAGCTCGGCTTCAAAAGCGGCGAAGGATTTCGTGCCTGGACGCCGGAGCAGCAACAGGCGCTGCGCCAGCGCGTCGTGCAACATCTCAAGAACGCGCGCAGTCTCGACTGACGCACCAACAACCGGGAGGACGACATGAGCGACAAGACCTTTTCCCGCCGCACCGCGCTGCAAGGCGGCGCGAGCCTGATCGCGGCGCCGGCGATCCTGCGCGTCATCCCCGCACATGCGCAGAGCAGGACCATCAAGATCGGTCACGTCTCGCCGCGCACCGGGCCGCTCGCCGCGTTCGGCGAGGCCGATCCGTTCATTCTCGAACAGATCAACAAGCTGCTGGCGAACGGCATCCAGAACGGCGGCAAGACCTACAAGGTCGAGATCATCTCCAAGGACAGCCAGTCGAACACCGCGCGCGCGTCGGAAGTCGCCTCCGAACTGATCCTGCGCGACAAGGTCGATCTGATCGTCGCCGCCTCGACGCCGGACACCACCAACCCGGTGGCGGATCAGGCGGAAGTCAACGAGGTGCCCTGCATCACCACGGACTGCCCGTGGCAGGCCTATTTCTTCGGCCGCAAGGGCGATCCGAAGAAGGGCTTCAACTGGACCTATCATTTCTTCTGGGGCGCGGAGGATCTGCTCGCCGCATTCACCGCGCTGTGGGATTCGATGCCGACCAACAAGGCGGTCGGCGGCATGTTCTCCAACGACGCCGACGGCAACGCCTTCGCCGATCCGGTGATGGGCTTCCCGCCGGCGCTGGCGAAGGCCGGCTACAAGCTGGTCAATCCCGGTCTGTATCAGCCGCTCTCCAACGATTTCACCGCGCAGATTTCCGCGTTCAAGGCGGCGAATGTGGAGATCGTCACCGGCGTGTTCATCCCGCCGGACTTCGCCACATTCTGGTCGCAGGCGGCGCAGCAGGGCTTCAAGCCGAAGATCGTCACCGTCGCCAAGGCGCTGCTGTTCCCGTCCGCCGTCGCGGCGCTCGGCGATCGCGGCGAAGGGCTGACCAGCGAAATCTGGTGGACGCCGACGCATCCGTTCAAGTCCGGCCTCACCGGCCAGACGCCGAAACAGCTCACCGATGCCTATACCGCCGCGACCAGCCGGCCGTGGACGCAGCCGATCGGCTTCAAACACGCGCTTTTCGAGGTGGCGATCGACGTGCTCAAGCGCACCAAGAAGCTCGACGATCCCGCCTCGATCCGCGATGCCATCGCCGCCACCAACTACCAGTCGATCGTCGGTCCGGTGCAGTGGAGCGGCCAGCCGGTGAAGAACGTCACCAAGACGCCGCTGGTCGCCGGGCAATGGCAGAAAAAGGACGGCAAGCTCGACCTCGTCGTCACCACCAACAAGCCGGCGCCGCAGATTCCGGTCGGCGGGACGCTGAAGGCGCTGACATAACCTCCGCTGTCATGCGCGGGCTTGATCCGCGCATCCAGCTTGGATGTGAAGATGGATTGCCGGGTCAAGCCCGGCAATGACACCGGGGAATACCGCAAGTGCCCGCCCTCCTCGCCCTCGAACAGATCTCCAAACGGTTCGGCGCGGTCGTCGTCGCCGACCGGATCGATCTGTCGTTGGCGCCGGGCGAGGCACTCGGCATCATCGGCCCGAACGGCGCAGGCAAGACCTCACTGTTCGGCATGGCGACCGGCACGCTCGCGCCCGACGGGGGCCGCGTCATCTTCGACGGCGCGGACATCACGACGCTGCCGCCGGAGCGGCGCTGCCGGCTCGGCCTCGCGCGCTCGTTCCAGATTCCGCAGCCGTTCGGCGGCATGACCGTGTTCGAGAATGTCGTCGTTGCCGCCGCCTTCGGCACCGGCGCGCGCGAACGCGACGTCTATGCGCCCTGCGCCGACATTCTCGATCGCTGCGGCTTGTCGCAAAAAGCCAACCGCCCGGCCGGCGCGCTGACCTTGCTCGACCGCAAGCGGCTCGAACTGGCGCGGGCGCTGGCGACGAAGCCGCGCGTGCTGCTGCTCGATGAAGTCGCCGGCGGGCTCACCGAGCACGAATGCACGGCGCTGGTCGCGCTCATCAAGGACATCCGCGCCGACGGCGTCTCGGTGATCTGGATCGAGCACATCGTCCACGCGCTCGTCTCGGTGGTCGACCGGCTGGTGGTGCTGCACGGCGGACGCTTCATCGCGCAGGGCGAGCCGCACAGCGTCATCAAAAGCGCGCCGGTGCAGGAAATCTATATGGGGATTCCCGCCGATGCCTGACGCGCTGCTGAAAGCCGACGCGCTCGACGTGTTCTACGGCGACTTCCAGGCGCTGTTTGGCGTGTCGCTCACCATCGCGCCCGGCGAGGTGGTCGCGGTGATCGGCGCCAACGGCGCCGGCAAGAGCACGCTGCTCAAGACCTTCGCCGGACAACTGCATCCGCGCGCCGGCACGCTCCGGTTCGCCGGCGAGGCGGTCGGCACGCTCCCCGCCTTCGCCATGGTCCGGCGCGGCGTCGCGCTGGTGCCGGAAGGCCGGCGGCTGTTTCCGTCTCTCAGCGTCGAGGAGAACCTGCTGATCGGCGCGCAGGCCGGGCGGCCGGGGCCGTGGTCGCTCCAGCGCGTGTTCGACCTGTTTCCCATTCTCGAGGAACGGCGGCGACAACCGTCGATGTCGCTCTCCGGCGGTCAACAGCAGATGGTCGCCATCGCCCGCGCGCTGATGTCGAACCCGCAACTGCTGCTGTGCGACGAGATCAGCCTCGGCCTCGCGCCCATCGTCGTGAAGGAAATCTACGACCGGCTGCCCGCCATCACCGGCGAGGGCCTGTCGCTGGTCATCGTCGAGCAGGACATCGTGCAGGCATTGAGCGCCGCGCGCCGCGTCTACTGCCTGCAGGAAGGCCGCGTCGCGCTCGAAGGCGACGCGAAATCCCTCACCCGCGAGGCGGTGTCCGCCGCCTATTTCGGAGTGTGAGGCGATGCAATGGGTCAATGCCATCGTGCAGGGCGTGCTGATCGGCGGACTTTACGCGCTGTTCGCCGCTGGTCTCTCTCTGATCTTCGGCGTGATGCGGCTCGTCAACATCGCCCACGGCGACCTCATCGTGCTCGCGTCATACCTGGCGCTGGTGGTGGTGACGACGCTCGGCCTCGATCCGCTGACGTCGCTGGTCATCGTCGTGCCGGCGATGGCAGTGATCGGCTATGCGCTACAGCGGCTGATCCTCAACCGCACGCTCGGCGACGACCTGCTGCCGCCGCTGCTCGTCACCTTCGGCCTGTCGGTGATCATCCAGAACGGACTGCTGGAATGGTTCACCGCCGACAGCCGCAAGCTGACCGCCGGCGCCATCGAGGTGCAGGCGTTTCAGGCGCTGCCCGGCGTCTGGATCGGGTTGCTGCCGCTGCTGCAATTCGGCGTGACGGTCGCGATCATCGGCGGGCTGCAACTCCTGTTCTATCGCACCGCGTTCGGCCGCGCATTCCGCGCCACGTCGGACGATCCCTCGGTGGCGCAACTGATGGGGCTCGACACGCGGCACGTCTTCGCACTGGCGATGGCGCTGTCGCTCGCGGTGGTCGCGGTCGCCGGCGTGTTCCTCGCCGTGCGCGCCAATTTCGATCCGGCCATCGGCCCGGCGCGGCTTATTTATGGCTTCGAGGCGGTGATCATCGGCGGCCTCGGCAGCCTGTGGGGCACGCTCGCCGGCGGCATCATCCTCGGCGTGGCGCAGGCGATCGGCGCGCAGATCGATCCCGGCTGGCAGGTGCTGGCCGGGCATCTCGTCTTCATCGCGATCCTCGCGGTGCGGCCGCAAGGCCTGTTTCCGAAGGTGCAGGGATGAGCGACGCCGCGATCCGTGTCGAGCATGCCACGCGCGCGAGCCGCATTGGCATGACGTTTCTGGCGCTGCTGGTGGTGGCACTCGCCGCCGCCCCGCTCTGGGCCGACCGCGCCTCGCTGCGGCTCATGGGCGAGATCTTCACCTTCGTCGCACTGGCGAGCCTGTGGAACCTGCTGGCGGGTTACGCCGGTCTCGTCTCCGTCGGACAACAAGCCTATGTCGGCTTCGGCGGCTATGTGCTGTTCGCGGCGGCGATCCTGTTCGGGGTGCCGCCCATCGCGGCGATCATCGTCGCCGGCGCGCTTGCCGCCTTGCTGGCGGTGCCGGTCGCGGCGCTGATGTTCCGGTTGCGCGGGCACTATTTCGCCATCGGCACCTGGGTGGTGGCGGAAATCTTCCGGCTGGTCGCCGCGCAGATCGGCGTGCTCGGCGGCGGCTCCGGCGTCAGCCTGCCGGCCGGCGTCATCACCGGCATCGCCGCGACGCGCGCGATGCGCGAATATATCATCTACTGGCTGGCGCTTGGCCTTGCGGTGCTGGTGGTTGGCGGCATCGTCCTGCTGCTGCGCTCGCGCTACGGACTCGCCCTCACCGCGATCCGCGACAACGAAACCGCGGCGCGGTCGAACGGCATCAGCGTGATGCGGATCAAATATCTCGTTTATGTCGCGACGGCGGCCGGCACGGCCATGACCGGCGCGCTCATATTCCTCACCAAGCTGCGCATCTCGCCGGACACGGCATTCAGCGTCAACGACTGGACCGCGTTCGTCATCTTCATCACCGTGATCGGCGGCATCGGCCGGGTCGAGGGGCCGCTGATCGGCACAATCGTGTTCTTCCTGCTGCGCGAGACGCTGGCCGATCTCGGCAGCCTCTATCTCCTGATGCTCGGCGCCGTCGCCATCGTGGTGATGCTGTTCGCGCCGAAAGGATTATGGGGCTTCGTCGCCGACAAGTTCGGCTGGCAGGCGTTTCCGCTCGAGCGCCGTTTGGTCCGCAAGCCTTGACCAACGTTCAATTCGTTGGCGACGGCACACTCTTTCCTCCGTTCATTCCCGCGAAAGCGGGAATCCACACTTTGCGACACCGTACGATGTTTCCAAGCGTGGGTTCCCGCTTTCGCGGGGACGAACGGTTGAGAGAGATCGCCCAATCTTGATGAATCAGTTCAAGGAAAAGCCCGCGCTTGCGGCGCGGGCTTTGAGCTCAAACCGGCGATACGTCTTATTTCTTCGTATCGGGTTCGCCGGTCGGGCCTTTCACCGGCGTGAAGCTCGGCGGATCGGACGCCGGAAAGCTGTCATCCGACTGCTGGGTGACTTCATCTTCCTGCTTCTTGATCCGGTGGCGCTCCTTTTCGACCCGCTCGCGCGGTTTTTCCGGCGCTCTGGTCTGCTGATCCATGATCCATCCTCCTGTTCCTGAAGGAAAACGGCCCAGACGCGGGTCCGTTCCATCGGGTTCCGGACGCGGATGGATCGCCGTTATTTTTCCCCCGTCACGGGCGTCCAGCTCGGCGGGTCGGAGGCCGGGAAGCTCTCGTCGGAATTGACGTCGACGCTGTCCCCCTGCTGCTCGATCTGGCCGCGCGCACGGGCCGTCTTTTCGCGGACAGGCTTTGCTGCCGGTTTCCGCGCCGATGACGAACGCCGGGCGGCGGTCTTTTTCGCCGCCGCTTTTCGGGCCGGCCGACGGACCTTCTTCGCACGCGACTTCTTGGCGCGCGAGGCTTTCGCCGCGGTCTTCGCTTTCTTCGCTGATGCGCGCTTCGATGTGCGCTTCTTGGATTTGCGCCTGGGCGCTTTAGCCTTGGCCTTTTTCCGTTTCGCCATGCCCCTCTCCCTGATGCCGGTGATATCCGGCGCGGACAGGATGATGCTGCGGTGACAGGGCGAAGCGCAAGCGCCACGTTGGCTCAGGCGGTCTTGCTCAGGCGGTTTGCTTAGACTTGCGGGACGAGGCCGAGTTCGATCTCCAGCGCGCCGCACAGCATCTGCCCGAGCATGATGTGCAGTTCCTGGATGCGCGCGGTGGTGTCGGACGGCACCAGCAGCGCGTGGTCGCACAACGGCGGCAGCTTGCCGCCGGTGCGGCCGCTGAAGCCCACCGTGACGAGCTTCATGGCGCGGGCCTGTTGCAGAGCAGCCAGCACGTTCGGGCTGTTGCCCGAGGTGGAGATGCCGATGGCCACGTCCCCGGCCCGGCCGAGCGCGGCGATCTGCCGGGCGAAAATCTGCTCGAAACCGAGATCGTTGCCGGCCGCCGTCAGCGACGAACTGTCGGTCGTCAGGGCGATGGCGGCGATCGGCGCGCGATCCTTGCGGTAGCGGATGGTCAGTTCGGTGGCGAGATGCTGGGCGTCCGCCGCGCTGCCGCCATTGCCGAAGAACAGGATCTTGCCGCCGCCCTTGATCGAGTGGACGCAGGCTTTGACCAGCCCGGCAAAAGCCGGACCCAGGTTCGCCTCGGCGCGCGCCACGGTGTCGCGATGCTCGGCAAATTCCGATGCGAAGAACGCGGCGAGGTCCATCAGCGGGCTCCGGTCGAAGGGGCAGCGGCCGGCACCGTATCAGACGCGGCAGGACCAGCACCATGCCCGGCAAATTCCGGCACGGCGGCGCGCAGCACCGCATCGCAGGCGGCGCGGTCACCCCGCGCCACGCCGCGTTCCAGCGCCGCGAGCCAGTCGCGGATCGCGGCGAGCGACGGCTGCAACGGCCGCGCCGCGACGATGCCGGGAATGCCGACCTCGCCGGTCTCCTCCTCGCGCGCGAACAGGATTTCGTGCATGCGCTCGCCCGGACGGACGCCGGTGAAGGTGATCTCGATGTCGCGGTTCGGCTCGAGCCCCGAGAGACGGATCATGCGTTCGGCGAGGTCGAGAATCTTCACCGGCTGACCCATGTTCAGGGTGTAGACCGACACGCCGTCGCGGTTCGGACCGAGCGCATGGGTCGAAGCG
>JAHBZF010000104.1 GCA_019635575.1 Pseudolabrys sp. | reverse complement strand
GATGGCGAGCCTCCTCACCATGAGGCTTGGAGAGAGACGCAACTCTCTCAGCCGTCATGACCACAACAAGTGCGGACATGACGCCAAGAGAACAGGGTGACACGCAACCGGTTCTCACCCCGCCTTCGGTGGCGCGCCGAGCTTGTCGCTGAAGAACGCCAGCGTGCGCTCCCAGGCGAGATCGGCGGCGGCCTTGTTGTAACGCGCCGCGCCGGTGTCGTTGTTGAAAGCGTGCTGCGTGCCGGGATATTTGTAGATCGTGAAGCTCTTGCCGTTCGCCTTCAGCGCCTCCTCATAGGCGGCGATGCCGGAGTTCACGCCGTCGTCGTTCTCGGCATAGTGCAGCAACAGCGCGGCGTGGATCGCCGGCACCTGCGCCGCCGGAATCTGCCGCCCGTAATAGGCGACGCCGGCGTCAAGCTCCGGGCTTGCCGCCGCCAGCCGGTTGATCATCAACCCGCCGAAGCAGAAGCCGACCGCTCCGACCTTGCCGGTCGATTCCGGATGCTTCTTCAGGAACGACACGGCGGCGACGAGCGCGGTCACGGCGTCATCCTGATTGAGCTTGCCGTGCAACTCGCGCGCCGCATCCTCGCTTGCCGGCGTGCCGCCGACCAGCGACAGGAGATCGACGGCGTAAGCGAGGAAGCCAGCAAGCGCGAGCCGGCGCGCGACGTCTTCGAGATGCGGATTGAGGCCGCGGTTCTCGTGGATCACCAGCACCACCGGGCGCTTGGTCGTGCCGGCGCCGGCCTTCAGCCGCGCCAGATAGCCGTTGATGGTGCCCTTCGGCGACGGGAACGAGACACGCTCCGCCGCCAGCCGTGCATCGCCGTCCGGCACGATCGCCGCTTTCGCGTAATCGTTCTGCAACAGCGGCAGCAGCGCCGCCGCGGCGGCAGCCGAGCCGGCGAGATCGCGCAGCCGGTCGAGGAAGTCGCGGCGGTTCATGCCGCCATGGGTGAAGCGGTCGTAGAGATTGATGATGCGCTGATCCAGATGCGGCGCGATTTTCGGCTCGGTCACGGGATACCCCTGCTGTGGATACGTCAGTCTAACAAACGGCGGAGACCGCGTATTCCTGTGCGGGACGCCTTGACGTTGCCACGGTGTCGCGCCATCCGCTGCCCGGCGATGAAGGAGAACGATGGAATGAAGCTGCCTTGCTGCGCTGCGATCATGCTTTGTTGTCTTGCCGGCATCGGCGCGGCCTCCGCGCAGGATTTGCACAAAGATTTCCCGCGCGACCGTGAATTGCTGCTCGATGCCGCGCCGATGCGGCCGAGCAAACGGGTTCCGAGCCTGACGCTCGCCGCCGACGGCCGCGCCACTTTCGACCTGTGGTGCCGCAGCATTGCCGGGCGGATCGAGCCGGCGGCGGACGGCAGCCTGACCGTGACGGCGGAGACCCCGGATCTGGCGCAGGCCCCGCTGCCGGAGATGCAGGGGCCGGGCCAGTGCAGCGATCAGCGCCAGCAGGCCGATATCACGCTGCTCGCGGCGCTGACCCAGTCGAACCGCTGGGAGGCCACCGGCGAAGGGGTTGCGCTCACCGGCGGGCCGCAGCCGCTGCGGTTTCGCCCGGCGACCAACTGACGGCCTTCCGGCTGGACGCCCGAAGCGGCGGATTTCAAAGGAACTTTTGCCATCTTTATGCTATGATGACATCGCAACAGGCCGCGGCTGCGCACGCCCGGCCGGAACCGAGATTGTCGCGTGCGCGTTCGAGAAGTCCGGCAGCGCTGCGTTGCTGGCGAGCCAAGGAGTGCTTATGAGCCGTCGCTGTCTTGCCCGCCGTCTGGCGTTGTCGCCTGTCTCGCTGGCCCTGTTCGCGGCCTTGGCCTTGGCAGGCTGCGCCAGCACGCGGGAGCCCGAGGCGCCGCCGGCGCCCGCGCCGATCCCGTCGCTGCCGCCGGCCTATCAGCCGGCCGAGATCGTCGGCCGCTACGGCCTCGCCGCCTACCACAAGCCGGAAGACCAGGCGCGCACCGAGGCTGCCGCCGCCGGCCAGTGCCGCCAGCCCTATGTCATCTCCATGGGACCGACCGGTGGCGTCATCATGCACCTCGCCGACCAGGCGACGCCGGAAGAGTTGCGGCTCAAGGGCGGACCGGGCGGCAAGACCTATATCGGCCCCGCCGGGGAGCCGGGCGGCATCCAGGACCGCGAGATCATCTCGTTCGACGGCCGGGTGATGATCACCCGCTGGATCGATCCGGAGGTGCAGGGCCGCTACGGCACCAGCGTCTATGTCCGCTGCGGCGCCGAGGGCACCAAGCCGCGCCCGCGCGCCACGGCGAAGCCGAAACCGAAGCGGACCTGATCGAACCGATCGGTTTGTTCGATATGCTTTGCGCGAACGCCGCATCTGCTGATGCGGCGTTCGTCGTTTGCGGGGGAATCCGCTAAAGGATTCCGTCATGCCTCCGCTTCGGGATTTCATCACCGGTCGCTGGCGCGCGGTGCCGGTGCTCGGCCTCACGCAGATTCTGTGCTGGGGCGCGATGTTCTACACCCCGGTGCTGATGGTGCCCTTGATCGCGCAGGCGCGCGGCTGGTCGATCGCCTTCACCATGGGCGGTTTCTCCATCGGCCTGCTGGCGGCCGGCGTGACGGCGCCGTGGGTCGGCCGCGGCATCGACCGCTATGGCGGTCATGTGGTGATGGCGATCGGATCGCTCACCGGTGCGCTCGGTTTCGTGCTGCTGGTCACCGCCGCCCACCCCGCCGCCTATGTCTTTGCGTGGATCGTGCTCGGCGTCGCCATGGGCGCAAATCTCTACGACGCGACCTTCGCCTCGCTCGGGCGGATTTTCGGCATCGAGGCACGCAGCGCCATCACTGCGGTGACGCTCGCCGGCGGCTTCGCCTCGACGGTGAGCTGGCCGGTGACCTATCTGCTGTTGAGCACGCTCGGCTGGCAGACCACCTATCTCGTTTATGCCGGGGTGCTGATGCTGGTCGCGGCGCCGCTGCATGCGTTCGCGCTGCCTCGCCTGCGCGCGGTCGCCGCGCCTGTGGTGGCGACGGATGCGCCGGCGCAACCGGCCGCGCTGCCGCCGCGCGGATTGACGTTCCTGCTCGTGGCGACGGCTTTTGCGGCTTACGCCTTCGTGCCGTCGGGTCTGTCCGCGCATCTCCTCGCGATCTTCCAGCGCGGCGGGGTCGAGGCGGCGACGGCGGTGAGCATCGGCGCGCTGTTCGGGCCGGCGCAGGTCGGCGCGCGGCTGATCGAGTTTCTGTTCGCGCGCAACCTGCATCCGCTGCTGATCGCGCGCGGCGCGGTGAGTGCGCTGCTGATCGGTTTTGCGATGCTGGAAGTCGTCGGGGTGTCGGTGGCGACGGCGGCGATCTTCATGCTGATGTTCGGTGGCTCGAACGGGCTGATCACCATCACGCGCGGCGCGGTGCCGCTGTCGCTGTTCGGCGCTGCCGGTTACGGACGGATCATCGGCCGGCTCGCCGCGCCGTTCCTGCTGATGCAGGCGGCGGCGCCGCTGGTGATGGCGTTCGTGGTGGAGCGGGTCTCGGACCCCGCCGCGCTCGGCCTCGTCGCGCTGTTCGCGCTCGCGGCGCTCGCCTGCTTCTTCGCAATCCGCAAGCCCGCGCCGGTTATGCCTAGCTGAAGATCAGATCCACATCGTCCTGCGACGCGTGTCCGGTATCGCTGTCGAGTTTCGGACCGTTGACCAGTGCATTGCGTTCGATAGCCGCCGGCGCGGTCACGCGATCATCGAGCGCCGCGACCGCCCGTGCCAGTTGCCCTTCCACCGCGTCGATCGCCAGCAGCGCATTGGCGATCCGCTGCCCGGCGATATCCTGGAAATTGCACGCCTCATAGACGCGCGTCGCCTGTTCCTGGATATCCTGCGCCAGCGCGCGATGTTGATCGTGCTTCAGCGCAGCGGCGAGCGTCTTCGCCATGTCGTCGATCTGCTCGATCGCGCCGAGCACCTTGTGTGTTGCCGAATCCGTGTCGCGGCGGACGCTTTTCAGTTCGTCGGCCATGCGCTGGAGCCGTGTGTCCGTGGTCGCGGTGAGCTCCTGCCGCGCGCGCTGCAGCATCTGCCGCATCCGCAAGACGTCGTCGCGCACATGCGATGTGCTACCGGTGCCGCCCGCGAGGCCGGTGACGGGCCGCTCGCCGGCGATCCGGCGCGCCTGCGGCAGCAATCGTTCGATCCTGAAGACTTTGTGTTGCACCGTGGCCCCCAACGCGACGCCTCCTTTTTACGAGGGGCGGCTTAACGCGCCGTTGCAATTGCAACAGGTTTGGAAACCCGGCCTTTACCATGATGGTTCGCGTTTTACACAAAATAAAGGTTACGCCGACGTTTGCCGTGGCGTGAAGCTCCGATCTGCCGCGCATTTACTCCTCGGTGGTGCTTTTCACCTGTACTCGGGGGCGACAGTTGTCGCGTGAGGCGGGAGGCATCGATGCGGGATCGGTTGATGGGAGGCGCGGCGTTAACGTTGCTGCTGACATCCGCTGCGGCGGCGCAGTCCTATCGCGTGCCGCAATATATCTCGCCGCAAAATGCGCCGGCGCCGCGCCAGTATGTCATCGTGCAGCAGCACGCGCGCGCCGAACCCAATCTCGGCGGCGGCTTCATCGAATTCCTGTTCGGCGAACGCTCCAGCGGCCGTAGCGAAGCCTATGTGCGGCAGGATGCGATGCCGGCGCAGGACTACGTCGCGGTGCGACCAGAAACGCAATATGTCGCGGTGCAGCCGCGCGAGCCGTATCAGCCGGGCCGTCCGGCGATGGATCCGCGCTATCTGCCGCAGGACGTCGACTATGCGACGGAGGAACCGGCGGGGACGGTGGTCGTCGATACGCCGAACAAGTTTCTCTATCTGGTCGAGGGTAACGGCCGGGCGAAACGTTACGGCATCGGCGTCGGCCGTCCGGGCTTCACCTGGGCCGGCACGCACACCGTCAGCGCGAAGAAGGAATGGCCGGACTGGCGTCCGCCGGACGAGATGCTGCAGCGCCAGCCCTATCTGCCGAAATACATGGCGGGTGGACCGAACAATCCGCTCGGTGCGCGCGCGCTCTATCTCGGTTCGACGCTCTATCGCATCCACGGATCGAATGAGCCATGGACGATCGGTCAGAATGTGTCGTCCGGCTGTATCCGCATGCGCAACGAGGACGTCACCGATCTTTATGATCGCGTGAAGGTCGGTGCCAAGGTCAAGGTGATGTAGGCGGGCGCAAACAAAAAAGGGGATCCGGTTCGATCACCGGATCCCCATTTGTTGCGAACGGATACGAGTGTCAGGCGGTATCGCCGCCGAAGTCGCCACCGCCGAAATCGCTGTCATCGAAATCGCTGTCGTCGCCATCGCCGGCATTGTCGTCGTTGCCGAACAGCGACGCGCGCTGATCGTTGCCGCTGCGACCGATGTCGTTCAGCCCGGCCTCGCGCGACAGCTCGCCGCCGGAATTGCCCCATGGTGTATCGCCGCCCGCGTCGCGCCCGGATGAGCCGCGATCCATCGCGTTGCTGTCGGCAAACGCCTGACCGCGATGGCCGAACATCGAGCCGATGCTGTTCATCAGCAGGCTGCCGCCGATCACGCCGGCGGCTGCCGCGGCAGCCGTTCCGAGAAATGACCCGCCGCGTTCGCCGGGCGCCGGTGCGGCTTGCGCGGCCATCGGCGCATTGACAGGTGAGCCGGCTGGCGCGGCCTGCGGCTGACCCCAGCGCGAACCGCTGCTTGGAACCGAGCCGCGCGGCGCCTGGTCGCTCCGGCCCATCAGCGCGTCGCGCATCTGGTCGAGGAAACCGCCGCTCGCGGCGGTGCTGTCGGCGCCGCCTTCAAGCTGGCGGATGCGCTCGTCGGCGCGCTTGAGCGCCTCGTCCTGGACGAGAACGGTCTGCACCAGCGCATAAACGGCGTTCGGCGCCTGCCGCAATCCATCCTGGATGGCGCGCACGGCGTCCGGATCGCGAGGCGTGGATTCCAGGCTGGCGAGGCGCGCGAACAGATCGTCAACCAACTGGCGTTCCTGCGGCGTCATCGGTTTTGCTCCCTGTGGCCGGATGCCGGCCGTTGCAAACGGATGAAATGTGGGAAGGTTTCAGCCGCAGGGAATGCCTGCGACAAAATATTTCCGTCGCACAGGGCAGACGTCTTGCCGCAATTTTTGCGCAATTGGCCGACAGCCCGCGCCGATCAAAGACCCGAGGCAAGCACAAATCGGCGGCGCGCCAATTCCGCGGCAAACGCGCCGCTGGCGAGATAGTCATATTCCCGCGCGCGCGGATCGGTCAGGGGATCAAGCTGCCGCAGATCGTCATCGACATGGCCGGGATGGCACATGACGATGCTGTTATCCGGCAAGTCCTCAAGAAAACGGGGAAAGAGCGATGCCGCATCGGCGGTCGTCGCGAAATCATAGGTGCCGGCGAAGCCGCGATTGGTGGCGACGCCAAGCCGCGCCGCGCGGCGGCGGAATGCGACGCTGAGGATGTCGAGCAGCAGCCCCTTGCGGTCGCGCAGCCGTGCTGGCAGCGCGATGGTGCGGCCGCATTGCCGCACAAAGGCGCGCGGCGCGTGGGTGGCGACACTGTGCAGGAACGCGTCGCGCACCTGCGGGAAAAGCTGGACGTGCTGGTGTCCGTCGACAAAGTCGGGCGGCGCGCCGAATGCTGCGGTGAAGGCGGCGATCTGCGCGTCGATTTCGCGGGTCAGGCTCGCGGCATCGAGCCGCCGGGCAGTGGCGGTTGCGAGCATGGCGGCGAGCGGCAGGAATGCGCCGTCACGCAGCGGCTGGAACGAGGGCGTCAGCGGCCGGAACGGCGCGGTGAGGGTGATGTGCAGGCCGACGGCGCAGCGGCCGTCATCTTTGAGCTTGCGCAGCGCGGTAACCTCGTCGTCGGTCAGCGCTGCTGCCGGCATCATCACCGAGGTGGCATTGATCCGGCCTTGTGCGATGAGATCGCGGATTGCGGCACTGACGCCGCGCGTCATGCCGTAGTCGTCCGCGCAGAGCCACAGCCGTCGCGGCGCAGCGGTCACTCCGCCGCATCCTTTGCCGCATTTTTAGCGGGCACGGTCGACGCGTCTTCGGCCGCCTTCACCTGATGCTCGGCGACGAAATAGACCGGGCGCTGTTTGCTCTCGGCCAGCAGCTTGCCGATATATTCGCCGAGCACGCCGATCATGACGAGCTGCACGCCGCCGAGCACCATGATGGCGACCGCGAGCGACGGATAGCCCGGCACGTCCTTGCCGTAGAACCACGTCTCGAACAGGATCCAGATGCCGAACAGCAGCGCGACGAATGCGATGGCAACACCAAGCAGGCTCGCGACCCGCAACGGCGCGACCGAGAACGAGGTCAGCCCCTCGATCGAGAAGGCGAGCAGCGACCACAGGTTCCAGCTCGTCTTGCCGTGCTCGCGCGCCGCCGGCTCGTAATCGACGCGCAACTGGCGGAAGCCGATCCAGCTCGCGAGGCCCTTGAAGAAACGGTTGCGTTCCGGCATCTGCCGCAAGGCGGCGGCGGCGCGCGGCGACAGCAGCCGGAAGTCTCCGGCGTCTTCCGGGATTTTCTGCCGCGAACCCCAGTTGATCAGCGAATAGAAGATGTGCACGCCGCTGCGCAGCAGCCACGGCTCGTTCTGCCGATGCGCCTTGGCGGTATAGACCACGTCGTAGCCGTCATCGAGCCAGCGCGCGACCAGCGTCTCCACCAGGGATGGCGGGTGCTGGCCATCGCCGTCCATGAACAGCACGGCGCCGCGCCGTGCGTGTTCGAGGCCGGCGAGGAGGGCCGCTTCCTTGCCGAAATTGCGCGACAGGCCGACCACCTGCACGTCGGCGTCCTGCGCCGGCAGCGACAAGGCGACCTTTTCGGTGTCGTCGCGGGAGCCGTCGTTGACGTAGACGATCTCGACCGGCAGTCCGCGCGTGTCGCGCAGCCGCGCCGCCACGGCGCAGACCCGTTCATGCAGTTGCGGCAGCCCCGCCGCTTCATTCCACAAGGGAATGACGATGGAGAGGCCGGCTGCTGCGGGATTGGACTGGATCGGTGCCGTCATAGGGTTCAGATGGGATCGCGCGGGCGGTTTTTCGAGCCGATCTATAGCGCAACCCGGCCGCTCTGTCGCGCGGTGGAACACGGGGCAAAAGCCGGCGAAAGTCTCTCGGCGCGGCAGGCGGGACGTGCTACGGCAGGCCGACTGTCCGAAACCGCCGCGCTGACCCGGTTCCCCTGATGAAGCATCTGTTCGACCGACTTGTGGCCGCCTGGACCGAGCGGGCGATCGTGCTCAAGGCGGTGAGCTTCGCGCTGGTCGGCGTCATCAATGCGACGGTGAACTACATCGTGTTCTGGGTGATGCTGCGGGTGGTCGCGGCGAGCCCGGCGCTGGACGCGTTTCTCGCCGATGCGGCGCGGAAGGTGGACCTGACCGCCGAGGACGCCGGCGCGATCTTCGCCAATGTGATTGCCTGGGTCGTGGCCGTCACCGGCTCCTATGTGATGAACTCGTTCTACACCTTCGCCGCCGAATCCGGCCGTAAGCTGACCTGGCGCGCCTATTTCGCGTTCGCCGCCTCCGGCGTGCTGGGCCTGATCGCCGACACCACGACGCTGCTCATCGCCAGCCGGTTTTTACCGATCATGCTCGCCAAACTGGTTGCGATCGGTGCCGGTTTTGTCGTCAACTTCTCCATGTCGCATTTCGTCGTCTTTCGGCCCGGCAAGGCCGGCCGGGGATAACGGCGCGAGCGGCCAAAACGCACAACCGGGGGATTCTTCACGATGCGCGACGACGAGAACCTGACCACCGAACGACCGACTTTCGTGACGCATCTGGAATGCGCCTATACCGGCGAGCGCGTCAAAGCCGACACGCTGCAAAACCTGTCCGCCGCCGGCAAGCCGCTGCTGGTGAAATACGACCTCGACGGCGTGAAGAATGCTCTCAGCAAGGAAGCGCTGGCGCGCCGTCCGGCCGATCTGTGGCGCTATCGCGAACTGTTGCCGGTGCGCAAGGTCGCGGACATCGTCAGCCTCGGCGAGGTGATGACGCCGCTCATCCGCCTGCCGCGGCTGTCGAAATCGCTGGGCAGCGGCGAGATCATCGTCAAGGACGAAGGCCGGCTGCCGACCGGATCGTTCAAGGCGCGCGGTCTGGTCATGGCCGTCTCCATGGGCAAGGCGCTCGGCGTCAAGCACATGGCGATGCCGACCAACGGCAATGCCGGCGCGGCGCTCGCGGCCTATGCGACGCGCGCGGGCATCAAGACGACGATCTTCTGCCCGGAGGATACGCCGGAAGTGAACGTCAGCGAGATCGAGCTGCAGGGCGCGACGGTCTATCGCGTCAACGGACTGATCGATGATTGCGGAAAAATCGTCGGCGAAGGCAAGGCCAAGGTCGGCTGGTTCGACGTGTCGACGCTGAAGGAGCCGTACCGGATCGAAGGCAAGAAGACCATGGGCCTCGAACTCGCCGAGCAGCTCGGCTGGGACGTGCCGGACGTGATCTTTTATCCGACCGGCGGCGGCACCGGCCTGATCGGCATGTGGAAGGCGTTTGCCGAACTGGAAGCCATCGGCTTCATGGGCAAGAAGCGCCCGCGCATGGTCGCGGTGCAGGCGGAAGGCTGCGCGCCGATGGTGCGCGCTTACGAAGCGGGCGAGGAGCACGCGCCGCGGTTCGAGAACGCGCATACGATCGCATCCGGCATCCGCGTGCCGCAGGCGATCGGCGATTTCCTGATCCTGCGCGCGGTGCGCGAGAGCAAGGGATTCGCCATCGCCGTGTCGGACGAGGCGATCACGGCGGCGCTCGACGAGGTGGCGCGCGGCGAGGGGCTGCTGCTGTGTCCGGAAGGCGCGGCGACTTACGCGGCCTACAAGAAAAGCCTCGCCGAAGGTCGCGTGTCCAAGAGCGACCGCGTGGTGCTCTACAACTGCGCCAGCGGGTTGAAGTATCCGCTGCCGCCGGTGACGCGCACGCTCGACCGTCACAAGCCGATCGATTATTCGAAGTTCTAAGAGGCAGGCCAGCGGCGCTCTCTCGCAGCGTCATGGTGAGGAGCATCGCCATCAGCGCGTTTACGCGCGTCTTCGACGCGCTATGGCGATGCGTCTCGAACCATAGGGCGGGAGCGTGGCCGCCTCGTCCTTCGAGACGCAGGCTTCGTCTGCTCCTCAGGATAAGGCGGCGTGAGAATGCGGACAGTCGCGAGAAATGCGCGTCTCAGTCCAGCCCGGCTTCGAGCTTCGCATAAAGCGGATTGTCGCGCGCGAATACATAGCCAAGCTCCGCGACCGACACCGCTTCCGCGCCATGCTCGCGCAGGAACGTGGTCAGCGCATACATCTTGTCCGGCGGACAGTGCAGCGTCAGCATGCCCGACGAGGTCGGGCCGCCGAACGGCGTCGCCACGCCGAAGCGTTGCTTCGCGGTTTCCACCAGCGCGTCGTTGCAGGCGGCAAAGCGCGCGCGCACCTCGCGATAGGCGCGGGCGCGGGCCTGCGCGGCGATCCGGTCGAGGATCACGCGCGCCAGCTCGCGCTGCCCGGCGCCCCAGTCGGCCTGGCGCGCGGCGGCGAGATTGGCCTGCGAGCGCAGGATAATGCCGTCATCGACGATCTTCAGTGCGTTGGCGGCGAGCGTCGCGCCGGTCGTGGTGATGTCGACGATCAGCTCGGCGGTGCCGGCGGCCGGCGCGCCTTCGGTCGCGCCCGAGCTTTCGACGATGCGATAGTCGGCGATCCCGTGCCGCGCGAAGAACGCGCGCGTCAGGTTGATGTATTTCGTCGCGACGCCCGGCTTGCGGTTGTGATGCTGGCGAAACGCGGTCGCGACGTCGTCGAGGTCCGCCATGGTGCGGACATCGATCCACGCCTGCGGCACGGCCACGACCACGGTGGCATGGCCGAAGCCGAGCGGCTCCAGCAGCACGATGCGGCGGTCGGCGTCGCGCACCATTTCGCGTACCAGGTCTTCGCCGGTTACACCGAGATGCACCGTGCCTTGCGCGAGATGCTGGGTGATCTCGGAGGCGGAGAGGTAAGCCACTTCGACGCCGTCGAGGCCCTCGATGGCGCCGCGATAATCGCGCGCGCCGCGCGGCTTCGCCAGCGGCAGGCCGGCGCGGGCGAAGAATGTTTCGGCATTTTCCTGCAGCCGCCCCTTGGCCGGCACGGCGAGGATCAGCGGCGAGTTCACGGGAGATTTGCTCATGCCCGATCTCCCGCATTCGCGAACCGCTCGACCCAGACCGCGAGGCCGACCGCGGGGATCGGTGCCGGTGCGCCGAGGCGCGTCAGCAAGTCGTCGTAGCGTCCGCCGGCGACCAGCGGTCCGGCGTCCGGCGCGGCGGGGTCGGTCAGCTCGAACACGAGACCACTGTAATAGTCGAAGCCGCGGCTGAACGCGGTTGAGAAACGGATGCGCGAGACATCGACGCCGCGCGCGGCGAGGAAGCCGGTGCGGCTCTCGAACAGATCGAGCGCGGGCGTGACGGTGAAGCCGGCGTCGGACGCGAGCGCGCGCAGTTGCGCCGCCGCGCTGTCGGGATCGCCGCTGATCGACAGGAACCGCTCGATCATCGCGCGCTGTTCGCGCGGCAGCTTGCTGGAGGCGCCAAGCGCGGATTGCTCGAGAAACCGCTCCGCGATCTCCGCGACCGAGCGGCCGCCGACCGCGTTGATGCCGGCGATCGACAGCAGGTCGGTGACGAGGGCGTGCGCGCCTTTCGGATCGGCGCCGGACAGCGCGGCCAGCACGCCACGATAGTCGGGCTGGCTGCCGTTGCTGCCGATCACCAGCCGGTCGAGATCCTGCGCGAGATTGCTCTTGCGGTTGAAATCCTTGATCAGCCGCCGCTTCCACGCCGGCGGCAGATCGAGCGCCGCGATCAGCGCCGCGAACAACGCGACGTCGCCGATCTGGATCACCGGCGCGGTGACGCCGTAGTGCGCCGTGGCCTCGAGGCCGAGCGCCAGCATTTCCGCATCGGCGGCGGCCTTGTCGGTGCGTCCGAACGACTCGACGCCGGCCTGCAGGAATTCGGCCGGGCCGTTGTCACGATGACGGAAGACGGGACCGAGGCAGCAATAGCCCTGCGCCTTGCCGGCATCCGGCGAGGCGAGGTAGTCGCGCGACACCGGAATGGTGAGATCGGGCCTGAGGCAGCATTCGCTGCCGTCGGGCGCCGTGGTCGTGTACATCCGCATGCGGATGTCCTCGCCCGACAGATCGAGGAACGGCTCGGCCGGCTGCAGCACGGCCGGCGTCAGGCGGCGATAGCCCGCGCGCTCATAGCCGGCGACCAGCGCACCGGCGCGCCCGCGGGCGTCCGGGTCGAGGCTGGAAAAGGGCGGGCTCTGCGCGTCCATGGTTCGATCGATCGGTGGCTTTGATGACGGGCTTGCGGTTCGGCGGCCGTTTAGCATGGCAGGGGCCGGTTTTCGATGCCTGGCCGCCGATTGGCTTAATAAGCGGCATATGGGCCGCGACGCCCCCAAAACAGGGTTTCAAAAACACCCGGCAATCGACCGATCCGGCCATCGGTCGGTTAACGATGAGGTCCGGAACCGGCCGGGTTCCATACGCAGGTGTCCGGCAGTAACGGGTCGTCAATGCTCCGCCCCGTAAGCTTTCGGCCGGGCAACGAAGTGGTGCGGGCAGATGCCCCAGACGATCTCGCGGGACCAGGTTCTCGCTTTCTATCACGCCTACAGTCAGCGCGATCTTGCGGCGGTGGAGACGTTCCTGCACGAGGACGTGCGCTGGACCGTCAACGGCCCGGTTGACGTGCTGGCCTATTGCGGTGAGCGGCGTAACCGCGGCGATGTCATGCGCATGTTGCGTCAGGTCGTGCCGCAGATGTTCCGGCACCGGCAGTTCGATATCGACAAGATTCTGATCGACGACAATTCAGTGGCGGTGCTGGCGCGTCTGTCAGGCGTCAAGCACGACGGCCGGGCGATCTGCTTTCGGCTTTCGCATTTCGTCGAATTCCGCGACGGACGGATCGTCACGCTGACGTCGATCATCGACAGCTTCAATGCGGTCGAGCAGATCACTGGCCAAACCATCGATCTCGGCGCGACACCGACGCTCGTTCCCGACAACGATCTGGTTTCGGTTTAAAGACGCCTTAAACCTCGCCGTTGCGGGCGAGGATGCCGCGCACTGCCTCGACCAGCTCCGCTTCCGGCACGCTGATCTGCGCCTGCGCCTGCTTGTCGAGATAGAGGTCGCGTGCGGTGTCGTCCTTCGCCAATTCGGCGCCGCGGGCGAGATCCTTGATGGTGACTTCACCTTTGGCCTTCTCGTCCGAACCCTGGATGACGACGCACGGCGCATTGCGCTTGTCGGCGTATTTCATCTGGTTGCCGAAATTCTTCGGATTGCCGAGATAGAGCTCGGCGCGGATGCCGGCGTTGCGCAGTTGCGTCACCATCGCCTGATAATCGGCGAGGCGGTCGCGGTCGAAGATCGTGACGACGACGGGCCCCGTCACCGGCTTGCTGTCGATGCGGCCGATCAGCGACAGCGCCGCCATCAGCCGTGACACGCCGATGGAGAAGCCGGTCGCGGGTACCGGTTCGCCGCGAAAGCGCGAGACGAGGCCGTCGTAACGGCCGCCGCCGCCGACCGAGCCAAACCGAACCGGGCGGCCCTTTTCGTCCTTGGCCTCGAGCAGCAGTTCCACTTCGTAGACCGGGCCGGTGTAATATTCGAGGCCGCGCACCACCGCCGGATCGATGACGATGCGGCCGTCATTGTAACCGGCGCGGTCGATCAGCTCGCCGATGGCGTTGAGTTCTTCGATGCCTTGCGCGCCGGTCGCTGATTCCCCGATGACGCGCGACAGATTGGCGAGCGTGTGCACCGTGTCCGCGCCCTTGGCGTCGGAGAAGGCGAGCACGCGGTCGCACGCGGCGGCATCGAGCCCCGCGCCCTTGGTGAAATCGCCGCTCTCATCCTTGCGGCCTTCACCGAGCAATTGCCGCACGCCGTCCGGCCCGAGCCGGTCGAGCTTGTCGATGGCGCGCAGCACGGTGAGGCGCTTGCCGGCATTGGCGTCGCCGGCCAACCCGATCGACTCCAGCACGCCGTCGAGCACCTTGCGGTTATTGACCTTCACCACATAGCTGCCACGGCGAATGCCGAGCTTTTCCATCGTGTCGGCGGCGAGCATGCACATCTCGGCGTCGGCGGCCGGCGACGACGAGCCG
>JAHBZF010000103.1 GCA_019635575.1 Pseudolabrys sp. | reverse complement strand
TTCCATCTTGTCCGGATCGGTGATGAAGTACGGCGAGAGATAGCCGCGGTCGAACTGCATCCCGTCGACCGTCTCCAGCGTCGTCTCGAGGCCCTTGGCCTCCTCTACCGTGATGACGCCGTCCTTGCCGACCTTCTCCATTGCATCGGCGATGAGGTTGCCGATCTCGGGGTCGTTGTTGGCCGAGATGCTGCCGACCTGCGCGATCTCCTTCTTGCCCGAGGTCGGGACCGAGAGCTTCTTGAGCTCGTCGACGATGGCACCCACGGCCTTGTCGATGCCGCGCTTGATCGCCATCGGGTTGGCGCCGGCCGTCACGTTCTTGAGGCCTTCGCGGAAGATCGCCTGCGCGAGCACCGTGGCGGTCGTGGTGCCGTCACCGGCCAGGTCGGAGGTCTTCGTCGCGACCTCCTTCACCATCTGGGCACCCATATTCTCGATCGGATCGACGAGCTCGACTTCCTTCGCGACCGTCACACCGTCCTTGGTGACCGTCGGGGCGCCAAACTTCTTGTCGATGACGACGTTGCGGCCCTTGGGGCCGAGGGTGACCTTCACCGCATTGGCGAGGGTGTCGACGCCGCGCAGCATACGGTCGCGCGCGTCAACGCCGAATTTGACGTCTTTGGATGCCATAACTCTGTCTTCCTATGAATGATGAGGGAGGGGCCTTAGGCCGCCTTCTTCTTCGACGCGCCACCTTCGAGCACGCCCATGATGTCGGACTCCTTCATGATCAGGAGGTCTTCGCCATCGATCTTCACTTCGGTGCCGGACCACTTGCCGAACAGGACGCGGTCGCCGACCTTGACGTCGATCGGGGTGAGCTTGCCGGCTTCGTCGCGGCCACCGGGGCCAACGGCGATCACTTCGCCCTGCGAGGGCTTTTCCTTGGCGCTATCGGGAATGATGATGCCGCCAGCGGTGCGTTCCTCGGCATCGATGCGCTTGACGACGACACGGTCGTGAAGCGGACGGAACTTCATGGTGTCCTCCTAAGAGACTGATCCAGTTTGAGTTTTTGAGTATCGCGCCAACCCGCTGCTGGCCCGATGCGAGCCAGATGGGAGGTGGCTTTGAAGGTCGCAAGACCTGTCGGGAAATTTTTTAGCACTCACCTTTGAGGAGTGCCAACAATTTCGTAAATCGGTTAACGCGGGCCGGGTGTCAGTCTCGCGGAAGCGCGCCCTGAAGCCGGAGAGTGGATGCCGCGCCGCCGATCCCGGATGAGGAAAACGGTTGTTAGCAATACCGGTGTCATGCTGCTAATGCTTTGATTTTAAACAGTTTATTTATCATTTGAGCTTGCAATAGGCAGGCTGGAGACCAGAAGCTTCGGGTCCGACTCCGACGGAGGGCTGGAATGGTTTCGTCAGGTTTTCTCAAGCAAATTCAAGGCTATGGGCTGACCACGGCCGAGATTCTCTACCGCATGCCCGATCACAGGTCGCTGCTGCAGAGCTACGTCTGGCAGGAATACGATCTGTTTCCGAAATTTCCCGAATTGCAGAAATTCCTGGCCTTCTGGCAGGCGAAGCTGGACGGACCGTTGTTTTCGGTCCGGGTCGCGCATTCGCGGCTGATCCAGCCAGCCGAATTGCGGGCGGTCGACGGCGTGTTCAGGCTGCACTGACCTTGCGGGCCCGCCCGCGGGGTGATCCCGAGGGCAGGTCTGCCGGAATCATGCTCTAGCCACGGCCGACGAACGGCATGGTGTTCGCCATTACCGTCATGAACAGGACGTTGGTGTCGAGCGGCAGGCCGGCGATGTAGACCACGGCGCGGCCGACATCGTCGGCGCTCATGCGCGGCTCGATCATCTTGCGGCCGTCGGGTTGCAGCACGCCGTCGCCCTGCACCATGCGGTCCGTGAGCGGCGTCGCCGCATTGCCGATATCGATCTGGCTACAGCAGATGTCGTAGCCGCGGCAATCGAGCGAGGTCGATTTGGTCAGCCCCGTCACCGCGTGCTTGGTCGCGGTGTAGGCGACCGAGAACGGCCGCGGCGCATGCGCCGAGATCGACCCGTTGTTGACGATGCGGCCGCCGCGCGGCGACTGCGCCTTCATGATCTTGATCGCCTCCTGCGTGCAGACGAACATGCCGGTGAGGTTGGTCGCAACCACCTGCTGCCAGGTGTCGAACGGCAGATCCTCGAGCGGCACCGCCGGGGCGCCGATCCCGGCATTGTTGAACAGCAGGTCGAGCCGGCCGAAGGTCGAGCGCACCGTCTCGAACAAAGCGAGGATCGAGTCGCGGCTGGCGACATCGGTCGGCACCACCAGCGCCTGCGTGCCGATGCCCTGCATGGCGGCGGCGGTCTCCTCCAGCGGCTCCTTGCGGCGTCCGGCGAGCGCGACGCTGTAGCCGGCCTGCGCCAACGCCAGCGCTACCGCCTTGCCCACGCCGGTGCCCGCGCCTGTGACCACCGCAAATTTCGCCATGCCGTCCCCCTGTTCGTTGAGCGTGATCTTGTCCGGAAACCGGTTTCCGCTTTTCGGGATCATGCTCTGGCGCGGCAAGGGAATATCACCTTGCCGCGCGACGCAAGCGGGCAGCGCGAAGCCGCGGGAATGGATTAGCTGGCGAGCGCGGTTTCCGGCGCGCTCAACCGGTAAAGCTCCGGCCGGGCGAGGCGAGCGGAGATTTCGGCCGCCGAGACGGCGCGGCCGAACCGGTAGCCCTGCATGATGTGCACGCCGGCGGCGCGCAGGAACAGGTGCTGATCGGCGGTTTCCACGCCTTCGGCCGTGACCTTCATGCCGAGGCCGCGGCCGAGGCCGACGATCGCATGGACGATCGCGGCGGCGTCCGCCGCCTTCTCGATGCTGTCGACGAAGCTGCGGTCGATCTTGAGCTTGTCGAACGGGAAGTTCCGCAGATACTGCAAGCTCGAATAGCCGGTGCCGAAATCGTCGAGCGCGAGCCGCACGCCGATATTCTTCAGCCGGCGCATCGCACTTTCCGCCAGATCGAAATTGCCGAGCAGCGTGCTTTCCGTCAGTTCCAGTTCGAGCCGGCTCGGATCGAGCTGCGTCTCGGCGAGCACGCGCTCGACCACCGACACGAAATCCGCGCGGCGGAATTGCAACGGCGAGACGTTGACGGCGACCGACACGTCGCCGAAGTCGCGGGCGTCGAGACAGGCGCGGCGCAGCACCCATTCGCCCAGCTCGACGATCAGCCCGCTGTGCTCCGCCACCGGAATGAACTCGCTCGGCGGGATCGCGCCGCGCACCGGATGGGTCCAGCGGCAGAGCGCCTCGACCCCGATCATCCGTTCGCCGCTGGCGTTGACCAGGGGCTGGTACAGGAGCGTCAGGCCGTCGGTTTCGATGGCGCGCCGCAGATCGATTTCCAGGAGCTTGCGCGAGGAGAGATCGGCATCCATCTCGGCGTCGTAGAGGCAGGCGCGGTTGCGGCCTTCGTTTTTCGCGCGATACAGCGCCATGTCCGCATAACGCAGAATATCCGCCGCATCCGTCACCTTCTCGTCGATCAGCGAGACGCCGATCGAGGCGCCGATGACGATGTTGTGGTTGCCGATGGCGTAGGGCGCGCACAGCGCCGCAAGGATGCGGTTGGCGATGCTGGTGATGGTTTCGTTGCCGGTGAGCTGCGACAGCACGGCAAATTCGTCGCCGCCGAGGCGGGCAACCAGGTCGGCGGTGCGCTCGCTCTGGCTGCGCAGCACGTTGGACAGGCGCAGCGTCACGTTGCGGATCAGTTCGTCGCCGATGTGATGGCCGAGCGTGTCGTTGACCTCCTTGAAGTGGTCGAGATCGACATAGAACAGCGCCGCCGACGGGCCGCCGAGCTTGACGTCCTCGATGATCGCTTCAAGCCGCTCGGCAAAGAACGCGCGGTTGGGCAGGCCGCACAGCGGATCGTGCATCGCAAGATGGTGCAGCCGCTTTTCGCCGGCGACGATGGCCGCCGCCGTTCGGCGCATATAGCGCAGCACGAACGCCGCCAGCAGCGCGAATCCGGCGAGCGCCGTGGCAAGGAACGGCACGACATTGTTGACGATCTCGGCGCCGGGCTGGTTGGGCGTCCAGGCGAAGGTGGCGATCAGGCGGCCGTTCTCGTCGACGAGCGGATAGAGGAAATCGCCGGATGGCACGACGCTGCCCGCGACGCGGCGCAGGTGGCGGATGCGCAGATGCGAGGCGATGTCGCTGAGCACGTCCTGATCGATGGTTTTCACCGAAACCGTCACGGGCGCGCTGGAGAATGCGCTGGTCTCGTCGACGGGCTCGGCCTCGCCGCGGCCGACGACGACCGCGGCGATGATCGCCGGCCGATTGAGGAAATTGTCGATCCGCACGGTGCGGTGCCGTTCGTCGGCGTTGGCGCCGTTATGCAGCGCCTGCAGCACCGGCATCAGGTCGGCCTGCGCCAGCGCATTCCAGGCTTCGTCCGGCCGGCGCCAGCGGCTGTGGCTGGAGATGATCTTGCCGTAGCCGTCGATCAGGAAGACGGAATCATGATCGAAATACGTATCGAGCCAGGTGCCGAGCCGCTGCTGCGCCCATTCGGGGTCGAAATGCGTGCGCAGGTTGCGCACGGCATCTTCCGACGAGGCAACGCTTTCCAGCTCGCGCAGCACGCGGGTGCCATAGTTACGGATGGCGCGCGCGAACATCTGGCGTTCGGTCTCGACCGAGATTTCGTCGGCGCGCTGTGCGGAGGACAGCACGGCGACGATGATGCACAGGATCGCGACGGCAACAATAACGCCGATCGGCACCACGACGCTCAAACGCGCGCGGTCCCAATTGTTATACGGCCGTGACCCTGGAAGAGTGGCGCGAGTCACTTTGGTTCGATTACCCCTGGTTGCCCGACGTCACGCTAAGGGGCCAATTGCTTGTAATTGGTTGTTCTACGCGCGGGGCAGCGGGGCCGGAGGTAATTTCGCCGGGCTAATCAGCCAACAGGCTTAACGGCTGGTAAATTCGGGTGTCGTCAGGCTCTCGCGTGGGGTCAATGCCCTGGACCGTAAGGCGGCCGGGGAATGGCCATATGTGCCGCCCGCAGCGCCGCCGACCAGCGCTCGCGCAGGTCCTGGAAATACGGCTCGCCCGGCTCGATCCTGTATTCGAGTTCGGGCTGGCAGGCGTCGCGCCGCACCACCAGGATATCGATCGGCAGGCCGACGCTCAGATTGGAGCGCATGGTCGAATCCATGGAGATCAATCCGATCTTCAGTGCGTCGTAGGGTTCCGTCTCGAAGGCGACGGCGCGGTCGAGCACCGGCTTGCCGTATTTGTTCTCGCCGATCTGCAGATAGGGCGTGTCCGGCGTGCATTCGATGAAATTGCCGGCCGGATAGATCATGTAAAGCCGCAGCGGCCCGCCCTTGATCTGGCCGCCGAACAGGAAAGCGACATCGTAATCGACCGCGGCGGCCTGCATTGCCTCGCCGTCGCGCTGGGAGACCTGCCGGATCGCGCGGCCGATCCGCTGCGCCGCCTGGAACATGGTCGGCGCGTTCATCAGCGTTTCGCGTTCGCCGCTGTCGGGGTTCTCCAAGCCCTCGATCAGCGTGCTGCGCACGGACTGGCTGAACGAGAGATTGCCGGACGAGGCCAGCGCGAGGATGCGCTCGCCGGGCTGCGTATAGACGTGCAGCTTGCGAAACGTCGAAATGTTATCGACGCCGGCATTGGTGCGCGTATCGGCGATCATGATCAGTGCGTCGCGCACCAGGATTCCGCAGCAATAGGTCATAGGTCCGTCAATTCGGCAGAGGCTCGAAGGTGCGGCGGTTATAGCGGCTGATCCGCGGTCCGGGCAATGCGGGGACGGGCCATCAGTCCTGGATCTGCTGGCGCGACTGCGCCACCGCCACCGCGACCTTGAGCGCCTCGCCGGCGCCGCCGATCCGCGATCCGCGCACCGGCGATGCCCCGAGATAGTCGAGGCCGACGGCGACACGGACATAGGCGTCGGTCGCGGAGATGCCGTTGGCCGGATCGAACGACACCCAGCCGAGGTCCGGCACATGCGCCTCGATCCAGGCGTGGCCGGCTTCCTGCTGGAGCGCGTCGTCGCTGCGCGCCAGATGGCCGCCGATATAGCGGGCGGGGATGCCGAGCAGCCGGCTGGCGCTGAGGAAGATGTGCGCGATGTCCTGACAGACGCCGCGCTTGAGGGCGAAAGCCTCGCTCGCCGTGGTGGCGGGCGAGGTCGGAGCGACATCGAAGACGATGTCGCGATGCAGCCGCGCCAGCAGCCGATGCAGCAGCGGCAGCGTGGCCGGATCGCCCGCGTCACGAAGTTCGGCCGCGAGGTCGCGGATCGCGGCATCGGGCTTGGTCAGGTCGGTTTCGCGCAGGAAAAACTGCGGCGGGAACCGCTCGACCGCATTGCGCACGATTCCGTGCGTGTCCTGCGTGTCGACCTCGCCGTTGACGGTGATGACCAGTTCGTTCAGCGGCCCGTCTGCGGTGAAGGTGTGGGTGAGGTTGCCATAGGCATCCTCATGCTCATGCAGGATGCAGTCTTCCGACAATTCGACGCGCCAGCGCACCACATGCTGACCGTCGTGGTTGCGTGGCGTGAGCCGCAGGATCTGCGTCACCGCGGCGGGCGGTGTGTCGTAGCGATAGGTGGTGTTGTGCGAGATATGAAGCCGCATGGATGGCGCTGCCGGTTCCCGTTCAGGACAGGAACTGCTGGTTGATCGCGTTGTTCAACTGGTTGTTGTCGCGGATGAATCCGCCGATGAATTCATGCAGCCCGCGCTGGAACACGGCGTCGATCTTGCTGTTCTGCAGACCGGTGCGGATGCTGCGCGCCTTGCGCTGCGCCGGTCCGACGCGGCCATAGGCATTGCCGATCGCATCGAGGTTGCGCACGATCGCCTCGTAGCAGGAGGCGAGCGAGCGCGGCATCTCCTCGCGCATGATCAGCAGGTCGGCGATCAGCCACGGCTTGAGATTGTCGCGATAGACCCAGTGATAGGACGTCAACGCCGAAACCGAGCGCAGGATCGCCGACCATTGGAAATAATCGAGCGGGCCGCCGACGCGCTCGTTGTCCGGCAGCAGCACATGGTACTTCACATCGAGGATGCGCGCGGTGTTGTCGGCGCGCTCCACATAGACGCCGACGCGCGAGAACCAGTAGGCATCGTTGCGCAGCATGGTGCGGTAGGCGGAGCCGTCGTAGCGCAGCGAGGATTCCTGCACCCAGCGCAGGAACCGCGCCAGCTCCTCGCGGCTCGTGGCGCCGTCGCCGTAGCGGCGCAACTCGAGCCACATGCCGTTGATCGAGTCCCACATCTCCATGGTCAGCGCGGTGCGCACGGCCCGCGCATTGCTGCGCGCCTGTTCGAGGCAACTGCGGATCGACGAGGGGTTGTCGCGCGAGAAGGCGAGGAAGTCGATGACGGCGCTCTCGGTCGCTTCCTTGTGATGTTCGGCGAAGGCGGCGGCGCAGCCGGCGGTGGCGATCGCGCCTTCCCATTCGTTGGTTTCGCCGACATAGGCCAGCGGCAGCGCGGTCAGCCGCTGCGTCGCCTCGATGATGCGGGCGAGATATTCGGCGCGCTCCACATAGCGCGACAGCCAGTACAGATTGTCGGCGGTGCGTGACAGCATGTCAGTTGTCCAGCACCCAGGTATCCTTGGTGCCGCCGCCCTGGCTGGAATTGACCACCAGCGAGCCTTCCTTGAGCGCGACGCGGGTCAGGCCGCCGGGGACGATGCGCGTGCCGTTCCGGCCGGTGAGCACATAGGGCCGCAGATCGACGTGGCGTGGCGCGATGCCGCCCTCGATACAGGTCGGGCAGGTGGACAGAGCGAGCGTCGGCTGGGCGATGAAATTGTCCGGCGCGGCTTTCAGCTTGGCGCGGAACTGCTCGATGGCGATCTTGCTCGCGGTCGGGCCGACCAGCATGCCGTAGCCGCCGGAGCCGTGCACCTCCTTGACCACCAGCTCATCGAGGTGATCGAGCACATAGGCGAGATGCTCGTCCTCGCGACAGCGCCAGGTCGGCACGTTCTTCAACAGCGGCTCCTCGCCGAGATAGAACTGCATCACCGCCGGCATGTAGCTGTAGATCGCCTTGTCGTCGGCGATGCCGGTGCCGACCGCGTTCGCCAGCGTGACGTTGCCGGCCTGATAGGCCGACATCAGGCCGGGCACGCCGAGCGCGGAGTCCGGACGGAACGCGAGCGGGTCGAGAAAATCGTCGTCGATCCGGCGATAGATCACGTCGACGCGGCGCGGGCCGGTGGTGGTGCGCATATAGACCACCTCGTTGCGCACGAAGAGATCGCGGCCCTCCACCAGTTCGATGCCGAGCTTGTCGGCGAGGAACGAGTGTTCGTAGTAGGCGGAGTTGTAGACGCCGGGCGTCAGCAGCACCACGGTCGGTTCGCCGGCGGTGGTGTGCGGCGCGATCGAGGTCAGCGTTTCCAGAAGCACGTCCGGATAGTTCTCGACCGGCGTGACCCGATGCCGCGCGAACAGCTCCGGAAACAGCCGCAGCATGATCTCGCGGTTCTCCAGCATGTAGGAGACGCCGGACGGCGTGCGGGCATTGTCCTCGAGCACATAGAAGGTGTCGGCATCGACGCGCACGAGGTCGATGCCCGCGATCGGCACATAAAGACCGTGCGGCACCTTCTGCCCGTTCATCTCCGGCCGGAACGCGGGGTTGCGGAACACCATGTCGTCCGGGATCACCCCGGCGCGCAGGATCTCGCGCGCGCCGTAGATGTCGCTGATCAGCATGTTGAGCGCCTTGACCCGCTGGGTCAGGCCGCGCTCGATCTTCTGCCATTCGGCGGCGGCAAGGATGCGCGGGATCACGTCGAACGGGATCAGCCGCTCCTGGGCCTCGGCCTCGCCATAGACCGCGAAGGTGATGCCGATGCGGCGGAAGATCAGCTCGGCCTCGCGCCGCCGGTAGTCGAGCGCATCCTGGGGCTGCTCGTTCAGCCAGCGGAAAAGCTGGTCATAGGGAAGGCGGACCCCGCCCGGACCGATATTCATCTCGTCAAAGGCCGTCGCCACCGGTCGCCGGCCTCCTTGTGCCGTTCGCGTAGTCAAACACCATTCTGCGCGGAAGCGGTGGTATCCCAAGCCCGGATTTCAGCTTTCGTGCCGGCGGCGTTGCCACTATTTTAGGCAGGTGCTGTCCGTCCCGGTCCGGCTCCGGCAAGCTTGAAACCGGCGGGGCGGACGGGGTACAGCGTTTTGCCCGCCATTCTGGATATCCATGACCAGTCCCGCCGCCGACCTCGTGACCGCCGCGATCCTGGTGATCGGCGATGAAATCCTGTCCGGACGGACCAAGGACAAGAACATCGGCTACATCGCCGAATATCTCACCGCCATCGGCGTCGATCCGCGCGAGGTGCGCGTCGTCCCGGACGTGGAGGAGGAGATCGTCGCGGCGCTGAACGCGCTGCGCAGCCGCTACACCTATGTGTTTACGACCGGCGGCATCGGCCCGACCCATGACGACATCACCGCGGACGCGGTGGCCAAGGCGTTCGGCGTGTCGATCGACCACGATCCGCGCGCGGTGGCGATCCTCAAGGAACGCTTCGCCAAGACCGGCACCGAACTCAACGAGGCGCGGTTGCGCATGGCGCGGATTCCGGCCGGCGCCGACCTGATCGTCAACAAGGTGTCCGGCGCGCCGGGCTTTCGCATCGGCAACGTGATGGTGATGGCCGGCGTGCCGTCGATCATGCAGGCGATGCTCGACGAGGTCGCGCCGAGCCTGCGCACCGGGCGGAAAATGCTCTCCGAGACGATCCGCGCCGACGCCAAGGAAGGCGATGTTGGCACCGAACTCGGTGAGGTGGCGGCCCGGTTTCCCGGCGCGTCGATCGGCAGCTATCCGTTCGTCGACGATCGGGCGGTGCCGAACACCAATATCGTCGTCCGCGCGCGCGACGCGGAGACGCTCGCCGCCGCCAAGACAGCGGTGGAAGAGATGCTCGTTCGCGTGAAACAGGCATTAACGGCGCGTTGAGATGGCGGCACCCACTCCCGACAAGATCTTCCCGGTCTCCTGGGATCAGTTTCATCGCGATGCGCGCGCGCTCGCCTGGCGGCTCAACGGCAGCGGCCCGTTCCGCGCCATCGTCTGCGTGACGCGCGGCGGGCTGGTGCCGGCGGCGATCGTCGCGCGCGAATTGAACGTGCGGCTGATCGAGACGGTGTGCGTCGCGAGCTATCACGACTACCAGAACCAGGGATCGTTGCAGGTGCTCAAGGGCGTCGCCGACAACGTCGCCAATGTCGGCGGCGGCGCCGGGCAGGGCGTGCTGATCGTCGATGACCTGGTTGATACCGGCAGCACCGCCAAGGTGGTGCGCGAACTGTTACCGAAGGCGCATTTCGCCACGGTCTATGCCAAGCCGCAGGGCCGGCCGCTGGTCGACACCTTCGTCACCGAAGTGTCGCAGGACACCTGGATTTATTTCCCGTGGGATACCGGCCTCGCGTTCCAGCCGCCCATCCACGGCGGCGGCGACTGACGGCAGGGTGCTTCCCTGCCGTCTTTAAGCTGCTAGAACGCTGACGCATGCGGACGTGGCGGAATTGGTAGACGCAACGGACTTAAAATCCGTAGAGGGGAAACCCTCGTGCCGGTTCGACCCCGGCCGCCCGCACCAGTTTCAACGCTGAATCCCGTCCGCGCCTCACGCCGCTTTCCCGCCGCGCGCCTGGATCGCCATCGCCACCATGGCGACGCCGCCGAACAGCATGTTGATGCCGACCAGCAGGCCGATCGCCCACGCGGCGGTGCCGGGCAGGCCCATCAGGATCATCGCGGCGAGCACGAGATCGACGATGCCGCTCACCAGCATCCACGGCCAGCCGCCGGAGAGTTCGGCGCGGTGCTGCAGCGCGTACATGATCGAGACGACGCCCTCGATGATGAAGAACGAGATCAGCACCAGCGTCAGCGATACCGCGCCGCTCACCGGCCAGCCGAGCAGCACGACGCCGGCGACGATGCCGAGCACCGCCGACAGCAGTGCCCACCAGAAGCCGGGCGCGGACCGCATCCAGAACGTCGTCACCAGTCCGGCGATGCCGCTGATCAGGAACAGCCAGCCGAGCACCAGCGTGACGGCAAGGGTGGCGAGCGGCGGCACGACGATGGCGATGATGCCGAGCAGGATCAGGATGATGCCCTCGGCCAGGAAAAGGCCCCAATGCTTGCGCAGGGCTGTGGTCAGGTCCGCGGTATAGGTCTGCAGCGAGGGGTCCGTCATGGTCCAACTCCATCGAAGCCGGAAGGTGATGCCGGCAGTTGCGGCCGAGGCGCCCATTAAAGCGCGACCGTCGGTCGTGGTCTATAATGCCGCGCGGATGGATTCGTTGCGGAAAGACAATTTGGTGTTGACAGATAACAACGTGAAGAGTGCCGGGATGCGGGTCGCAGCGGGCGGCCGTGTGGGGTGCGCCATGCTCGGCGTGGCGATGCTGCTCGGCGGTATCATGGCGGGCGTCATGGCGTCTGCCGTGCCGGCGCGGGCACAAGTGGATATGGACCGGTCGAAGTTTTACGCCGATCCGTCAAAATATACGCTCTACGGCTGCCCGAACATCGCGCAGGTGCGGCCGGTGATCGTCGACAAGCTGGCACAGCTTGAGGCGCTGATCGCCAAGGCCGAGTCGTCGCCCGGCGGCACCTTCATCGCCGAATTGACCTATCGCGACGAGTACAAGGCCAATCAGGGCGATCTGCACAATCTCGATGCGCGGGCGCGCGAGCTGAATTGTCCGCCGCCGCAGCCGTCAAGGGCGGCACCCACGCCGCGTCAGCGGTCGCGGCACTAGAGCGTTTTCAAGCGAAGTACGATCCGGTTCGCATAAAGAAAACGCGAAGAATCAAAACCCGCTAGCGGTCCTTGCGCTCCGGCGCGACATCGACGCCGACCAGTCCGGCGCGCGCGATCGCCGCGGAAATCAGGCCGCTCTGCCGCGCATCCGCGATGGTGGCGTTGACCGCGTCGAGTAATTCCTTGTTGCCCTTGCGCACGACGATGGCCTGCTCGACGCCGTAGAAATTGTCGGGCAGGAGCCGCACGCCGTCGTGCTCCTTGGCGAAGCGGCTCAACCGCTGCCGGTTGGCGGCATAGGCGTCGATCTGTCCGGTGCTGAGTTGCGACAGCGCGGTGTCGAGATTGCCGCCGGGATTGCGCACCAGCTTGGCGTTCTTCAGCGCGCGATCGAGGAACATGTCGGCGGCATCGCGCTCGCCGACGCCGATCTTGAGTCCGGCCTGATCGATATCGGCGGTGGTGCGCAGCGGCGAGGATTGCAGCACCAGATAGGTGTTCTGCGCCAGCGCATAGGTCTGGCTGAAATCGACCTCCTTGGCGCGGGTCTCGTCATAGGCGAGGAAGCCGATATCGGCATTGCCGGACGAGACCTGCTGCATCACGGCGGCTGTGCCGGCGACCCCGGCGATGACGAACGGCACGCCCAGCGTCTCGGCCAGCTTGCGGGTGAGGTCGGCCGCCGGGCCGGTGACCTCGCCGGTTTTCACGTCGGTTCTGGCCTGAACCGGGTTCTGGGCCAGGAAAACCGCCCGCAGCGTGCCGGTCGGGACGCGGTCGTCGGCTTGGCCGGGCAGGGGTGCCAAAACGAGGGCGAGGGTCAGCAGGCTTCCCGCCAGGCCGGCCGCCAGCCTTGGAAGTCTCCCGGTCCGCCGGTTGATGGAACTTTTCGGTTCCATCACGGTTATTGGGCGGAAGGCGCGCGGGCGTCCGTCACCTCTGGGGGACTTCATGCTGATCAGTGCTCTCGTCACGTTCCTGGTTGTTATTCTGGTTCTCTATCTCGTCAATATGCTGCCCGTCGAAGGCCGGGTGAAGCAGATCATCCGCATCATCGTTATCATTATCGGCGTTATTTCGCTGTTACGCATCCTTGGCGTCTGGATCTGATAGTCGCACCGTCCGTAGCCGCAGCGCGTTGGTGATGACGCTCACCGAGGAGAGCGCCATCGCCGCCGCGGCCAGCATGGGCGACAACGTCAGGCCGAGCACCGGATACAGCACGCCGGCCGCGACCGGCACGCCGAGCGCATTGTAGACGAACGCCAGCACCAGGTTCTGGCGGATGTTGCGCATCACGGCGCGCGACAGCGTGCGTGCGCGCGCGATGCCGGTGAGGTCGCCCTTGAGCAGCGTCACGCCGGCGCTTTCGATGGCGACATCGGTGCCGGTGCCCATGGCGATGCCGACATCGGCGGCCGCGAGTGCCGGCGCATCGTTGATGCCGTCGCCGGCCATGGCGACGACGCGACCGTCCTTACGGTATTTCTCGACGATCGCGCTCTTGCGCTCCGGCAGCACGTCGGCCTCGACATCGCGGATGCCGAGCTTGGCGGCGACCGCGCGGGCGGTGGTGCGGTTGTCGCCGGTCAGCATGACGATGTGCAGATCGGAGAGGGCCTTGATCGCCGCCGGCGTGCTCGGCTTGATCGGGTCGGCGACGGCGATGACGCCGGCGGGCTTGCCGTCGATGGCGAGGAACACGGCGGTGGCGCCGTCCTGTCGCAATGCTTCGGCCTTGTCGGCGAGCGTATCACTGGCGATGCCGAGTTCGGTGAGATAGGCGGCGTTGCCGATGGCGACGCGCCTGCGCTCGACCATCCCCGACGCACCCTTGCCGGATTCGGTGTTGAAGCCGCGCACCGGCGCGATCTCGAGATTTTTCTCCTGCGCCGCCGCGACGATCGCCGCGCCAAGCGGATGCTCGCTGCCGCGCTCGACGCCGGCGGCGAAGCGCAGCACGTCGCTTTCGTCGAAGCCTTCAGCGGGAACGACGGCGACAACCTTCGGTTTGCCTTCGGTCAGCGTGCCGGTCTTGTCGATGACCAGCGTGTCGATGCTCTCCATCCGTTCCAAAGCTTCGGCATTGCGGATCAGAACGCCATCGCGCGCGCCGCGGCCGACGCCGACCATGATCGACATCGGCGTGGCGAGACCGAGCGCGCACGGGCAGGCGATGATCAGCACGCTGACGGCGGCGAGCAGCGCATAGGAGAAGCGCGGCTCCGGCCCGAACAGGTACCACGCGGCAAAGGCGATCAGCGCCACGCCAATGACCAGCGGCACGAACCAGCCGGACACCTTGTCGGCCAAGCGCTGGATCGGCGCGCGGCTCCTTTGCGCCTGCGCGACCAGCGCGACGATCTGCGACAGCAGCGTGTCGCGGCCGATCTTGTCGGCGCGCATCACGAAGGTGCCGCTGGTGTTGAGCGTGCCGGCGATTACCGTGGCGCCGCGTTCCTTCGTCACCGGCATGGATTCGCCGGTGACCATGGATTCGTCGATGGAGGAGCGGCCGTCGATCAACT
>JAHBZF010000102.1 GCA_019635575.1 Pseudolabrys sp. | reverse complement strand
CGCGTCATTGCCACCGTGACCGAGCGAATAGAGCGACGCGGATACGAACTGCAGCCGGCGGAAATTGCTGTCGACCGCGAACGGCGTCGAGCGGATGAACAGCCACGACAGCAGCAGGATCAGCATCAGGCCCAGAAGGAACCCGACCATCGGCGAGGCGAAGATGGCAAGGATCGTCGGCAGCAAACCGTGCCAGACGATGACGCCAAAGCCGGCCTTGGCAATGCCGGCGCCGACCAGCCCACCGACCAGCGCATGCGAGCTCGACGACGGAATGCCGAGCCCCCAGGTGATCAGGTTCCAGGCGATTGCGCCCATCAGCGCGCCGAAGATCACATGCGGCGTCACCACGTCCGGCGCGACGATGCCGGTGCCGATGGTCTGCGCCACATGCAGGCCGAAGAACAGGAAGGCGATGAAATTGAAGAACGCCGCCCAGGCCACCGCATATTGCGGCCGCAGCACACGCGTCGAGACGATGGTCGCGATCGAATTGGCGGCGTCGTGCAGACCGTTGAGGAAATCGAACAGCAGGGCGACCCCGATGAGGCCGACCAGCAGCGGGAAACTGAGCACGAGGACGTCCATGGATGGCCTTGCCGGTCAGACGTGCTCGAGCACAATGCCTTGCATGATGTTGGCGACGTCATCGAACCGGTCGACGACCTTTTCGAGGTGATCGTAGACTTCGTTGCCGGTGATGAAAGCCATCGGATTGGTCGAACCGTACTGCTCGAACAATTCCTTCAGCCCGTTGTCGTGCCGCTCGTCGGCGCGGCCCTCGATCTGGGAAATCTGCTCGGCGATCTTGCTGACATGCACCGCCTCGGCGCTGATCGAGCGTAACAGCGGCACCGCCTTCTGCACCAGTTCGGCACACTGCACGATATCGTCGGCCATCGCCTTCATCTGCGGCGTGAACTCGCGCAGCTTAAACACCATCACCGCCTTGGCGGTCTTCTGCATCTGGTCGATGGAGTTATCCATCGACTGGGTCAGGTCCTTGATGTTGGAGCGGTCGAACGGGGTGATGAAGGAACGGCGCACCGCGATCAGGATATCGCGGGTGACGTTGTCGGCGTCGTGCTCGCGGTCCATCACCAGCTTGTACTGGACGGGGACCGCATCGCCGCCTTCGAGCATCGCCCGCAGCGCCACCGCGCCGGCGCTGATGACCTCGGCATGCTTGGCGAAGAGGTCGAAGAAACGCTCCTCCTTGGGCATCAGCTTGTGAAACCAGCGAAGCATGGAACCCTCGGGGCTGCGTCTCGGGATGGACCGGATGGCACGCCGCCGGCCCGCGCCTCCTTTGCCGGGCGGACGGTCATTTGACAAGACCGGGGTCGGTACGTCCCCGACCATTGGCCTGTGGATAGCGGCAGGTCGGGAGCGGTAGGCTTAGCCGAACGTCGCCGCCGCCAGCGCCTCCAGCCGGGCCGATTGGGCCGCCAGCCGGTCGAGCGGGATCACCGCCGCCACGTAACGGTCAGGGCGCAGCAGCACGATCTGGCCGGTTTCGGCCAGAAATCCGGTGGGTGGGTGGACAAGAGCCAGGTCGTCGGGACCGGCCGCCGCCTCCGGTGGCAGCAGCCGTACCCGCCGCACCCCGAGCCGGTCCCAGATCGCGGGCCAGGTCAGGGACTCCGCCTGGGCAGCCAAAATCAGCGCGGCAAATCCGTCGCCAAGCCGTGAATCAAGCAGCACCGCCCCCCCGTCCGGACCGGCTACCTCCGGTTGCGGACACAACCGGCCGACCATCGGATGGCGCGCGCCATCCGAATCGTCGAGCAGGAAGCCCTTATCGAACCGCGGCGGCGGCTTGAATTTCATCTGGGCGATGTAGTCGCGCGCCGGCGGATAGATCGCCAGCAAGCGGAACAAGGCGCGCGTCAGAAAACCCATCAGCGCGTTGCGCGGCGCCATCACCCGACCGATGTTGAGCGCGAGGCCGATCATCGCGCCGGCATGGGTGCGGCGCTCGCTCTCATAGGTGTCGATGAGGCGCGGGCCGAGCACGCCGCGCAGCACGGCCGCAAGCTTCCACGCAAGATTGGTGGCGTCGCGTAAGCCGCTGTTCATGCCCTGCCCGGCGAACGGCGGCATCAGATGCGCCGCGTCGCCGGCGAGCAGCACGCGGCCGCGCGACCAGCGCTCGGCGAGCCGGGCATGAAACGCATAGACCACGGCGCGGATGAGCTTGCTCTGCGGCGCGGCCTCGTGCGTCGCCAGCAGATGTGCAACCACCTCCGGACGCAGCAAATCCTCGTCGCGCTCGTGCGCATGCAGCATGAACTCATAGCGCCGCGTCCCATCCGGTCCGGGCAGCGCGATGCACGGCCGCTGCGGATCGCAGAACACCTTGGTATGGCGCGAGGCGACCGGCGAATCCTCCAGATCGAGGATCAGCCAGCGTTCGTCGAAGGTCGAGCCGCCCATGGCGATGTCGAGCGCGCGGCGCACCATGCTGCTGGCGCCGTCGGCGGCGACGAGATAGTCGCAGCGGATCATCGTCTCGCGGCCGTCGGGCTTCGCCACCGTCAGCGTGACGGCCTCCTCGTCCTGCGTGAACGCAACGAGCCGATGCTCGAAAGCCGCGGTGACGCTCGGCTGCTGCGTGAGACCGTCGCGCAACTGCATCTCGAGCACCGGCTGGCGGAACGCATTGCGGCGCGGATAACCGTAAGGCCGGTCGGTCGGCTCAACCTTGGCGAAGCAGCGACCGTGCGGCGAATAATAGTGCGAACCGTAGCCGGTGACGATGCGCGACAAAACGGCGTCGATCACCCGCGCCATCTGCATGGTACGCAGCGATTCATCGTCGATCGACACCGCGCGCGGCTCGCTCACGGTGGACGCATTGCGCTCCAGCATCAGGCAGTCGACGCCGTAGACACCGAGCAGATTGGCGAGCGTCAGCCCGGTCGGGCCGCCGCCGGCGATGACGACAGGATAGTGGTCGCGCAGCGTGACCGCCTGTGCGCTCATGCGGCCACCTTCATCGTCTTGCGGGCCCGCCCCGGCACGCGCTCCGGCTGGATGGTCCAAATGAGACGCCGCGCTTGCGCGCTCAGAAGATTGCTCAGGCGCGCCACCGTCTTGCGCGTCGCCTGGGTGTCGGCGATCACCACGCTGAGGCTGCCGACGATATCGCCGTCGCGATCGAACACCGGCGCCGCCATGCCAATCCGCCCGGCATCGACCTCGCCGTGACCGACGCAGAGACCGGCGGCGCGGATATCGCGCAATCGCGCCTTGAAGCCGTCCAGATCGCCGCCGAGGCCGGACGCAACAATCTCCTTGCGCCGCTCGCGCCACAACGTATCGAGCATGCGCGGCGGCAGATGCGCGAGAATAATCTTCGAGGTCGCGCCGCGCAGCAGTGGCCGCGGCTGGCCGCGCTCATAGGAACTGATGGAGATCGCGCGGTTGCTCTCGGCGTGCACGCACATCACCCGCGCGCGATAGAGCCGGCAAAGCAAGATGGTCGCGGCCATGCCGCCGCATTCGCGCAGCAGGTGGTCCATCACCGGCCCTGCCGTCTTGAGGATCGGATCGCCCTGTCGGATCTGCCGGTCGAATTCGATGATGGCCGGCCCGAGCGCGTAGCGGTTGCGGGCGATCCGCTCGATCAGCCCGGCTTCCGTCAGCGACTGGAAATAGCGGTAACCGGTCGCCTTCGACACGCCGGCCTGACGCGCGGCCGTCTCCGGCGACCAGACCGGGCGCGCGGCGGTGAACAAGGCGAGCATGCGAAGAACCTTGTCGGCACTGCTCATGAGCGAAGCGTTCCGCGTGAATGACCCCTCTCAGCTTCGCATAATCGCCGGGCCCCACATATTCAACGTGTAAGGCTCGTGCACCCATTCCTTCACCGGCCGGTCGTGCACCACCTCAAGCTCGGCGGAAATCTCGATCATGTTGCCGTCGGGGTCTTTTATGAAGATGAAGAGGTTGTTGCCCGGCCCGTGCCGCCCCGGTCCCCAGACGATCGGGATGCGGTGCGTCGCCAGATGATCGGCCCAGTCGCGGATGGTGATCCATTCGCCTGCCTCGTAGCTGTGATGGTCAAGGCCCGCCTGGGTCTTGAGGAAGCAACCGAGGGTGTGATGCTCGTGGTTGCAGCGGAAGAACACCGTCGTCACCACGCCGGCGTCATTGCGCACGCGGTCGGACACGGCGAAGCCGAGCTTGCCGGCATAGAAGGCTTCCATGCGGTCGAGATCGGTGCTGGTCACGGTGACATGCTGGATCGGCCCGCGGATGCCGGTGACGGCAACCGGCTCCTCGCGGGCAAGACCGAACAGCATCAGATTGCCTTCCGGATCGCGTACGCCGAACGCATCGCCACCGAACAGCGGGCTCGGCGATTCTTCGAGCGCAACGCCGTTGTCCCGCACGAAGGCGCGAAGACCCGCGAGTGCCTGCGCATCGCGGCAGGCGAACGCGGAATACTGCAGCTCGCCGGCCTTGCCCGGCGCGAACAGGGTGCGGCGGCCGGGTCCGGTGCAGAGCATGGCGCCGCCGACGCTGCTCACCTGCGTCTGCAAGGCGTCGCGGTAATAGGCTGCGAGCCGCGTCGGATCGGGGCTGCCGATCTGCAGATGGTGGAGATAGGCTCCGGTGCTGACGGCGCTGTGCATGATGCTCCTCCGTGGCTGACGGGAGCATCAGAACCGCCACGCGCACGGCGGTCAAAACGAAATCAGGAAATTCTCACATCGTGAGAATTTCCTGATGGAAGCAGTTTTGTTTGGAGAGCGATCAGCGCGCCGGCGGCAACCCCGACGCCGGGATCGAGCTCGGGCCGGAGATGCTGACGCCGCCCGCGCCGCTGGCCTGCCCGTTGTTGGGATAGTAGGCCGGCGCCTGACCTTGGGCCTGACCCTGCGGCACCGGGACGGCCGGGCCACCCTGCGGCTGCTGATAGCTGGCCGGGGTCATGGGGGCGTTCGACGCCGTCGCCGGCGGCTTGCCGCCCGGCATCACCACCACGCGGGTGCCGACCTGAACGCGGCTGTAGAGATCCTCGATGTCCCGGTTGGTCAGGCGGATACAGCCCGACGAGACGAAGGTGCCGATGGTCGAGGGCTGGTTGGTGCCGTGGATACGGTAGAGCGTCTTGCCGAGATAGAGCGCGCGCGCACCGAGCGGATTGCCGTCGCCGCCCGCCATGAAGCGCGGCAGGTAGGGCTGGCGCTCGATCATCTCCGCTGGCGGATGCCAGTCCGGCCATTCGGCCATGCGGCTGACGCGCTCGGCGCCCGCCCAGGTGAAGCCCTCGCGACCGACGCCGATGCCGTACCGCATCGCCTTGCCGTCGCCCAGGACGAGATAGAGGTAAGTGTTCGGGGTATCGATGATGATCGTGCCGGCCGGCTCCTTGGTGTGATAGTCGACCAGCTGCCGCTGGAATTGCGGCGGAAGCTGCTTCGGCTCGCCCACCTCGGGCTGATCCTCGGGCGGCAGCGCCGCCACGGTGTTCGGCGGATTGCCCGGCGCACCCTGCGAGCCGACGGCCGCCGGTGGCCGGAGATTGCCATCGATCGGCTGGCCCGGCATCGGCGCCAGCGTATCCGGATTGCGGTAGACCGACTCGCCCTGGACCGGCGCGCGGTCGGGTGCCATCTGCACCTGGCGCGACTCGTAGGGACGCTGGTCGGCGCGGTCGGCCGGCTGATCCGCTTCGGCGAGCGGCGGCCCCCACCGGTAACCCGGCGGCGGGGACGAATATTGAGCCAGAGCCGAACCCGCGGGGACGACAGCCACCAGGGCGACAGCGGCGATCAGGTTCGCGGTTTTGCCATTGAGACGGGGAATCATGCGTTGGGTCACCCAGATCGGAAGGTCGGCGTTGCACTGACGCAGGATGAAGGCACATTCAAGACCAGAATTGGACGAATATCGTCAATGTGATCGCTGATGCCGAGGTGTGGCTTTCATGCCATCCCGACGCCAATCCCTCACCCTTTGTTGGCGCCCTTGCCGGCCGGCTCCGCCTCGATCTGGGCCAGGACCTGCCGGCCCACCCGGAAACAGTCGACCCCGACCGGAATCCCGCAATAAACCGCGATTTGGGTCAACACGGCGCGCAATTCATCGGTGCTGAGGCCGTTATTGATGGCGCCGCGGAAATGGCTCTCGAATTCGTGCATCTTGCCGAGGCAGGCGATCATGCCAAGGTTCAGGATACTGCGCTCGCGCGGCGACAGGGTCGCATCGCCCCATGCCTCGCCCCAGCAATACTGGGTGACGATGCGCTGAAAATCGCGATTGAAATCGTCGACATTTGCCATCGCTTTGTCGACATAGGCGTCGCCCAGCACCGCACGGCGTTTGGCCATGCCCCGGTCGTACACATCCTTGTCCATCGGTTCGCTCCCTTAAGTCGCGGCATCATCGCCTGGTGACGTCATCTCGTGGCGAAGTTGACAGGGATTCGGCGATCCCGTCCATTCGCAGACGCGACAGCGACAGGAGGCTCCATGCAGGTTGCGATCATCGGCGGCGGCATTTGCGGGCTCGCGCTGGCGCTCAATCTGAAAGCGCGCGGCATCGCCTGCACGGTCTATGAGCGGGTGGCGGAGCTAAAGGAGCTCGGCGTCGGCATCACGCTGCTGCCGCACGCGATGCGCGAATTCACCGCGCTGGGCCTCGCCGACACGCTGCTCAAGGCCGGCATCGAGAACCGCGAAAGCTGCTTCTTCAACCGCTTCGGCCAGCTCATCTACAAGGAACCGCGCGGCCGTTTCAGCGGCTACGACTATCCGGAAGTCGGCATCCATCGCGGCCGCCTGCATATGATCCTTTATGACGCCGTGCGCGAGCGCATGCCCGGCGCGGTGAAGACGGCGCATGATTGCGTCGGCGTCGAGCAGGACGCAAACGGCGTCACCATCCGGTTTCGCGATCCGGCGAGCGGCACGCTACGCGAGCCGGTGCGCGCCGACATCGCCATTGCCTGCGACGGCATCCAGTCGGCGGTGCGCAAGCAGTTCTATCCGGACGACACGGTGGTGTTCACCGGCATCAATACCTGGCGCGGAATCACCCGGCACAAGCCGATCCTGGGCGGGCGCACTTACATGCGCGTCGGCTCGATCCTGACCGGCAAGATCGTGATCTATCCGATCATCGACGACATCGATGATGAAGGACGACAGCTCATCAACTGGATGGCCGAGATCAAGCGCGACACCCGCCACTCCAACGACTGGAACACCGCCGGCAAGCTGTCGGACTTCTACGCGATCTACGAGAATTGGCGGTTCGACTGGCTCGATGTCGCCGCGCTGATCCGCGATGCCGACCAAATCCTCGAATACCCGATGGTCGACAAGGATCCGATCGCGCGGTGGAGCTTCGGCCGCGTCACGCTCGCCGGCGATGCCGCGCATCCGATGTATCCGCGCGGCTCCAACGGTTCGGCGCAGGCGGCGATCGATGCGCGCGTGCTCGCCGAGACATTGGCGTCCCATGCCGACCCTGTGGCGGCATTGAAAGCCTATGAGGCGGCGCGCCTCGCGCCGACCACGCGGATCGTCGAGACCAACCGCGCGCATCCGCCGGATTTCATCAACATCAAGGTCGAGGAACTGGTCGGCGACCGGCCGTTCGAGCGACTCGACGACTACATCACCCAGGATGAGCTGCGGGCGCTGTCGGACAACTACAAGCGGATCGCCGGATTTGCCGCGCCGGCCGGCGCCGGTAAGCCGCCGGCAGCTTGACCCATATTGCAATGCAGTAAAATCAAGGGGTTAGCGCTCGGAACTTTTCCCCGCAATTATCGTCCCGCAGGTTTCGCAGTTGCGATACGTTTAATCGGCATCGCAACGCTTTAGGATGCGCGGACGCGGCATGCCGATGACAGCCCGAGCATGGATGACAGTGACGAAGCGCTCATGGCCCGAATCGGGCGCGGCGACGAAGCCGCGTTCCGCGCGCTGTCGCGCCGGCATCTCGCATCGGTTGTGGCGCTCGCCCGGCATATCGTGCGCAATGGTGCCGATGCCGAGGATATCGCCCAGGAAGCCATGTTACGGGTCTGGACCCATGCGCCGCGCTGGCAACCACTGGCCTCGTTCCGCACCTGGCTCACACGGATCGTGGTCAATCTCTGCCTCGACCGCAAACGTCGCGCCACACCGCTGCCGCTCGACGTCGCCGGCGATCCGGCCGACAACACACCCGGCGTCGAGCAACAGCTCGAGGCCAGCGAGGCAGATCGCCGCGTCAATGCCGCGATCGATGCGCTGCCGCCGCGCCAGCGCGCCGCGATCGCGCTCACCTATCGCGACGGCCTCAGCAATGCGGAAGCGGCCGAGGCGCTCGGCACGTCGGTTTCCGCGCTCGAAACCCTGCTGGTGCGCGCCAAACAGAAGCTCCGCAGCGAGTTACGCGATGACCTCACATCCTGAGTTGCTCCGATCCGGAGAACGATCATGACAAACGATCAGAAAACCCCGCAGAAACCCACGCATGACCCGCTCGACGCGCTGCTGCAGCGGCATCTATCGGCAGCGACACCGGCGGACGACGCGGCGGCGGCGCGCATCCTGCGCAAGCTTGCCGCGACACCGCTGCCGCGCCAGCGCGGAAACTGGCTGCGTTGGCCGGCGATCCTGCTGAACTGGGATTTCGCGCCGGCCTGGCCGCGCGTTGCGGTGTTCGCGTCCTGCATCGCCGCCGGCTTCGTCATCGGCATGGCCGGTCTCGATACACGGATCGACGAAGCCGCCGCCACCAGCGTCGCCTCCGATCTTCCGTCCCTCACCGAAGACGTCGAGCCATTGATCGGGCTGAGGCCGTGATCGCCAGAGAGATGTTGTCATGAGTGCCGTCACCCATTCCCGTGCCCCCGCATCGGCGCAGCCCCGCTGGCTGCTGGTGGTGTCGCTCGCGCTCAACCTGTTCTTCATCGGCATCGCCGGAGCGATGGGCGTACGCTACCTGCTCGACACCACGCAGACGGCCGAGCGCAACGATCTCTCCAAGATCGAGCGAATTGCCGCCACGCTGCCGCCCGCCGACGGCGACCTGCTGCGCGCCGAATACGCCCGGCAGCGCGACGCGGTGGAAGCGGCCCGCGACGCCATCCATCGGAAACAGGACGATATTCGTGCCGCGCTGCGGGCGGAACCTTTTGACGCAGCGGCGATGCGCACCGCGCAAGCGGGCAGCCGCGCCGCCCGGGAGAGTTTTTACCAGGTATTGCACGGGGTGGTCTTGACCGCAGCCGCGCGGATGTCGACGGTCGGCCGGAGCAAGCTTGCCGACTGGCGCTCCAATACGCGCTGATTCCCCCGATCAGGGGTGCGGCAAAGATAAAGCCTCGAGTTTCGGGTTGGGTTCCGTGTTGAAAAATCGATCGTTCCGCCGCCGGCTGCTGACCGTCGGGTCCGCTGCCCTCGCTTTGCCGCTTGGCGGCTGCCTGCTGACCGACAATCCCGACCCGGCGCTCGATATCCCGGCGCATTATCGTGCCGGCCCACGCAATCCGGCAGTCGCCGAAGCGGCGCTGCCGCGACTTGACTGGTGGCGCAGCTTCCGCTCGCGCGAACTGACACAGATCATCGAGGAGGCACGCGAGGCCAATCTCGACATCGCCGCGGCGATCGCGCGGATCGTGCAGGCGGACGCGCAGGCCCGTGTCTCCGGCGCGGCGCTGCTGCCGACCGTCAGTCTCGGCGGCAGCGGCACGCGATCGCGATCGTCGCAGTCGACCGGGACCGGCGTCGGCGGCGCCTCGGAACGCGGCCTCTATTCCGCGTCACTCAGCGGCAGCTACGAGATCGACTTCTGGGGCAAGAACCGCGCCGCGCTGCGCTCCGCCGAGGAAAGCGCAGTGGCCAGCCGCTTCGACCGTGACGTGGTGACGCTCACCACCATGGCGGCGGCCGCGAACGCCTATTTCCAGGTGTTGGCGGCACAGGACCGTCTTGCGGTCGCGCGCCGCAACATCACCAGCGCGCAGCGGGTGCTCGATCTCATCCGCCAGCGGCTCAATGCCGGCACCGCGTCCGAACTCGACACCTCGCAGCAGGAAAGCCTGCTCGCGACCCAGAAAGCTGCCGTGCCGCCGCTCGAACTCGCGCTGCGGCAGAACGCCAATGCGCTTGCTCTTCTTACCGCGCGCCCGCCGGAGCGCGTCACCATCCGCGGCGGCAGCCTGCGCTCGGTCGCCGTGCCACGCGTCACGCCCGGCCTGCCGTCCGAGCTGATCGCGCAGCGCCCCGATATCCGCGAGGCGGAGGCGGCGCTGGCGGCGGCGAGCTTCAATGTCGAGAATGCGCGCGCGGCGATGCTGCCAAGCATCACACTGACCGGCGAAGGCGGCTATCAGAGCGCGGCGCTGCGCACCTTGATGCGGCCCGAATCCGCGTTCTTCAATCTCGCCGCCGGACTGACGCAGCCGATCTTCGACGGCCTGCGCCTGCAGGGGCAGCTCGATCTCGCCAAGGGCCGGCAGGACGAATTGCTGCAGAACTATCGCAAGTCGGTGATCTCCGGCTTCACCGACGTGGAGAACGCGTTGGCGGCGATCCAGCAGAACGCGATCCGCGAACGGCTGCAGCAGGAGGCGGTGGTCGCCTCCCGCCGCGCCTTCGAGATTTCCGAGACCCGGCTGCGCGAGGGAACCGTCGATCTCGTGACCGTGTTGCAGACCCAGCAAACCCTGTTCCAGGCGGAAGACGCGCTCGCGCAGGTGCGCCTGGCGCGGCTGCAGGCGGTGATCAGCCTGTTCCAGGCGCTCGGCGGTGGCTGGCTCCCCAAACCCGTGGAAGCGAATGCCCGATAACCCCGACACCGGCCACGATAGGCGCCCGACGCGCCGCTGGACCAGATGGCTGATCGGCCTCGTGCTGATCGCCGCGGTCGCGGCCGTCGTCGTTTATGAATGGCCGGGCGGTGGCTCCTCACAGACCGCGCAACGCGGACGCGGACGCTTTGCCGGCGCGACCGGGCCCGTCCCGGTGCTGGCGACGGCGGCGAAGAAGGCAGACGTCCCGGTCTATCTCGAAACCGTCGGCACCACGCGGGCGCTGAAAACCGTCACCGTGCAGCCGCAGGTGGACGGCAAGCTCCTCAGCATCAATTTCAATGAGGGTCAGGACGTCGCCAAAGGCGACGTGCTCGCCGAGATCGACCCGACCACCTATCAGGCCGCGCTTGACCAGGCGATCGCCAAGAAAGCGCAGGACGAAGCGCAGCTTGCCAATGCGCGGCTCGACCTCGACCGCTACGAGAAACTCGCTTCGACCAATTCAATCAACCGGCAGCAGGCCGACACCCAGCGCGCCTTGGTCGCGCAGCTCGAGGCGCTGGTGAAATCCGATCAGGCGGCGATCGAGAACGCGCGCGCCATTCTCGGCTACACCAAGATCACCGCGCCGATCGACGGGCGCACCGGCATCCGCATGGTCGACGTCGGCAACGTGGTGCGCGCCGCCAACTCCACCGGGCTGGTGGTGCTGACCCAGCTCAAGCCGATCAATGTGATGTTCAACCTGCCGCAGCAGACCATCCCGCAAATCAACGCCGCCTTCGCCAAAGGCCCGTTGACGGTCGAGGCGCTGCAGTCCGACACCGGCGCGCTGATCGACAAGGGCACGCTGCAGGTGGTCGACAACCAGATCGACCAGTCGACCGGCACGGTGAAGCTCAAGGCCGAATTTCCCAACGCCAGCCAGCAGCTGTGGCCCGGCCAGTTCGTCGACGTACGACTGACGGTCAATATCTTGCAGCAGGTGGTGGTGGTGCCGACCGGCGCGGTGCAGCGCAGTTCCACCGGCACCTTCGTCTATGTGGTCAATGCCGAGAACAAGGTGCAGCAGCGCCCGGTGACGCTGACGATGCAGGACGAGAACCAGTCGGTGATCGCCCGCGGCGTCGAGCCGGGCGAGCGCGTCGTCACCACCGGCTTCTCGCAGCTTGCCGACGGCAAGGAGGTGAAAATCTCCGATCCCGACGCGCAGTCTCAACCAGGCGCGACGCCGCCCGCGACCTCGCGCCGGAATGGCCAGCCGCGCCGCGAGCGGCAGCGTTCCGACACCTCGCAAAGCGCACCGTCACCGATCACGCCGGCGCGCGCAGCGTCACAGTGAGTATCCCGTTCCGATGAACGTCTCGGCGCCCTTCATCCGCCGGCCGATCGCGACCTCGCTGCTCGCGGTGGCGGTGATGCTGGGAGGACTGCTCGGATACTGGTGGCTGCCGGTCTCCGCTCTGCCACAGGTCGACTTCCCGACGATCCAGGTGACGACGCAACTGCCCGGCGCCAACCCGGACACGGTGACCGCGCTCGTCACCGCGCCGCTAGAGCGGCAGTTCGGGCAGATCCCCTCGCTCGCCAGCATGACCTCGTCGTCGAGCTTCGGCATCAGCCAGGTCACGCTGCAGTTCGACCTCAACCGCGACATCGACGCCGCCGCGCAGGACGTACAGTCGGCGATCAACGCCGCCGGCTCGACCCTGCCGCGCAACCTCCCCTATCCGCCGCTCTATTCCAAGGTGAACCCGGCCGACACGCCGATCGTCACCCTCGCGCTGACCTCCGACGCGGTGTCGATGCGGCAACTCAGCGATCTCGCCGACACGCTGATGGCACCGCGCCTCTCGGAAATTTCCGGCGTCGGCCGGGTCTCGGTGCAGGGCGGATTGCGTCCCGGCATCCGCATTCAAGCGGACCTGTCGCGACTTGCCGCCTATGGCATCGGCCTCGAAGACGTGCGCAATGCCATCGTCGGCGCCAATGTCGCCGGCCCGAAGGGCTCGCTCGACGGCGCGCAGCAGTCCTACACCATCGCCGCCAACGATCAGATCGGCAACGCCGCCGCCTACAAGTCGATCGTCATCACCTACAAGAACAGCGCGCCCGTGCTGCTCAGCGACATCGCCAATGTCGTCGAGGGAATGGAGAACGTGAAGGTCGGCGCCTGGTATCAGGGCAAGCCGGCGGTGGTGATCGACGTACAGCGTCAGCCGGGCGCCAATGTGATCGATACGGTCGAGCGCATCCGCGCGCAACTGCCGCGGCTACAACGCGCGCTGCCCGCCGCCGCGCGTCTCACCGTGGTCAACGACCGCACCGTGACGATCCGCGCCTCGATCCATGACGTGCAATTCACGCTGATGTTGAGCGTCGTTCTCGTCGTTCTCGTCGTGCTGATCTTCCTGTCAACGATCCGCGCCACCATCATCGCCGCCGTGGCGCTGCCGCTATCGATCATCGCTACCTTCGGGGTGATGTGGTTCTGCGGATTCTCGCTCGACAATCTGTCGCTGATGGCGCTGACCATCGGCACCGGCTTCGTGGTCGATGACGCCATCGTCATGATCGAGAACATCGTCCGCCACATGGAGAACGGCGAATCCCCGATGGAGGCCGCGCTGAAGGGCGCGCGCGAGATCGGCTTCACCATCATCTCGCTGACCATCTCGCTGATCGCGGTGCTGATCCCGCTGCTGTTCATGACCGACGTGGTCGGCCGCCTGTTCCGCGAGTTCGCGCTCACGCTGACGGTCGCGATCCTGATCTCGGCGGTGGTCTCGCTCACGCTCACGCCGATGATGTGCGCGAAGCTGCTGCGAAAGGACGACGGTCAGCACGGGCGCGCATATCGAATTACGGAGGCGGTCTTCGATTTCGTACTTCGTATTTACGAGCGGATGCTGCGCTGGGTCTTGCGGCGGCGCATCATCGTGGGATTGATCACGGTGGCGACCATCGCCACGAGCGTTTTTCTCTATATCGAAATACCGAAGGGCCTCTTCCCGCAGCAGGACGTGGGCATGCTGATGGGATTTTCGGAGGCGCCGCAGGACGTGAGCTTCCCCGCCATGAAGGCGCGGCAGGAGCGCGTGCTGAAGGCGCTGTCGGAGGACAAGGACGTGGCGCACGTGGTCGCGTTCGTGGGCTCGGGCGGCGGCGGCAATACGGGGAACACGGGCACCGTCTTCGTCGAGCTCCGCTCGGGGAAGCGGCCGAAGGCGGACGTGATCATCGGGAGGCTGCGGGGGAAGCTCGCGCAGATCGAGGGCGTGAACCTGTTCCTCCAGGCCACGCAGGACGTGCGCGTGGGCGGGCGAGGGTCGCGCACGCAATATCAGTACACGCTCCAGGACGCGGACCTCGAGGAGCTGCGCTTCTGGGGGCCGAAGCTCCTCGAGCGCTTGCGGAAGGTGCCGCAGATCAAGGACGTGAACACGGATCAGCAGAGCGCGGGGCTCGAGCTCGGGCTGGAGATGGATCGCGACTCCGCTTCGCGCCTCGGGATCACGCCGCGAGACCTCGACGCGGTGCTGTACAACGCGTTCGGGCAGCGTCAGATCGCGACCACGTACGCGGCGATGAATCAGTACCGCGTGGTGCTCGAGA
>JAHBZF010000101.1 GCA_019635575.1 Pseudolabrys sp. | reverse complement strand
CAAGTTCTGCACCTTCTGCGTGGTGCCCTATACGCGTGGCGCCGAGATGTCGCGCCCCGTCGTCAAGATCCTGGCCGAGGCCGAGCAGCTGGTCGACGCGGGCGTGCGCGAGCTGACTCTCATCGGCCAGAACGTCAATGCCTATCACGGCGAAGGGCCGGACGGCCGCGCATGGACGCTCGGCATGCTGCTGGAGCGGCTCGCGGAGATGCCCGGCGTGGCGCGCCTGCGCTATACCACCAGCCACCCGCGCGACATGGACACATCCCTGATCGCCGCCCATCGCGACCTGCCGGCGCTGATGCCGTATCTCCATCTGCCCGTGCAGTCCGGCTCCGACCGCATCCTCGCGGCCATGAACCGCAGGCATACCGCCGCCGAATATCTTGACGTCATCGAGCGTTTCCGGCGCGTGCGTCAAGACATTGCATTCTCATCGGATTTTATCGTCGGCTTTCCCGGGGAAAGCGAACAGGACTTCGCCGCCACCCTCGCACTTGTCACGCAAATCGGTTACGCTGCAGCCTATTCGTTCAAATATTCACCGCGGCCAGGAACGCCGGCGGCGGAGATGCAGGAGACGGTGTCACAGGCCGAAATGGACGAGCGATTGGAGCGCCTCCAGCACTTGATCGACAGCCAGCAATCGGCCTTCAATCTGGCTGTCATCGGCACGACCGTCGATGTGCTGTTCGAGCGACCCGCGCGCAAGGAAGGCCAGATCGTCGGACGCACGGCCTATCTGCAGCCCGCCCATGTGATGGCCTCGCCCGACATCATCGGCAAGATCCTTCCCGTGCATGTCGAGAGCCTGGAGCGCTACAGCCTGCTCGGCCATCTCGCCGCGTCTTCGTTCGCGGCGCAGCCTGCCGAATCCCGTATGACCACTGGAGCCTGAGCCCTTGGCAAAAAGCGCACCGGATTCGCCCTCGCTCGTTCCCAGCCGCAAAATCGACCGCGACATGCAAGTTCCGCCGGAGACCCAGGTCGTCATCGACTTCGACGAGAACCGCGCCGTTTCCGCCCTCGTCGGTCCTTACGGCCAGAATCTCGCGCTGATCGAGCGACGGCTCGGCGTGGTCGTCGACTCCCGCGGCAACCACATCACCATCGCAGGCAGCCGCGACGGCTGCGATGCCGCGCGCCGCGTGCTCGAGACATTGTATGGCCAGGCCAATCAGGGACACGATCTCTCGCAGGGCGACGTCGAGGGCGCGATCCGCGCGGTGATCGCACAGGGCTCGCTGTTCGAATACGACGCCAAGACTGCGAAGTCGCAATTCGAGACCATCAACCTGCGCAAACGCCCGGTACGCGCGCGCACCGCCGCACAGGATTCCTACATCCGCGCGCTCAAGCGCCACGAGCTGGTGTTCGGCGTGGGGCCGGCCGGCACCGGCAAGACCTGGCTCGCCGTCGCCTATGCCGCTCAACTGTTCGAGCGCAAGGAAGTCGATCGCATCATCCTGACGCGGCCGGCCGTGGAGGCGGGCGAGCGGCTCGGCTTCCTGCCGGGCGATTTGCGCGAGAAGGTCGATCCCTATCTGCGCCCGATCTACGATGCGCTCTATGACCTGATGGATGCGCGCATCGTCGAGCGCGCCCTGCAGGGCGGCGAGATCGAGATCGCACCGCTCGCCTTCATGCGCGGACGCACGCTGACCAATGCCGTGATCATCCTCGACGAGGCGCAGAACACCACGTCGATGCAGATGAAGATGTTTCTCACCCGTCTCGGCGAGAATAGCCGCATGATCGTCACCGGCGATCCAACGCAGATCGACCTGCCGGCCGGACAGACCTCCGGCCTGTCGGAGGCGCTACGGCTTTTGCAGGGCGTCGAGGGCATCGGCGTCGCCGCGTTCGGCGCCGAGGACGTGATCCGGCATGAACTGGTGTCGCGCATTGTCGCGGCCTACGACCGCGCGGCGCCCGCCCGCACCACGCGCGGCAAAGAAGCCCGCGACAAGGAATGAGCGGCACCGTCGACATCATGGTGAACTCGGCGCGCTGGCGCGCGCAGCCGCGCGCCAAGCGGACGATCCGCGCCGCTATCGATGCGGCGGCGGCGGCCACGCGCCGCAAGAACTTCGAGGTCTCGGTGATGCTCACCCATGACCGCGCGATCCGCGTGCTCAACCACGAATGGCGCGGCTTCGACAAGGCGACCAACGTGCTGTCGTTTCCCGCCGCGCAGGCTCCCGGCCAAGGGAATGGCGCAAAACAGCCGCTGCTGGGCGATATCGTCATCGCCTACGAGACCCTCGCGCGCGAGGCGAAGGCCGAACACAAGGCTTTTCTCCATCACCTGTCGCATTTGGCGGTGCATGGATTTCTGCACCTCATCGGCTACGATCACGTCATGAGTCGGCAAGCCGAGACGATGGAAGCGCTCGAGCGCAAGATTCTGGCCCGACTGGGCATCGCCGATCCCTATGCGGACGCGGAGCGGCCGCATGCCTGACCGCCCGCCCACCGACACGCCCGGACAACCTTACGAGCCGCGGCACCTTCCGGTCGTCATCGGCAACGGTGATCACGGCAATGGCGGCTGGCTGCGGCGCGTGTTGCGCACGCTGTTCGGCCGCAAGACGGAATCGACCCGCGCCGAACTCAAGGACGTGCTGGAGGCCGACGACGCCAGCGGCTTCTCGCCGATCGAGCGGACGATGCTGGCGAACATCCTCGCCTTGCGCGAGCGCCGCATCAGCGACGTGCGCGTGCCGCGCGCCGATATCGTCGCCGTGCAGCAGGATATCTCCCTCGGCGAATTGATCCGCGTGTTCGAGAAGGCGGAGCATTCGCGCCTCGTCGTCTACAACGACACACTCGACGATCCGATCGGCATGGTGCATATCCGCGATCTGATCGCGTTCATCACCGCGCGCGCCACCGAGCCGCCGGCGAAACCGAGCAAGCGCAAGAAACCGCTGCCGGCGGGGCTCGACCTCAAATCGGTCGATCTGGCGATGCCGCTGTCGTCCGCCAAGATCGTGCGCGAAATGCTGTTCACGCCGCCGTCGATGCGTTGCATCGACCTGCTGGCGCGGATGCAGGCGACACGCATCCATCTCGCCCTGGTGGTCGACGAATATGGCGGTACCGACGGCCTCATCTCGATCGAGGACATCGTCGAAGAGATCGTCGGCGACATCGCCGACGAACACGACGACGACGCGGCGCCGGCTGTGGTGGCGCAGCCGGACGGCTCGTTCCTCGCCGATGCCCGCACCAATCTCGAGGACGTGACGCGCGTGGTCGGCCCTGATTTCGATCCCGGCGAGACCGCCGAGGATGTCGACACGCTTGGCGGCTATCTCAGCGCGCGCGCCGGACGCGTGCCGGTGCGCGGCGAGATCGTCCCCGGCCCCGAACAGTTCGAGATCGAGGTGGTCGATGCCGATCCGCGCCGCGTCAAGCGCGCGCGCATCTATCGGCTCAAGGACCGCCGCGATGCTGCCGAGCGACGCCGCGAGCCGGACGCCGTGCTGGCCGGAGTCGCGCCGCCTTCGCCGTTCGACGACAACATCCCACCCTCCAAGACCGGACCCACGTGACGTTCAAGTGACGCTCAAACGCTGGCATCATGCAATCGTGCTGGCCTGGGGCTGGCGCCGCGCCGCCATCGCGCTCGCGGCCGGCGCCGTCTCGGCGCTCGCGGTCGCGCCGTTCAACGCCTGGCCGATCCTGTTCATCACCTTTCCGGTGCTGGTCTGGCTGATCGACGGCGCCGCCGCCGGCCGCACGCGCGGGCTGTGGTCCGCCGCGTGGACCGGATGGTGTTTCGGCTTCGGCTATTTCGTCGCCGGGCTTTACTGGATCGGCTACGCGTTCCTGGTCGACGCCAAGACCTTCGGCTGGCTGCTGCCGGTCGCGGTCGCCGGACTGCCCGCTTATCTCGCGCTGTTCACCGCGGCGGGGCTCGCTGCCGCGCGGCTCATCTGGGTGCGCGGGCCGCTGCGCATCCTCGCGCTCGCGGTCACGCTCACCATCGCCGAATGGCTGCGCGGCCACATGCTCACCGGCTTCCCGTGGAATCTGTTCGGCTATGCGCTGACGCAGCCGCTGGTGCTGGCGCAGAACGCGGCGCTGATCGGCATGTGGGGCATGACCTTCATCGCCATCGCTGTCGTCGCGTCGCCAGCCGTGCTCGTGGACGAACGCGCCGACACGCGGCATCCGTGGCGCACGCCGGCGCTCGCCGCGTTGACGCTCGTGGTGATGGCCGCCTACGGCACGCTGGCGCTGTGGGCGCATCCCACCGCGCTGGTGCCGGGCGTGAAGCTGCGCATCATGCAGCCCAACCTGCCGCAGGACACCAAGTTCAACTATTCCGCCAAGCAGCAGGTGATGGACCGCTATCTGAAGCTGTCCGATCGCGCCACCGGCCCGCAGTCGACCGGCGTCGCCGACGTCACGCATCTGATCTGGCCGGAATCGGCGTTTCCGTTTTTCCTGACGCGCGAGCCGGATGCGATGGCGCAGATCGCGGACCTCTTGCCGGCGAACACGGTGCTGATCACCGGCTCGGTGCGCGCGCCGGAAACCGTGCCGCCGAACGGCCGCATCACGCGCGCCTACAATTCGATCTACACGATCGACGGCGACGGCTCGGTGCTCGGCATCTACGACAAGGTTCACCTTGTTCCCTTCGGAGAGTATCTGCCGTTCCAGTCGCTGCTGGAAAAGCTCGGCCTGATGCAACTCACCAAGGTCTCGGGCGGCTTTCTCGAAGGCGACCGCCGCCGGGTGATGACGACACCGCGTGCGCCGCCGTTCCTGCCGCTGATCTGCTACGAGATCGTGTTTCCCGGCGTGCTGCCCACGAACGAGCCACGCCCCGGCTGGATTCTGAACCTGACCAACGATGCGTGGTTCGGTATCAGCACCGGTCCCTATCAGCACTTCCAGCAGGCGCGCGTGCGCGCCATCGAGGAAGGGTTGCCGCTGGTGCGCGCCGCGAACAACGGCATCTCCGCGGTGGTCGATCCGGCCGGCCGGGTCATCGCGTCGCTGCCGCTCGGCGCCGAGGGCGTGCTCGATGCGCCGCTGCCCAAAGCATTGCCGGCGACCGTCTATGCGCGGCTCGGTGACGCACCGGCCGCCTTGATCGTCATCGCCGCACTCGGATGGGTGTTGCGGCGCAGGCGGCGCGTTTATTGAAGCATCGCCCCACCTGGACTTGCCGTTTTCAAGGCTTTGCGGCCGCCTAGACTCGCAATTGTGACAGATAGCGGATGCAACCGCGTGGCCGATTCCGGTTGACGGCGCCGGAAATACAGACATTCCGTCACACAGTTGCCATTTTTAAAATCACGCTTGTGACAAATACTTCAATTCAAAGAGAAAACGGGAAGTATAACTTAAATTTATGCTGCTGAGCACAAGTCGTTCCCCTAAGACGACCTTGCGTTCTCCGTACAGATATGAACAGTGCCGACGGTAAAAAAAGACATAGTCGGGCGCACATCGGACACCAGGAGAAGAAATTGTATGGCCAAGAAAGCGCCCAATCCGATCGACAAGCACGTGGGCAGCCGCGTGCGCATGCGAAGAATGATGCTTGAAATGAGTCAGGAGAAGTTGGGCGACGCGCTCGACCTCACCTTTCAGCAGATTCAGAAATACGAAAAAGGCACCAACCGGATCGGCGCCAGCCGCCTGCAACAGATTTCCGGGATTCTTCAGGTCCCGGTGTCGTTCTTCTTCGAAGGCGCGCCCGCGACCGGCCATGAAGTGGACGGCCTCAGCGAAGCGCCCTCGCCCGCTTATATCTCCGACTTCCTCGCCACCTCGGATGGTCTCGCGCTGACGCGCGCCTTCGTCCGGATCAAGGATGCCAAGCTGCGGCGGCGCATCGTCGATCTCGTCGAGGAAATGGCGGGCGACGACCAGAGCGGCTGACAACATCGAAGCGGGCCGCTCGCGCCAGCCCACCGCGACGCGGGTCGGAACGGGATCGGACAATCCGGCGGCGTGGGTTGCGCCCACGGCGGCCCGCATCTTGACCTTGCGCGGTCACGCTGCAAGAACACCCCGGATTCATAGTCAGAATTCTTTGGCGCGGATTGGCGCGCTTTCGGAGGGAGTGTCGGCAGTGGCGCACAAGAACTACCTGTTCACCAGCGAGTCGGTTTCGGAAGGCCATCCGGACAAGGTCAGCGACCAGATCTCGGATGCGATCCTCGACGCGTTCCTCGAACGCGACGTCAAGCTCGGCATCGCCGATGACAGCCAGGTGAACACGCGGCTCGGCTGCGAAACCCTGACCACCACCAACAAGATCGTCATCGCCGGCGAAGGCCGCGGCCAGTTCTTCCGCGACATCCACGGCGTCTCCGTGGTCGATCGCGAGGCGATCACCGAGATCGCGCGCGGCGTGGTCAAGGATATCGGCTACGACCAGAATGGCTTCTCCTATCACGGCGCGGACGTGGAAGTGCTGCTGCACGGCCAGTCGCCCGACATCGCCATGGGCGTCAACGCCAAGAAGAAGAAGAGCGGCGAAGAGGAAGGCGCGGGCGACCAGGGCATGATGTTCGGCTTCGCCTGCAATGAGAGCGAGGTCTATGAGAAGAACTCGTTCATGCCGGCGCCGATCTATTTCGCGCACAAGATCCTCAAGGTTCTGTCCGACAAGCGCCGCTCCAAGTCGCTCGCCGACCTGCAGCCCGACGCCAAGAGCCAGGTCACGGTGCAATATGTCGACGGCAAGCCGGTCGGCTGCACCAAGGTCGTCGTCTCGACCCAGCACAATGAAAAGAGCCGCAACGGCAAGAAGTATTCGCCGGGCCTGATCAAGGAGATGATCGGCACCGCCGTCGAATCCGCGCTGCCGAAGGGCTGGATGCCGAAGCGTCCGTCCGACTTCCTGGTCAACCCGACCGGCAACTTCGTCGTCGGCGGCCCGGATGGCGACTGCGGCCTCACCGGCCGCAAGATCATCGTCGACACCTACGGCGGCGCGGCGCCGCACGGCGGCGGCGCGTTCTCCGGCAAGGACCCGACCAAGGTCGACCGCTCGGCCGCTTACGCCGCGCGCTATCTCGCCAAGAACGTGGTGGCCGCCGGCCTCGCCGACCGCTGCACGATCCAGATCGCCTACGCGATCGGCGTCGCCGAGCCGATGTCGTTCCTGGTCGACACCCACGGCACCGGCCAGGTCGACGAGCGCAAGCTCGAGAAGATTTTGCCGCAGCTGTTCCGGCTTACGCCGACCAACATTCGTCGCACGCTGAAGCTCAACCGGCCGATCTATCGCCGCACCGCCGCTTACGGCCACTTCGGCCGCGCGCCGGACAAGGACGGCGGTTTCTCGTGGGAGAAGACGGATCTCGCCGCGCAGATCAAGAGCGCCGTGCGTTAAATCTTCTTGCGATCAAAACTCTAAAATGGCCGGCTCGCCCGGCCATTTTCTTTTGCGCTAAGATTCCATCGATGACCGCCGACCCCAAAGAACCCCGCGCTTTCTTCGGCCGCCGCAAAGGGCATCCCCTGCGCGACGGACAGGCCGCGCTGTTCGAGACGCTGCTGCCGCAGCTCGCGCTCGATCTGAAACACCCCGCGCCGGCCGACCTGCGCACGCTCTTCGCAACGCCTGTCAACGACGTGCGGATGGAAATCGGATTCGGCGGCGGCGAGCATCTGATCGCGCAGGCGGCGCAACATCCCGACACGGGCTTCATTGGCGTCGAACCCTTCGTCAACGGCATGGCTAAGGCGCTGGCGGCGATCGACGCCGCCGGCCTGCGCAATGTGCGGCTGCATTTCGCCGACGCCGCCGTGCTGCTGCCGTGGCTGCCGCCGGCCTCGCTGGCGCGGGTCGATCTGCTTTATCCCGATCCCTGGCACAAGCGGCGCCACTGGAAGCGCCGCTTCGTGCAGACAGACTCGCTGAAAGCGCTGGCGCGGCTGTTGCGCGCGGGCGGCGAATTCCGCTTCGCCACCGACATCCCGCATTATGCCGGATGGACGCTGGCGCGCGTGCTGCGCTCGCCGGACTTCGCATGGACCGCGCAGACTGCCGCCGACTGGCGCGAGCCGTGGCCCGGTTTCGTGCGCACGCGCTACGAGGCGAAGGCGATCCGCGAGGGCCGCACGCCGGCCTATTTTATTTTTCGGAAAGACGCGACAGCGCAAAGCCTGCGTTAAACGCCCACCGCTTAAGCGCCTGGCCGCAACTGCCAGAACCGCACCACGCGCTGCGCGGTCGCCGTGGTGAGCTTGTCGAAATTGTCGCGCGCGGATTCCAGGCCCTGCGCCGAGGTCCCCTTGCCGCCCGGCCGCACGCCGATGATCGCGCGCACCGTCTCCCAGGAAAATCCCGCGGCACGGCCGAGGATCAGGATCGGATCGGGCCGCTCGCCCGCCAGCAGGCGATCGATGACGTCGACCGGCACCGCGCACAACACCGAGAGCGCGGCGATCGTCTCTTCGTAGCTCTGTCCTTGCGCGTATCCGGCAAGCTCGCGTTCGCCAAGCAGACCGTCGGCGTGAAGCTGGCGCATCCGCTCGAGCGCGCCGGAATAATCGCGCGGCACGACGCCGATCTTGGCACCGACCTCGCCGGAGACGCGCTCGAGGATCGCGCGGATCTCGTCCTGGGTTTCCGGCCGCGCGCTCGCCAGCAGGCGGCGCTGCACCACATCGGTGGCCTTGATCAGCAGATCGCGGAACAGGCGCGGCGGAATATCGTTCCGGCTGCCGACCTTTTCCGCCAGCGCGTTGTCGTCCTGCGAGCGGGCGACCAGTTGCGCGAAGGCATTGTTGGAGAGCTGCGCGCCGGGATTGGCGGCGACACTGTAGGCGACGTTGCGATCGCCCCGCTCCACCAGAATGTCGCTCACTTTCTCGCTGATGCTGTCGCGGCCCGACAGCGCGAGCAGATGCGCCTGGCTCTTGGTCTCGGCGATGAATTTGAGATCGGGCTCGTCGAGTTGCGACGACAGCTTCAGCACCGGCCCGGCGACCGCGATATTGTCGTCATGGGCGAGGCGGCGCACCACACCGGCCGGTGCATTCGCCACCGGGGCCAGCGAGCGCGACAATTCCGCCAGCACCTGCGCCTCGATCTGCGTCACCAGACACAGCATCACGTCGTCGAACAGCGTGATGTGCTGGTCGGCGAATTGCGGCGCGCCGTCGAGGAACAGGGTCGTGACCTGGCGCAGCATCGTCGCACGCCGTTCCGGCGTGCCGTTCTGGATCACATCTTCCAGTTCGGGAATCAGCGATGCGGAAGCCGTCATGGAACTCTAAAAACACATACAGTCACAACATCAGGCGGCCGGAAACCCTGGATCCCGGCCGGCCGCTTTACGCAAATTTAGGCATGAAGGTCTGAACGAAGGGTTATCCGGGTTCCCCGCGCACCGGCCAGACCGGCAGACCAACCTTGCGCGACGCCGGAAAACCGCTATATTCGCCACCGTAATCGACATTCTCACAATCCGATCGGGTTTGAGGGTGGGTCCTGCGGGGCCCGCCTTTTTTGTTACCGATTGCACAGAACCGATGGTCGACACCGAGACGACGCAACCTCTGACCGACGCAGCCGCTTTCGCGGAGCCGCGGCTTATCGTCGAACCGGGCCTGCCGGCGCGGATCGCCGCGCTCGCCGAGCCCGTGCTCGCGGCGCTGGGTTGCCGGCTGGTGCGGGTGCGCGTCACCGGCGAGGCCGGCTGCACTGTTCAGATCATGGCCGAGCGGCCGGACGGCAGCATGTCGGTCGAGGACTGCGAGGCTGTATCGCGCGATCTCTCGCCGGTGCTCGACGCCGCCGATCCGGTGGAGAGCGCCTATCGGCTGGAGATTTCCTCGCCGGGCATCGACCGGCCGCTGGTGCGCAAATCCGATTTCGACCGTTACGCCGGCCACAGCGTCAAGATCGAGACCGCCGTGCCGGTGGAAGGCCGCCGCCGCTTCAAGGGTACGCTGCTCGGCACCGAGGGTGATGCCGCGCGCATCGAGCTCGACACCGACCGCAAACCGGCGCACGGCAAACCCGGCGCCAGGCCGTCGAAGCACGCCAAGGTCACGAAAGAGCCGGCGAAAGAGACCGACAACGGCAGCGACGAGATCGTCGAACTGCTCGTGAGCATCGCCGACATCAGCGAGGCCAAACTCGTTCTGACCGATGCGCTGATCACCGAAGCCCTGCGCCGCGCCAAGGCAGAAGGCCGCACGCTCGAAAGCGAAACACCCGAGACGGAATCCCAAGGCGGCGGAAAGCCGCGCAATCCTTCCAAACCTTCCCGCAAGCACAAGCATGCGGCGAGACATCGAGGAGACTGAACCATGGCTGTCAGCGCCAACCGGCTCGAACTCCTCCAGATCGCCGACGCGGTCGCGCGCGAGAAGGCGATCGAACGCGGCATCGTGATCGCTGCGATGGAAGACGCGATCGCGAAGGCCGCGCGCTCGCGCTACGGCGCGGAAACCGACGTGCACGCCGAGATCAACGCCAAGACCGGCGAACTCCGCCTCTCGCGCCACATGATGGTGGTCGAGAACGTCGAAAACTCCGCGATCGAAATGACGCTGGAAGACGCGCGCCGCCACAACCCGGCCGCGCAGGTCGGCGACACCATCGCCGACACGCTGCCGCCCTTGGAATACGGCCGCATCGCCGCGCAGTCGGCGAAGCAGGTCATCGTGCAGAAAGTGCGCGAGGCCGAGCGCGACCGCCAGTACGCCGAATACAAGGACCGCATCGGCGAGATCGTGAACGGCGTCGTCAAGCGCGTCGAATACGGCAACGCCGTGCTCGATCTCGGCCGCGGCGAAGCGGTGATCCGCCGCGACGAACTGCTGCCGCGCGAAACCTTCCGCAACGGCGACCGCGTGCGCGCCTATATCTACGACGTGCGCCGCGAGCCGCGCGGCCCGCAGATTTTCCTCTCGCGCACGCATCCGCAGTTCATGGCCAAGCTGTTCGCGCAGGAAGTGCCGGAAATCTACGACGGCATCGTCGAGATCAAGGCGGTTGCCCGCGATCCGGGCTCGCGCGCCAAGATCGCCGTGATCTCGCGCGATTCTTCGGTCGATCCGGTCGGCGCCTGCGTCGGCATGCGCGGCTCGCGCGTGCAGGCGGTGGTGAACGAGTTGCAGGGCGAGAAGATCGACATCATCCCGTGGTCGCCCGACATCGCGACCTTCGTCGTCAACGCGCTGGCGCCGGCCGAAGTCGCCAAGGTCGTGCTCGACGAGGACAAGAACCGCATCGAAGTCGTGGTGCCGGACGCGCAGCTTTCGCTCGCCATCGGCCGCCGCGGCCAGAACGTGCGTCTCGCCTCGCAGCTCACCGGCTGGGATATCGACATCCTCACCGAGCAGGAAGAATCGGAGCGCCGCCAGGCCGACTTCGAGAACCGCACCAAGGTGTTCGTCGATGCGCTCAACCTCGACGAAGTGGTCGGCCAGTTGCTCGCCTCCGAAGGCTTCTCCTCGATCGAGGAATTGGCGATGGTGGAGGAGAAGGAAATCGCCGGCATCGAAGGCTTCGACGAAGAAACCGCGCAGGAGTTGCAGCAGCGCGCCCGCGAATACCTCGAACAGCAGGACGCCGAGCTCGACGCCCGCCGCAAGGAACTGGGCGTCGCCGACGAACTCACCGACGTGCCTGGCATCACCGGCCGCATTCTGGTCGCCCTCGGCGAGAACGACGTGAAGTCGGTCGAGGATTTGGCCGGCTGCGCCACCGACGATCTCGCCGGCTGGAGCGAGCGCAAGGACGGCGAGGTCACCCATCACAAGGGCTATCTCGACGGTCTCGGCGTGTCGCGCGACGAGGCGGAGACGCTGATCATGCAGGCCCGCGTCAAGGCCGGCTGGATCAGCGAGGCCGATCTCGCCAAGCCGGCGGAAGAAGAAGCCCCGGCCGAGGAAGCCGGGGAGCCGGCCTGATCGGGAGACAAGGACCGCCGTGCTGGCTGTAACCCCCACGACCGAGGATCTGGACCGCGGGCCGAAATCCGGCACCGCGGTCGAGCGCCTGTGCGCGGTGACGCGGGTGACGCAGCCGACCGAGGCGATGATCCGCTTCGTCCGCGCGCCGGACGGCGCGGTGATCCCCGACGTGAAGCGCAAGCTGCCCGGCCGCGGGCTCTGGATCACCGCGACCCGCGCGACGGTGGCCGAAGCGGTCAAACGCAACGTGTTTGCCCGCGGTTTCAAGGCCGAGGTCCGCCCGGCGGGCGATTTGGCCGCTTTGACGGAAAAGCTGCTGGCGCAGTCCGCCCTCGACGCGCTGGCGATGGCCGGCAAGGCGGGGCTGGCGCTCCACGGCGCTGCCAAGGTCGAAAATGCGCTGTCCCGCGGCCAGGCGGTGGCCATTCTGCACGCCAAAGACGGCGCGGAGGATGGAAAGCGCAAGATAAATGCCTATTTACGGGGTGGTTCCGCCGATCTGCCGGTGATCGAGGCGTTTTCGGTCGAACAATTGGATTTGGCACTCGGGCGCGCAAATGTGGTACATGCAGCCCTGCTCGCCGGCCCCGCGACAACCACCTTCGTAGCACGCGCTTCGCGCCTTGCGCGGTTTTGCGCGCCTGACGAACCAAATCATCATGGGGCGCCACGCGCGGACGCCTGAGTTTTGAGGATCGGAATCGTAACGGAATGACTGAGACCAAGAACCCCGGTGAGAAGAAACTCAGCGCCCCCGGCAAGCTGACGCTGAAGCCGCGGACCGAGACCGGCGTCGTGCGCCAGAGTTTCAGCCATGGCCGCAGCAAGCAGGTCGTGGTCGAGACCGTGAAGCGCCGCAGCGTCGGCGGCTCCGCCGCTGCGCCCGCGCCCGCTCCGAAGCAGGAAGCACCGGTCGCCGAAGCGCCGAAGAAACCCGCCGTCGCAAAGCCGGCCGCGCCTGCGCCGAAGCCGTCCGGCGTCGTGCTGCGCACGCTCACCGATGAGGAGCGCAACGCGCGCGCCGCAGCGCTCGCCGATTCCAAGCTGCGCGACGCCGAAGAGCGCCGCATCGCCGAGGAAGAAGCCGCGCGCCGTGCCATCCGCGAAGCCTCCGAACGCGAGGAGCGCGAGAAGGCCGAGGCCCGCAAACGCGAGGAAGAGGACCGCCTCAAGAAGGAAGAGGAATCCAAGCGCAAGGCCGGCGAGGTCGCCAAGAAGCGCCTCGGTGCCGAGGAGCAGCCGAAGCGTCCGGCCGCCGCGCCGAAGCTCACGCTGGAAGCCGAAGAAGACGAAGCACCGCGCCGCCGTCCTGGCGGTGGTGCCGGTCCGCGTCCGGCTGCGCCCGCTCGTCCCGCCGCGCCGCGTCCCGGCGCCGAGAAGCAGCGCGGCCGCCTGACGCTGGTCAATGCGCTCAACGCCGGCGAAGTGCGCGAGCGTTCGGTCGCGTCGTTCCGTCGCCGCACCCAGCGCCTGAAGGGTCACGCCTCGAACGAGCCGAAAGAAAAGATCGTTCGCGAAGTGACGATCCCGGAAGCGATCACGATCTCCGATCTCGCCAACCGCATGTCGGAACGCGCGGTCGACGTCATCCGCCTGCTGATGAAGCAGGGCCAGATGGCGACCATCAACGACGTGATCGACGCCGACACCGCGCAGCTGATCGCCGAAGAACTCGGCCACACTGTCAAGCGCGTCGCTGAATCCGACGTCGAGGAAGGCCTGTTCGACGCGCCCGACGAGGAAGGCAATCTCGAGCCGCGCCCGCCGGTCGTGACCATCATGGGCCACGTCGACCACGGCAAGACCTCGCTGCTCGACGCGATCCGCTCGGCCGAAGTGGTCTCCGGCGAAGCCGGCGGCATCACGCAGCATATCGGCGCCTATCAGGTGACAGCGCCGGGCGGCCAGAAGATCACCTTCATCGACACGCCCGGCCACGCGGCCTTCACCGCGATGCGCGCCCGCGGCGCGAAGGTGACCGACATCGTCGTGCTGGTGGTGGCCGCCGACGACGGCGTGATGCCGCAGACGGTTGAAGCCATCAACCACGCCAAGGCGGCGAAGGTGCCGATGATCGTCGCGATCAACAAGATCGACAAGCCGGACGCGAACCCCGACCGCATCAAGCAGCAGTTGACCGAACATAATCTCGTTGTCGAAGACTATGGCGGTGATGTGATTGCAGTTCCTGTCTCTGCCCTGAAAGGAGACGGCATTCCCGACCTGCTGGAATACATTCTGCTCGTGGCCGACCTCCACGAACTGAAAGCCGACCCGCATGGCCATGCCAGCGGGACTATCGTGGAAGCCTCCGTCGAGCCAGGACGCGGGCCGGTCGCGAAGGTACTGGTACAGTCCGGTACTCTGCGCGTCGGGGACAGCATCGTAGCAGGTCTTGCCTTCGGCAAAGTCCGCGCCATGACCAACGAGCGCGGCGAACGTCTTCAAAAAGCGGCTCCCGCGATGCCTGTCGAGGTCATCGGCTTCAACTCCGCGCCGGATGCGGGCGATACCTTCGAGGTCGTAAAAAACGATAGGGAAGCCCGTCAGACCGCCGGGCGACGACAGGACCGCTCCCGCGCCGAGCGATTGAGCGGCTCGCCGAAACGATTGACGCTCGCGGACCTGTCGCG
>JAHBZF010000100.1 GCA_019635575.1 Pseudolabrys sp. | reverse complement strand
TCTGCCGACTCCGTCGATCGGCGGCGTCGGCGTGATCGATGATTTCCAGAAATCCGCAACCATCGCCTTCAAGGCGGCCGGCGAGGCGATCCTGCTGATCGGCGAGACGCAGGGCTGGCTCGGCCAGTCGCTCTATCTGCGCGACGTCTGCGGCCGCGAAGAGGGCGCGCCGCCGCCGGTCGATCTGATCGAGGAGCGCGAGAACGGCGATCTGGTGCGTGGCCTGATTGCCGACGGCGCTGTCACGGCGGTGCACGACGTCTCCGACGGCGGCTTGCTGGTGGCGCTGGCCGAGATGGCGATGGCCTCCGGCATCGGCGCGACACTGACAGCGGGTCCGGATGACACGCCGCCGCACGCCTACTGGTTCGGTGAGGATCAGGCGCGCTACGTCGTCACCGTGGCGGCGTCGTCCGCCGGGCCGGTGATCGAACGCGCCCGCGACGCGGGCGTGCTGGTCGAGCGGATCGGCGTCACCGGTGGCGATGCGCTGTCCCTGCCGGGCGAGCGTCCGCTGGTGGTGGCGGACCTCAACCGGCGGTTCGAGGGCTGGCTGCCCGGCTACATGGCCGGGGCGGGGCAATAAGCCGCTTTAGTCGGGTGGCGGCGGCAATTCCGAAAACGCGACCAGCAGCGCCAGGCTCAACGCCGAGGCGACCAGTAAAGCTGTGTCGTACATAGCGGGCACATCCCCTGTTGGGTGACGGGCGTTCCTCCCGCGGATCAACGCGGGGGCCGTGCATTTGTGCCGGAACCGGGCGGGTTTTCGGAATTCCGTGCAAAGGCCCGTGCCGGGATGCCGCATCGGGGCATATCGACCCCAATTCTGGCATAATGCTGGGCGATTCACGCGGACCCCGCCCGATCCAGCGGGACGGCATGAATCCTGGGAGCATCAAGCCCCGGAATCCGAAGGAGCGAACATCACCATGGCAATGGATGCGGGCGAGATCGAACGCCTCATCAAGGCGGCCCTGCCGGACGCCGACGTCACCATCCGCGACCTCGCCGGCGATGGCGATCACTACGCCGCCTCGGTCGTTTCCGCCTCGTTCAAGGGCAAATCCCGCGTTCAGCAGCACCAGATCGTCTATCAGGCGCTCCAGGGCCAGATGGGCGGCAAGCTGCACGCTTTGGCCTTGCAGACGGGTACGCCGGAAGGCTGAGCCGCTTTCAGGGCTGGCAGGGCAGGCTTAACCAAGGGGGCCTCGGCCGGCGAGGCCTCGACCAACGAGGACTCGACCAACGAGGACTTGCGTTCGCCGCCCAAAGATACGATGTGTCAGGCACCGACCGAGGTTCATTCCGGCCGACCAACCACCGCTGCGACAGGCAGCAAAGGCAGACGACATGAGCATTCAGGACTTCATCCGCAACGAAGTGACCAGCAACGACGTGGTGCTGTTCATGAAGGGCAGCCCGCAGTTCCCGCAGTGCGGATTTTCGGGGCAGGTCGTGCAGATCCTCGACCATATCGGCGTGCCTTATAAGGGCCTCAACGTGCTGGAGTCTCTCGAGCTGCGCGACGGCATCAAGCAGTATTCGAACTGGCCGACGATCCCCCAGCTCTATGTGAAGGGCGAATTCGTCGGCGGTTGCGACATCGTGCGCGAGATGTTCCAGGCGGGTGAGTTGCAGTCGATGTTCAAGGACAAGGGCGTCGCGACCTCGACCGTCGCCTGACGCACTGATTTCGGATTTGTGATGCGCCAGTCCGGACGCGGTCCGGGCTGGCGTTTTGCGTTAAAGCGTTTTCGAGCGAAGTGACGCGTGAAGAAAACACGGCAAAAACATCAAGCGGGGACAAAGCGATAGGCGTTGTCCTTCTTCTCCACCCTGCCGACGCCCGGATAAGGCAGGTGGAAACCGATCAGCGTCGCGCGATCCTTGGCGAGACGATCCAGCACGGTCTTGCGGGTCGCGATGGCGCGCTCGGCTTCGTGATCGGCTGGCATGCGCCAGTCCGGGTTCGCGAATGAGACGATTTCGTGAGTCAGCACGTCGCCGCCGACGATCAGGCCGTCGCCACCGGCCAGTTCCAGCGAGACATGGCCCTGGGTGTGACCGGGGGTCGCGAGAACGCGCAGGCCGCTAACGATCTCATCGTTCGGCTTGAACATCGTCACGCGGTCCTTGATCACCGCGTAATTGCGGCGCGCGCCGGTGACGAAGCCGGCGCGTTCTTCCGGCAGGCCGCGCGTGGCGTTGTCGCCCTGCCAGAAATCCCATTCCGCCGCCGCGACATAAAACGACGCTTTCGGCAGCCGCGGATCGTCGAGTTCGTCGACCAGGCCCCAGAGATGATCCGGGTGGCCATGGGTGAACACCACCTTGGTAATCTTGCCGCGGTCGATGCCGGCCGCTTCGAGATTGTCGAACAGCTTGCCGGCGGTCGGCATGAAGCGATCGCCGGAGCCCATGTCGATCAGGATCAGGTCGTCGCCGGATTTGATCAGCGTGATGTTGGTCGGCGAGTCGTATTGCTGGCCGGTCTGCTTCGCGGCGGCGAGCGCGGCGTTGCGTTCTGCCGGGGGCGCGTCCGGCGCGATGAAGCTCGTCGGCAGCACCAGATGCCCGTCGCTCACCACCGTCACCTCGAACGCGCCGTGAGTGAATCGATGCGGCGCGGCGTGGGCGATGCGCGGCAGCAGGGGCGCGGCGACGCCGCCGGCGGTGAGGGCGAGGAACGAGCGGCGGTCGAGTGGCCTATCAAAGCGCATGGCAATGGTCCCGGAACAACTATCCGGACGATAGGCCACGCGCGCGCCGCTTCGCAACCTGCGGCGAGAGTTAGAAACGGAACACGATCTGCCCGCGCACGCCGTGGTCGCCGGTGCTGGAGGCATATTGGCCGGTGTAGAACAGGCCCGCCGACCATTGCGCCGACAGGCGCAGGTCGATGCCAGCTTCCGCCGCCAGCACGTCGCGCGCGAACGGAACGCCGGCGACCGAGAACGGCGTGCCGCCGGCGTTGAAGGTCATGGTGGTGGCCGGCGTACCGGCGAACGCATGACGCCAGCCGAGCGAGCCCTGCAACGAGGCTGCGTTGGCGCCGAACGCGAACGGCAGGCTGGCGCGCAGCCCGAGCGTCGAGAAGGTGGCATTGATACGGGCGCTGGCGCCGGTCAATGCCGCCGCGCCGCCGGTTTCAGCGAAGCCGCCGCTGTCGCCGAACACGCCGGCGATCGCCGCGAACGGCTCGACGGTGACGCGGCCGAATGGAAAGCGGTATCCCGCCTCGCCGAACACCTGTGCGACCCCGGAGGAGTAGGTGGAGCGGGTGGAGTCGGCAAAGCCGGGGAAGGCGATGCTGCGCAGCGCCGTGACGTTGTTCCAGCCATAGGCCGCACCGGCGCGCAGGCCGAGCGGCCCATGCTGCAGGCCGCCATAGACCGCGAGATTGTAGGCATCGATGGTGGCGGATGAGGCGCGGTCGGTGACGCTCAGACCGGTCTGCTGATAGCCGGCGGCGACGCCGATACGCCACGACGTCGCGCCATAGCCGCTGAGATCGATGCCGGTGATGAAGCCGCCGGTGCGACGTGTCGCGGAGGCGGCGTTGCCGTCGCCGCCGGTGCGGCCGGTGTCGCCGTAAGCCTGCGCCCAGGCAGCGAGGACCGTCGCCGCGGGATGGTGCGGCATCTGTGCGAGCGGGTGGCGGGGTTTGCCGGCATAGGCGAACGCGCTGTCCGCCTCGCCGAGCAGGGCGGTGGCGATCTGCGTCGCGCCGCCGCCCGTCGCATCCTGTCGTAGCCGGCCGAGGATTGCGTCGCGCGGAAAACGCGCGCTCTCGATCAGCGCATTCTGCACGCTGGCATGAATCTCGCCGGAGAGCTGGTCGAACGCGCGCTGCGCGTCCGCGGCGCTCAGGCCGATGACGCCGTTGTAAACCGCACTGCCGGCACCGAGGCTTTCCGCGCCCGAGGCGGCCGCGCGCTGGTTCGGCGTCTGCGCCACCTGCGAGAACGCGACCGAACTGCGGGTGACGTCGAGGAACACGTTATTGGCGTCGTAAGCCAGCGCCAGATCGAGGAACGGCGCATTGTAGGTGAGCGTGTCGTACGTGCCGGTGCGCCCGCCCGCGGCGGTGAGGATCGTGTAGCGGTAGCCGACGGTGTAAAGGCCGGGTGCCGGAAGCACATTCACCGTCGCGCCGCTCTGGATCGTCGCCGTGCCGGTGATGTTCAGGAGGTCGGCGGCCGGCGTGTTGTTGATCTCGACACGCAGCGTCGAGCCGCTGGCCTGCGTGTAGTTGCCGGTGATGTTGAGCGTGCCGATGGAATTGCCCGGCGCGACAATTCCGTTGTTGGTGACGGCGCCGACCACGGTGCCGGTGCCGCCGAGGGTGCCGCCGTTCTGCACGGTCACCGTCGGGCTTGTCAGCGTGCCGTTGACGCTGAGGACGCCGCTCTGCACCGTGGCGCTGGTGGTGAATGCACCCGCGCCGGTCAGCGTCCAGGCGCCGCCCTGCATCGACAGGGTTTCAAAGCTCAGGAACTTCGCGATGCTTTCGGTGCCGTTGCCTTGCAGCACGAGATTGTCGGTGCCGGTGCCGCCCTGCACATTGCCATTGAGCACTGAGCCGGTCCCGAGATTGAGCGTGTGCGCGGCGGCGCCCGAAAACATGATCGAGCGCCCCGCGCCGGTCGAACCGATGGTGCCGGTATTGGTGACGGTCGCGGCACCTGTGATCTTCATGCCGTCAACACCGGATTGTATGGTTCCGGTGTTGATGAAGGTGCCGCCACCGCCGGATTCGACGGCAGGTCCACGGACCGAGGTGATCGAGCCGTTGTTGGTGAAGGTCAGTATCGCGGAGGCGCTCGCATAGATGCCGTTGTACCCGCCGGTGATGACGCCCGTGGCATTGTTGGTGATGGTCGCGGGACCACCTTGCACAAGCACGCCGGTCGAGAATCCGGTCGTTCGGTCCGCGTGAATCTCGCCGCTGTTGATGACGGTCCGCGACGCGCCTTGCCCGACCGAGACGGCATTGCCGGACCCGGTGGTGGAAATGACGCCGCCCTGGTAGTTGGTGACGGTGCCGCCGAACCACATCGTGACGGCTTCGACCGTGCCGGCGATGGTGCCGTAGTTGTAAAGTGTGCCGGGGCCACCCGCGGGCGGCAGCGCAAACGGCTTGTAACCGAATGTCATCGCGGTCAGCGTGCCGTTGACGGTGGCGCCGGCCGAGTTGGTGAACGTGCCACCCTGATCCAGCTTGACGGAGTTGCCGCCGTTCACCCTCCCGTCATTGGTAACGGTCCATGCCTGCGTGGTGGCGCCGATGCCACTCGAGACGGTGACACCCGGCCAGATCCGGGCCGTGGTGCCCACATAGGTATCGAGATCGACACTGGGGGTATTGCTGGTGATCTCCACATCGGCCGCGTAGGCGACCGACGAAGCGATCAAAAGAAACGCCGAACCCGACAAAAAGGCTTGTCGCCGGGCCGCCAGTGATGACGCCCCACGCCCGCAACAGACTGATGTCCCCACGCCTTGCCCCCGATGTCCACTGATCGGGAAGCTGCCAAAGTCGATTTGAGCGGGCGCTATCCAAATGGATAGGACGGCGCCTAAACTGCTATGCGAAATTTATGTTTCCACAGGTGGGGCGGATCGTGAATGACGCGGAAGGACGATTTCTGGATGCGCTTTATCGGGGGGTGACGGACAGCGAGCAATTTCAGCACGCGCTTAATCTGCTTCAGGGTATTTTCGAGTGCCGCAGCGCCGTCCTGGTGATGGTCGATGCGCAGCATCCGCGCGCGAATTTCGTATCGAGCAGCGGAGTCGTTCACGAACACCTGCAACTCTATCTGGAGAAATATGCGTCGATCGATCCGGCGCCCGGTCGTTTTCTCAGCCTTCCGGCGGGCACCGCGGTGACGACGAATCAGTTGTTTACGCCCGAACAACGCGCGGCAGATCGTTTCTATAACGAGTATTTCGTTCCGGTCGGATTGGTCGAAAGCATCGGTGGTCCGCTTTATTCCGAGCAGGGAAATTTTGCGTTGGTCGCGATCATGCGTGGCGCGGACCGTTGTGCGTTCGACGACAACGATATCGCCCATCTTGAGCGGCTGATGCCGCATATCGCGCGCGCCTTGCAGTTGCGGCGAACATTCTTCCGCATCGATTCCAGGAATGTGGGCTTGCAGGCGACGCTCGACCGCTTGCGGCCCGGCCTGGCTTTGCTCAGCGGCGACGGTTCGACGGAGTTCGTCAATGCGGCATTGCGCGGGATGGCGCAGCGGGGCGACGGCTTCGCCCTCGGCCGCAACGACCAGATTCTCGCCGCGAATGTCGATGCGCGGCGCCGTCTCGACGCTTTGCTGACGGATGTGGCGACGGGCGGAGGCGGTGGTGTGGTCGCGGTGCCGCGCGGCGGCGTGCACGACTATGTCGTGCTGGTCGCGCCGTCGCCTTCATCGTCAGCACAGACGGAATGGGAGCGGCGCGGCCGCAGCGGAGCCATCGTGATCGTGCACGATCCGGAGGAGAACGACGGCGATACCAGTGCGATGCTGGAGCAGGGGTTGCGCCTGACGAAAGGTGCGGCGCGATTGACGGCGGCGCTGGCCGCCCAGCACGATCTCAAGAGCTTTGCGGAAGCGGAGGGGATCACCATCCACACCGCGCGCTTTCATCTGCGCAGCGCGCTCGCACGCACCGGTGCGAAGACGCAGGCCGAACTGGTGCGCATCGCGGTTCGGCTGCTGCGTGACTTTGCGCTGGCCGACCCCGTGCCCGGTGCCGAACGCAAGCCGGCGATGCTCACCTTCGAAAAATATCATCCGGCCGGCAAGTAACGGTCACGAACAAGCAATCGGCCATAAAAAAAGCCGCCCGGATGGGCGGCTTTTTCCGTATTCGGCGCCAAATATCAGCGCGAATAGTATTCGATCACCAGATGCGGCTCCATCTGCACCGCGAACGGCACGTCGGTGAGCACCGGCACGCGCGTCATCTTGGCGGTGAACTTGGAGTGATCGGCCTCGATGTAATCCGGAACGTCGCGCTCGGCCGAGGCGACGGCTTCCATCACCAGCGGCATCTCGCGCGACTTGTCCTTGACCTCGACCACGTCGCCGACCTTGACGCGGTAGGAGGGGATGTTGACGCGGCGGCCGTTCACCTTGATGTGGCCGTGGTTGATCACCTGACGTGCCGCGAACACCGTCGGCACGAACTTGGCGCGGAAGATCAGCGCGTCGAGACGGCTCTCGAGCAGGCCGATCATGTTGGCGCCGCTGTCGCCGCGCATCCGGCGCGCTTCGACGTAGGTGCGGTGAAACTGCTTCTCGGAAATGTTGCCGTAATAGCCGCGCAGCTTCTGCTTGGCCTTGAGCTGCACGCCGAAGTCGGAGAGCTTGCCCTTGCGGCGCTGGCCGTGCTGACCGGGGCCGTATTCACGCTTGTTGACCGGGCTCTTCGGGCGACCCCAGATGTTTTCGCCCATCCGGCGGTCGATCTTGTACTTTGCGCTATGGCGCTTTGACATCGCGTCCTCTGTGAACGTTCGAGTGAGAGATGAGGAACCGCGCCCTCCTTTGTCGCGGGCCGAAGCCCGAAACCGACAGGTTCCGGCCGAAAGCTGACGGCCGTGACCACGGGTGCGAAACGCTCCGCGGGGCCGGATTGGCTCCAGCCCCGCGAAGTGGGCGCGTTTTAGGGGTTTGGGGCGGCCCTGTCAAACCGTCCGGGGCCGGGAAGCAGGAACGAGTATCGCCGATAATGCTTTTGGATCAATATCTTGGCGGGAAGTTCCGCCGCGCTGTCGGGTCGCGTCCGGTTTTTGTTGCGCCGGGGCGGGTGGTCCCCTAGTTATTGCGGATCAGACCGGGCCCCTCTGACAGCCAACTGGCTGTGATGTCGGACTGATGACGACCACGGTGGCCCGATGCTCGAACTCCTGTCCGAATCCCCGATTCCGTTTCCGTTGATCCTGCCGACGGTCAGCCTGTTGCTGCTCGCCGTGGCCGGATTATTCGCGTTACACGGCTGGTGGTCCGGACAGGCGCGAGCAGGGGACACCGTGACCTCGTGGGATATTGCCGCGGCGCTGACCTTCCTCGGCTGCGCTGCCGCGATCCTCGGCGAGATCGAACACGTCATCGAATATTTCTGGTTGAACGACACAAGGACCAAGCCCGCCAATGGATAGTATCATTGCCGATATCGTCGCGACCCTGACCACGCCTGCCGGCCTCGCCGCGCTCGGCCAGGTCATCATGATCGACCTGGTGCTCGCCGGCGATAACGCCATCGTCATCGGTCTTGCCGCCGCCGGCCTGCCGGCCGAACAGCGCAACAAGGCGATCCTGCTCGGCATCCTCGCCGCGACCGGCCTGCGCATCATCTTCGCCAGCGTCACCGTGCAGTTGCTGGCCATCGTCGGCCTGCTGCTCGCCGGCGGCATTCTGCTGTTGTGGGTGTGCTGGAAGATGTGGCGCGAGCTGCGCGGCCCGCATCACAATCCCGATTCTGCCGCCGCACTCGCAGACGGTGCCGCGCCGACCAAGACGCTGCGTCAGGCCGCGCTGCAGATCATCGTTGCCGACGTCTCGATGTCGCTCGACAATGTGCTCGCCGTGGCGGGCGCGGCGCGCGAACACCCGACCGCGCTGATCTTCGGTCTCGGCCTGTCGATCGTGCTGATGGGCCTCGCGGCCAATTTCATCGCCCGTCTGCTCGATAAGCATCGCTGGATCGCCTATGTCGGCCTCGCCATCATCCTCTACGTGGCAGGCGACATGATCTATCGCGGCTTTATCGAAGTGCGGCCTTATGTGGTGTCGTTGTTGACGTAAAGCCGAAGGAGGCCAGCGCCCGCATCAGGTGCGGCGCTGGCGCCCGGCCGGAGGTGAACACGATATCGGCGGACAGGCTCGCAAGCCCGTTCGCAAGCCCGCTCATTTGTTCGTTGGGTGTACCGATCAGGCCGACGACGCGGCGCGCGATCGCTGGCGCCGGATCGATCCAGTCGACCGGCCAGGGCGCGAGCGCCATCAGACGGTCGAGCAGCAGCGGATAATGCGTGCAGGCAAGCGCCACCGTATCGGTGCGCTTGCCGTCGTGTTCGACGAAGCAGGGCGCGATCTCGGCGCGCAGCTCCGCGTCGGTCGCGGGCGCGCCGTTCAGCTCGGCTTCGGCGAAGGTGGCAAGCCGGGCCGCGCCGACCAGCGTGACGTTGCAATCCCGCGCGAATTCGCGGATCAGGCTTTTGGTGTATTCGCGCGCCACTGTCGCCTCGGTGCCGAGCACCGAGACGAGTTTGCTGCGCGAGCCCGCGCAGGCCGGCTTGATCGCCGGCACCGTGCCGACGAACGGCATGGTGAAGGCGGCGCGTAGCGGCGCCAGCGCCAGCGTCGAGGCGGTGTTGCAGGCAATGACCGCCAGGTCCGGGTGCCATGTCGCGATCGCGTCGCCGATCACATCGAGCACGCGCGCGACCAGTTCGGTTTCCGGAATGCGACCGTAGGGAAAACGCGCATCGTCGGCGAGATAGATGTAGCGCGCATCCGGACGCGCCTTCGCCACCTCGCGGAATACGGTGAGCCCGCCGAGGCCGGAATCGAAGACGAGAATCGTTGGATGATCTGCGCGCGGCATCTGATGGATTCGCAATGGCATCAGATAAGCGCGCCTGCGGCACCGTGACAATGGGGGCAGATCGGGGCGCCGCGTGAGTGTCATAGATTTGCCCGTCTCGTGCGGTGTTTGTCTCCGGGTAGCGACCAGCAGCGGCGGAGGTGGGCATGCGATTGAAAACGGGCGGTCTGGCGGGCGTTCTCCTGTTGGCCGGTACGACGATCGTCAATGCCGCGACGGTCCGCTCCGAGCTCAATCTTCGTGCGGGACCGGGAACCGGCTACGGCGTAGTCGCCGTCATGCCCGCGGGCGCCGAGGTGGATATTCGCGATTGCTCCGGTGCGTGGTGTCGCGTCGTTTGGGGGGCGTCCGAGGGTTACGCCAACGCGGATTATCTGGTGGACGAACCGGACGCGGTGGACGGGCCGCCGGCGGCCGGGAGTGCTCCGGCGCCATTCTTCAATTTCGGCGTCAGCACCTGGAGCTTCGGGTCGAGCGGCGATCACGGATGGTCCAACCATCGGGGCTGGGACACGGATCGTGGTGTGTACAGCCGCGAGCGCGCCTGGTAGCCGGCGCGTTTTCCAGCGAGGCGAAAGTTAGTCCTTCACCCGCGCCAGCAACTGGCCGAGCAGCAGCAGACCCTGCGGCCACAGGCCGAGCCGCGTCGCGGTGTTGATATGGCCGAGTTCGGGGATTTCGCAGTAATCCGCCCGCCAGGCGTCGGCGAAGAACCGTGCCCGTTCGGCGCCGACATAAGGATCGTCGGTCGAGGCGACGACCAGCGCCGGCACCGGAAACGGCTTGAGCGGCATCGGCGCGAACGGGCGCACGCTGTCCGGCGTGTTCTCCGGGCGATCCACGTCGGACGGCGCGCACAGGAATGCGGCCTTGATCCGGCCCGGCGTGTTGCGGGCTGCCCAGTGCGCGGCGAGCGAAACGGAGAGGCTGTGGCAGATCAACACGGCCGGACGCGAGCCGCCGGTAATTGCCGCGTCGAGCCGCTGCATCCATTCCCGCGGATGCGGCCGGTCCCAGTCGTCCTGGATGACGCGCGTTGCGTTGCGCAGCGCCATGCACCAGTACGACTGCCAGTGTTCGACCCCTGAATTGCCGAGGCCGGGCAGGACGAGGAAGTCGTAGTCGGCGGTAACGTCGCGCATGGTCGCTCGGGTCAGCCGCCGAACACCCGCTTGAAGATCGTGTCGACGTGCTTGAAGTGGTAGCCGAGGTCGAAATTGGCCTCCAGCTCCTTGTCGGTCATCTTGCCCTTCACGTCGGGGTCGGCCTTGAGGAAGGCGAGGAAGTCGCCTTCGCCGCGCCAGACCCGCATCGCGTTGCGCTGGACGATGCGATAGGCGTCCTCGCGCGAGATGCCCTTCTGCGTCAGCGCGATCAGGATGCGCTGGGAGTGGACGAGGCCGCCGAGCTTGTCGAGATTCTTCTGCATGTTCTCGGGATAGACCACGAGCTTGTCGATGACGCCGGCGAGACGTGTTAGCGCGAAGTCGAGCGTCACGGTGGCGTCGGGACCGATCATGCGCTCCACGGAGGAGTGCGAGATATCGCGCTCGTGCCACAGCGCGACGTTCTCCATCGCCGGCAACGCATAGGCGCGCACCATACGAGCGAGGCCTGTCATGTTTTCGGTGAGCACGGGATTGCGCTTGTGCGGCATCGCCGACGAGCCTTTCTGCCCGGCGGAGAAATATTCCTCGGCCTCCAGCACTTCCGTGCGCTGCAGATGGCGGATCTCGGTGGCGAGCCGCTCCATCGACGAGGCGATGACGCCCAAGGTCGCAAAGAACATCGCGTGGCGGTCGCGCGGGATCACCTGCGTCGAGACCGGCTCCGGCGTCAGACCCATCGCCTTCGCCACATGTTCTTCGACGCGCGGGTCGATCTGCGCGAAGGTGCCGACCGCGCCGGAGATGGCGCAGGTGGCGACGTCCTTGCGCGCGGCGATCAGACGCTCTTTCGCGCGGGAGAACTCCGCATAGGCATAGGCCATCTTCAGGCCGAACGTCACGGGCTCGGCGTGAATGCCGTGCGAGCGGCCGACGCTCGGCGTCAGCTTGTGCTCGTAGGCGCGGCGCTTGAGCGCGTCGAGCACCTTGTCGAGATCGGCGAGCAGGATGTCGCTCGCGCGCGCGAGTTGTACGTTGAGGCAGGTGTCGAGCACGTCCGACGAGGTCATGCCCTGATGCACGAAGCGCGCGTCGGGACCGACATGCTCGGCGAGATGGGTAAGAAAGGCGATGACGTCGTGCTTCACCTCGGCTTCGATCGCGTCGATGCGCGCGGTGTCGAACTTCGCGGCCTTGCCTTTTTCCCAGATGGTTTTCGCGGCGTCCTTCGGAATGATGCCGAGGTCCGCCATGGCGTCGGCGGCGTGCGCCTCGATCTCGAACCAGATGCGGAAGCGGGTTTCCGGCGACCAGATCGCCGTCATCTCGGGGCGGGAATAGCGTGGGATCATTGGGTTCGGCTCACGTCACAAATGTTGCCTCATCCTGAGGAGCGCGAAGCGCGTCTCGAAGGATGAGGAGTTGTCATGCCTCATGGTTCGAGACGCCACGCTGCGCGTGGCCCTCACCATGAGGCCGGTTCACGCCACTTCTCCGCGCGCCGCGGCGGCGGCGTTGCGGATGGCGCTGATATTGGCGCGGTACTGTTCGGGCCCGCCCTTGAACACGGCGGAGCCGGCGACCAGCACGTTGGCGCCGGCGGCGATCACCTGCGGTGCGGTCTCCGGCGTAATCCCACCGTCGACTTCAATGTCGATCGGCCGCCCGCCGGCCATCGCGCGCAGATCGCGCACCTTCTGCACGGCGGCGGGGATGAATGCCTGACCGCCGAAGCCGGGGTTCACCGACATGACGAGGATGAGATCGACGAGATCGATCACGTTCTCGATGGTCGAGACCGGCGTGCCGGGGTTGAGCGTGACGCCGGCCTTCTTGCCGAGTGCGCGGATCGCCTGCAGCGAGCGGTGCACATGCGGCCCCGATTCCACATGCACGGTGATGATGTCGGAGCCGGCCTTGGCGAAGGCTTCGAGATAGGGATCGCACGGCGCGATCATCAGGTGCACGTCGAACGGCTTGTCGGTGTAGGGACGCAGCGCTTTCACGATGTCCGGGCCGATGGTGATGTTGGGCACGAAATGGCCGTCCATCACGTCGACATGGATCCAGTCGGCTCCTGCGGCGTCGATGGCGCGCACCTCTTCGCCGAGCTTCGCGAAGTCGGCCGAGAGAATCGAGGGAGCGATGCGGAGAGGGAGGGGCATGACGGTTTCCGTCCGAAATTTTCGTCCGCGGCGGTGAGGCGGTTGATGCTGGAACCAGTGCGCCGCGACGAGCGGTCGGTAACACGCGATCGGGCAGGGGGCAACGCGGCCGGGCGTCGGCACCGCCGGGCCCGGGAAATGCGGCCGTGACGAAAGGGCGCGCGCTTCCTATATGCAGGGCTGGTCGGCGGCCGCGGCTTAGACCGCGATTCCCAGCAAACGGAGCAAATCGTGACGCGCACCGACGTTATCGTGCTCGGCGCCGGCATCATCGGCACGTCCGTCGCCTTGCAGCTTGTCAAGCGCGGGTTCGCGGTGGCGCTGGTCGACAAGCGCGGCCCAGGCGAAGGAACCTCCTACGGCAACGCCGGCATCATCGAAGGGGATACGCTGTTTCCGCGTCCCTTTCCGAGCGATGCGGCGACGCTCCTGCGCGTCGCCACGCGCCTCGCGCCGGAGGCGAATTACCACCTCACATTCCTGCCGCGCATCGCGCCCTGGCTGCTCGCCTATCGCGCCTGGTCGTCGCCGCAGCGCCTGATCGAGACGGCGAAGCTGATGCGGCCCTTGTTCGCGCAGGCGCTCGCCGAGCACGAGGCGCTGATGGCGGAAAGCGGGGCCGACCGCTATCTGCGCAAGACCGGGTGGCTCAAGCTGTACCGCTCCGGCGACACGTTCGGAGAGACCAAACGCGAACGCAGAGTCGCCGACGATTACGGGCTCGCTTACCGCGTTCTCGACACCGACGGTGCGCGCGCGCTCGAGCCGGCGCTGGCGCCGGTCTTTCGCCATGCGGTGCTCTGGGAGGATTCGGCAAGCCTTTCCAATCCGCTGGCGGTCACCCAGGCCTATGCGCAGCGCTTTGTCCAGTTGGGCGGCCGTCTGGTGAAAGGGGACGCGATGACCCTGCGGCGCAGCGCCCTCGCGTGCCGGGTCGAAACCTCGGAGGGGAGCATCGAAGCCGGTCACGCGGTGATCGCGCTCGGCCCCTGGACCAACGACCTGCTGCGCGGCGTCCGGCTGCGCCTCCCGCTCGCGGTCAAGCGCGGCTATCACCGCCATTATCGTCCGCGCGGCGATGCTTCGCTTGCCCGGCCGGTGTTCGATGCCGAAGGGGGCTATGTCCTGGCGCCGATGGAGCAGGGCATTCGCCTCACCACGGGGGCCGAGTTCGCCGATCGCGACGCAGCGCCCACGCCAGTTCAATTCGGCCGCGTGATGCCGTCGGCGAAGCAGTTGTTTCCGCTCGGGGCGGCCGTCGAAGCGAAACCGTGGATGGGCTCGCGGCCATGCCTGCCGGATTCGCGCCCGGTGATCGGACAAGCCCCGGGGCATCCGTGGCTGTGGATCGCGGCCGGACATGCGCATTGGGGGCTGACGCTGGGTCCCGTCACCGGCAGGCTCGTGGCCGAGATGATGTCGGGAGCGACGCCGTTCTGCGACCCCGCGCCTTACCGGGCGGAACGGTTCGGACCGCTGCGCCTGTGAGCGCAGGCAGGCGGTAGCGCCGGGGGGCTCCCGACAGACGGTTCCGTCGAGCTCCAAAAAGCATCATGGCCGGGACATGCCCGGCCATGATTGAATGTCTGCCAGCTTGACTGCCAGCTTGGCGGTCGCGTCACTCGCCGATGGTCTTCACCACGCTCGAGGTCGGACGTCCGCCGCCGGTCACGGGGCCGGTGACTTTGTCCTTCGCAAGAATGTCATCGTACTGCGCCATCGAGTCGAGGGAGTTCTTCGGCACCAGGTGCACGATCTTATAGCCACCCGCCTTGAGCTCGGCCAACAGCTGGGGAACCGCCAGGGACGTCCCATGCTGGAAGT
>JAHBZF010000010.1 GCA_019635575.1 Pseudolabrys sp. | reverse complement strand
CCATTCGGACCGATCAAGGCGGTGATGGAGCCGGCCGCAACATCGAAGCTGACATCGCCGACGGCCACCAGGCCGGAAAACCGGCGCGTGAGGTTGCGGACCTCGAGGATGTTCATGGCTTATTTCTCCGGCGTCGTGCGGAGTCGGAAAGTCCGAGCCAGCGCGCCACCATCGGCCAGCAACCCTGCGGCGCGATCTTGATCACCACCATGAGCAGCAGGCCGTAAAACAACAGGTTCAGGCCGTTGATGCTGAAGGTCTGCGCCAGGCCGCGGGTGAATTCGTTAATGGGGATGATCAGCAGCGCACCGAGGATCGGCCCGAACAGAGTGCCAAGGCCGCCGACGATCGGCGCGACGATCAGATCGATGCTGACACGCATGCCGAGCACCGATTCCGGAAACAGGCTGCCGTTCACCAGCGCGAACCAGCCGCCGGCGACGCCGGTGATGGCCGCGCTGATCGCGACCGCGAGCAGCTTGTAGCGGAACGTCTTGACGCCCATGGCGCGCGAGGCGTCCTCATCCTCGCGGATTGCCCGCCAGAAATAGCCGATGCGGCTGCGCACCAGCAGCACGGACAGCGCCCAGCACAACAGCATCAGGATCAGCAAAGCGTAATAGAAGAACAGGCCGTCGCCGCGTAGCGTAACGAGCGGGTTGTTGTCCGGCCGCAGGGCTTTCAGGAAAATGCCGCTGGTGTCGCCGACAAACTCCCAATGCTCGAACAGGATTCGCGCCATTTCCGCGAAGGCGATGGTCAGCAGCGCGAAATAGACGCCCCGCACCGAGAACCGGAAACTGAGCGCGCCGACCGCAAAGCCGAGTGTCGCCGGAATGAGCGCGGCCGGGACCATCGCGATCCAGGTCGATATCCCGTAGCGGTCCGTCAGGATCGCCACCACGTAAGCGCCGACGCCGAAATAGAGGGCATGGCCGAGCGAGAGTTGCCCCGCGTAGCCCATCATCAGGTTCCAGGCGATGCCGACGACGGCGGCGAGGAACACATGGGCGAGCACCGAGACCTGAAATTCGTCGATGCCCAGCGGCAGCAGCGCCAGCACAGCGATGAACAGAAGTGCCGCCGTCCATTGACGCGTCTGAACGGTCATCGGCCCGTCCTCCGTGCCGAGAACAGTCCTTGCGGCCGCACCAGAATGACGATCAGCAGCAGACAGTAGCTGACGAAGCTCTTGGCTGACGGCGAAATCATCACCGCCGCCAGCGCTTCCGAGACGCCAATCAGCAACCCGCCGACCAGCGCGCCGGGAAGGCTCGCGAGCCCGCCGACGATGACGATGATGAAGGCGGTGAGGGTGAATTCCGACGACAGATAAGGGTTGGTGTCATAAAGCGGAGCGATCAGCGCGCCGGCCGTCCCGGCGCAGGCCATGCCGATGCCCGCCGTCAGCGCGAAGATATGCGTGATGCGAATGCCGATCGCCTTGCCGCCGGTAAGATTCTCGGCTGCCGCGTGCATCGCCTTGCCGGTGAGGCTGTAGCGCAGCCAGGCCCATAGCCCGAACACGATCACCAGCGCCGCGGCGGCGGCGTGCAGCCGCGTCGCGTCGATGCGCAGGGGACCGACACGGTAGGTTGCGAAACTCGCCGCGCTCTGGATGCCGCGCGGATCAGGCCCGAAGATGATGGCGTGCAGGCCGGTAATGGCGAGCGCGAGTCCGATATAGAGCACGAACTGAACGTGTTGCGGCTGGTCGACGAATTCGTTGCCGATCGCGCGCTGGAACACATAGCCGGCGGCAAACATCGCAATCATGGCGACCAGCACCGACATCCATGGCGGCAAGCCGAGGAATTGCCAGCAGGCATATCCGATATACATGCCGATCACGACCATTTCGCCGTGTGCGAAGTTCACCACCCGCATCACGCCAAAAATGATGTTCAGCCCGGTCGCGACCAGCGCGTAGATCGCGCCGATCAGCAGGCCGTTGACGATGGCATTTGCGTAAAGCTCGACCACCCTGCGCCCCTCCGCACGAGGCCGGCGCACCGCTGTTCGCAGCGCGCCGGATTTTTATTGTCTCAGGTCCGGTCGGCCCACTTGGTCATCGGCAGCTTGACCTTCGCCTCCGCGATCGAATCCGGCGCGACGACAAGCGGCTTGCCGCCCTGGTTCTGCAGCAGCGGGATGCCGATATTGACGTTCTGCCCCTTGGTGTCGAACGTGATCGGACCGCCGAACATCGGGTGTTCCGCAATGTTGGTTTGCTTCAGCGCCGCATGCAGCTCCGGCGCGCCAGTCGCTTTCGCCCGCTTGAACGCGTCGGCTACGACCTGGATCGATTCCCAGCCGAAGCCGGCGTTCAGCTCGAACCGTTGGCCGCTGAACTCCTTGGACCAGCGTTCCAGCACCTTCTTGGTGATGGCGCGGGTCGGATCGTAAAACGGCACCGACGTCATGTAGTCGTCGCCGTATTTGCCGAGGGCGTCGGTGAAAGCCTTTTCGTAGGGACCGGGCGAACTCGGCCCATAGATGCCCATCGGGTTGTAGTCCTGCTTGATCATCTCGCGCACGATCAGGATCGCGTCGTTGACGCGGGTGATCGGGCAGACCAGATCGGCGCCGGTGGCCTTGGCTTTGGAAACCTCGATCGACAGATCGCGCGCGCGCGCGTCGTAGCTGATCGTGTCGAGGATCTTGATGTCGACGCCGGCCTTCTCCCACGCGCCTTTGACGGCCGCGCCGGTGACTTGCCCGAATGTATCGTTGACGTGCAGCACGACCGCTGTTTTCGGATTGAACCCGTTGTTGCGTGGCAGGTTCTTGAACAGCTCGACGCCCTTGGTGACGATTTCGCTCGAGGGCGGGAAGTTGCGGAAGATCTGGGTGAAGCCTTGCTCGGTGATCTGCGCGGCGGAGCCGACATTGACGACGAGCGGCACTTTCGCGGCTTCAGCCGCCTGCGCCGCCGAGATCGTCGCGCCGGAATCCCACGCGCCGACGAGAACAGTGGCGCCGTCGCGGATCAGACGCTCCGCCGCGGTGCGGCCGTTTTCCGGTTTCGATTCGGTGTCGGCAAATACGACATCGAGCTTCACGCCGTCGTCGGCGAACATCTTGATGGCGAGCTCGGTGCCCCGGCGCGTGGCGATGCCGGGGAACGACAGGATACCGGAGAGCGGTAGGATGACGCCGACTTTCAGCGTGTTGGCCTGCGCACGCAGAATGCCCGGCATCGATAGCGTCGAGGTGACAGCGGCGGCACCTTTCAGGACCGTGCGGCGCGAAAAACTGTTCATCGTGTGCTCCTCCATGTTGAATTCCCCCTGAATTGAAGGCCCTGGCGTGTCGCCGTCCGGACCGGTCTATTGCCGGTGTCTGACGGATCATCCGAAGCGAGAGCGGTATTGTGTTGCTCCCGTTGCACTTCCTGGATGCCGTGCGCGGCGGTGCGTGACCTGATGAAAACCGGATAATCGGCGGCGTCTGCGTTCGTGGCCATGCGCGCACGCCCAGCGCCGTCCGCAACAGCCGTGCGTGACGGGTTCGCAAGGACGTTGTTTGCCGGTGCTGGCAACGCGGATCCTTTGTGGTTCATATTTGAACACGCGGTTCAAATATGTGTTTGAATAAGACGCACATTGAAAAAGCGTGTCAAGCGTTGGGATCGAAGCATTCGCGCAATGACGGCGCGTGCCGATGGATGGCGCGGGCGACGCAAAGCTCGTTGTGTTCCGTCAAATGGTGCGAGTCCCGGATCGCCGCGCTCATATTCGAACGTTGTATTCCGTGATGACTATTGCAAAGATGGGTGACAGCTTGATGCAGGTTTCACATCCGCCGGTACCGACGGCAGCCTCACGAGCGACGCGGCAACGGCAGAATATCGCGCCATGAACAAACCCGAGATCAGCAACGCGCTCACGACGATTGGCCGCGAAACGCCGCAGATCAATGCGATCGAGAAAGTGTTGGGCAAGGCGGTCTACAGCGCCGACATGAAGATGGCGGGAATGCTGCACGCGAAAGTGTTGCGCAGTCCGCATGCGCATGCGCGCATCGTCCGTGTTCATACCGAGGACGCGCGTGCGTTGCCCGGCGTGCACGCGGTGCTGACGGGCGACGACACGCCGACGCGGATGACCGGCATCCATCACAAGCAGCATCGTATTCTCGCGGCCGGCAAGGTGCGGTTCATTGGCGAGGAAGTCGTCGCGGTGGTGGCCGAGGACGAAGAGACGGCGCGTGATGCGATCGATCTGATCCGCGTCGATTATGAGCCGCTTCCCGAAGTGTTCGATACCGGCGAGGCGTTGCGTGCCGGAACAATCGAGGTGCACGACGGCTCGGGTAATCTTGCGTGCGAATATAATGTGGTCCGTGGCGACGTGGATGCGGCGTTTGCTCAAGCCGCACTCGTCCATGAGGATACCTACGAAACCCATTCGCAATATGCCGGCTATATGGAGCCGATGGCGACGCTGGCGTGGCGGACGAGTGACGGCCGTTTGCATGTCTTGACGTCGACGCAGACCGCCTTTCTCCAGCGCATGCGCATCGCCGATGCCGTCGAAATGCCGGTCTCGAAAGTGCGGGTCATTCAGGCGACGGTCGGCGGCGGCTTCGGCGGCAAGACCGCCGAGGAGTGCAACAGCCTGATCTGCGCATGGCTCGCGACGCGCGTCGATCGTCCGGTGAAATTCGTCAACAGCCGCCTGGATGATTTCCAGGGCTGCCGCAGCAGTCCGCCCGAGAAGATCTGGATCAAGATGGGCGTCGACAAGGACGGCATCATCATCGCCAAGGACGTGAAGATCGTCGCGGATTGCGGTGCTTATGAAGGGCTTGCCGGTCACGTCCTGCAGGTATCGACGGTGCGCAGCGACAACATGCACCGTTATCTCAAGAATGTCCGGCTCAACGGCAAGCTCGCCTATACCAACAATCCGCCGCACGGCGCGTTGCGCGGCTTCGGCGGGCCGCAGGCCGCATTCGCGCTCAACTCGCACATCGCCGTGATGGCCGAGAAACTCGGCCTCGATATTGTCGAGATGCTGAAGCGCAACGCGATCAGGAGCGGCGACACCAGCGTTCATGGGTTTCAGATCGGCAGCAGTGGCCTGTCGGAATGTCTCGACCAGGTCAGCGATGGCATCGGCTGGGACCAGAAGAAAAAGCGTCCGAAGGATACCGGCGCCAAGCGCCGCGGCATCGGCTTCGGCACGGCGATCCACGTCAGCGGCAATCGCGAAATGGGCAATTGGGACGGCTCGACGGTCATCGCCAAGATGGCGCCGGACGGGCGGGTGACGCTGATGACCGGCGAATGCGATATGGGGCAGGGCGCCTTCACCATGCTGGCGCAATGCTGTGCCCATGAGCTCAACATCCCGCTGTCGCACGTGACGGTACTGCCGACCGATACCGACATGTCGCCCTACGGACACGGCTCGATCGCCTCGCGCGTCACGATCCTCGCCGGCAATGCCGCGATCAAGGCCGCCCGGGAAGTGCGCGAGCGCCTGCTTACCCTGGCGTCGGAAAAGCTCGGTGTGCCGAAGGAAGACCTCGACATGGCGAACGGCGAGGTGTTTGCCAAATCGCCGGCGCCGAACCAGAAAATTCCTTTCGGGGATCTCGCGCGGTTGCATATTTACCGTGCGGGCGGGGAGGGACTGCAGGTCACCGCGACCTACGATCCGCCGACATTCCTCGCCATGGCGACGCCGGAGCAATATGGCAACGTCGCGCCGGGCTATTCCTTCGCCGCGCAGGCGGCCGAAGTCGAGGTCGACACGGAAACCGGTCAGGTCCGCGTTCTGGAGACCTTCGTGTCAGACGACTGCGGCAGGGCGCTCAATCCGCTTGCGGTCCATGGGCAGACTTGCGGTGCGGCGGTGATGGGCATCGGCTGGGCCCTCTACGAGCAGATGCGTTACGAAGAGGGCCGTCTGCTGAACGGCAATTTTGCGGACTACACGATGCCGACTGCGGATTCCGTGCCGTATATCCAGTCCGGTATTGTCGAATCGATGGAGCCGAACGGGCCCTTTGGTGCCAAGGGCGCGAGCGAAACGGCGATCGTGCCGGGCGCCGCCGCTATCGCCAACGCTGTCTATGATGCCATCGGCGTGCGCATCAAGACATTGCCGATCACGCCGGAAAAGGTCCTTGCCGGATTGCGCGCCAAACGGGCCGCGCAGGACACGCCCGGTCAGGCACCGCGGTAGACGGGCAAGAACCATGAAAGATTTCGATTATCTCGAACCCGAATCCATTGCCGAAGCCAGCGAGATGATGCTCGCCCATCCGGATGGCAGCGTGATGGCGGGCGGCACCGCGCTGATGCTGGCGCTGCGCCAGCGCATGGTCACGCCGTCACACATCATCTCGCTCCGCCGTATCCGCGATTTGCGCGGCATCACCTATACGCCGGCCGAAGGTCTGCGCATCGGTGCGCTCGCGCTGCATGCCGAGGTGGCGCGTTCGCCGCTGGTGCGCCAGCACGCGCCGATGCTGGCCGATATGGCGTCACGCCTGGCCAATCCGCAGGTGCGCAACCAGGGAACGATCGGCGGCAATCTTTGCTATGGCGATCCCGCGACCGATCCGCCCAGTTGCCTGCTGGCATTGAATGCCGATGTCGTGCTGCGCAGCGCGCACGGCACGCGGATCTTGAAGGTCGACCAGTTCGCCACGGACTACTTTGTCACCGCGCTCGAGCCCGGCGAGATCGTCTCGGAGATCAGGATCGCGCCATCCACGTTCGACACTGGCTATCACGCGCGGTTCCTGCGTACGGCGGCCGAGCATCGCCCACTGGTCAATTTCGCCATAAGCCTGCGCAAGCAAGGCGATGTCTGCGCGGACGTCCGCATGGTGATCGGTGCATCGACACGGGTGCCGACCCGGCTGCGCAAGGCGGAGGATTTGATGAAGGGCAAGACGGTCACCGCGCGTCTTGCGGCCGAGGTTGCGGAACTGGGTGTGAGCGAGATCGAACCGATTTCGGATATTCGCGGTGACGGCAGCTTTCGCCGCGAGATGGCCCGCACGGTCTGTCGGCGCACCATCGAGGATCTTTTCAATCCGGCCGGATCGGCCGCGACGAGCGCCGCATGAGCAAGAAAACCATCGAAGTCGTCGTCAACGGCAAGACGCACCGCGCGGAGGTTCCCGCGCGTCGCATGCTGTCGGATTTCCTGCGTGATGACCTGTACCTGACCGGAACCAAGCGAGGGTGCGAAACGGGTGTTTGCGGCTGCTGCTCGGTTCTAATCGATGGCGAGGTCATCAAGTCGTGCCTGTCGCTCGCGGTTCATGCCGACGGACATGAAGTGACGACCATCGAAGGTCTGGCGGTCGATGGCATCCTGCATCCGGTGCAGGAAGCCTTCGTCAATCATGGCGGGCTGCAATGCGGCTATTGCACGCCGGGTTTCATCATGACCACCGTGGCGATGCTCAACGACAATCCGAACCCGACCGAGGAAGAAATCCGGCACGGGTTGAACGGGAACCTGTGCCGGTGCACCGGCTATGTCGGGATCGTCGAATCCATCAAAGCGGCCGCGGAGAAGCTACGTGGAAATTGAAAAATCAATGGTGATTGCCGCCCCGATCGATCGGGTCTGGAGCGTGCTGCTCGATCCGAAGATCATGGCCGGGTGCGTCCCCGGCGTGCAGTCGGTCGATGTTCTCAGCGACACCGAATATCTGTCGACGATCAAGGTCAAAATCTCGTTCATCTCGGCGAACTTCAAGATCAAGACGACGATCTTGGAGACCAAACCGCCGCATTATCTGCGCTGCGAAGGCACTGGCGAGGATTCGACGGTCGCCAGCACGGTCAAGCAGACCAGCGAAATGTTCCTCACATCGACGCCCGATGGTGCGACCGAATTACGCGTCAAGGCGACGGCCGATGTGTTCGGGCGGCTCGGCAGCTTCGGCCTGAGCGTGATGAAGACCAAAGCCGACCGGATGTGGGAAGAGTTCGGCGACAATCTTGCCGCCGTTCTGCGCCAGACGGGCGATGCGATGGTCGCTACCGTTCACGCCAAGCCCGCCGCTACGTCGGCGCCGCGTGCGGCCATGCCAGAAACCAGCGCCCCGCGTGCTGGTGCAGGCGCGCAAGCGGCGGCGGCGAAATGGTGGACCCGCCTGTTGCCGCAACAGGGGCAGGCGGGCGAAAGCATCCAATCGCTGCGGCTGCCGACCGACATCTACGTCGAGGTCCGGCGCACCGATGACATCATCAAGGTGCTGTGGCCTGCCGCTGCTGCACCGGAGATGACGACCTGGCTCAAGAATCTTCTGGCCGATACGCGGCGGTAGGTGTTGCCAATTTGAGGCTGCTCGAGCCCGAAATAGCTCGCCGAACATCGGTACTCATTTGTCTGCTCAGCCGTGTGAGATCGGCAATCCCAGCGGCGTCAGCCGCATACCCTGGTCGGCGATGCGCATGCGGCGGTTCAGTGCCGGCACCGTGCGGAACGCCCAGATGATCGGCGGGCGCAGGAACCAGAGCGCGGTCGGCCATTGCCGCGTGAAGAAGTCGTAGCGAAGCGACCAGCGCTGCGTCTTGTCGCTGATGAAGCGGACGGTCTGCTCCCACAGCGGTAAGGCTTCCTCGACGGAAGCGCTGCGGGCGAGCGCCGCGTTGAGCGCGCGCGCATTCATCAGGGTCAGTCCCGCGCCCTGGCCAAGCGTCGGCGGCAGCCCGTGCGCGGCATCACCGATGATCGCGACGCGGCCCTTCTGCCAGTGCGTGCAGTGGACGACGCCGTAGTTGTATTGGCTGACTTCGGTTTCGGCCATGATCTCGAAAGCGCGCCGCAGATGCGGGAATGCCGCGGACCATAGCGCCACGTCGGTCGGCAGCCGGCCGGCTTGCTCGTCCCGCTGCGGATGTACCTGATAGATATAGGTCTGGTTCTTGCCGGACGGCGTGATGCCCATGCGCCAGCGCCCGGACCAGTGTTCCCGCGTCACATCGTCCGGCGTCAACTCGCGCGAGGGGATGAGGTAGCGGTTGATGATGGTCGGCAGATCGCGATAGCCGGCGTCGAAGCCGAGCGAGTCGCGCACGCGCGAGCGCACGCCGTCCGCGGCGATGACGAGATCGGCTTTCAGGCGCTGGCCATTTTCCAGATGCAGCTCACCGCGCGGATCGGCGCCGACGGCGGTCGATGACGTGACGATCTCGACACCGGCGTCGCGTGCGCCGTCCCGCAACGCGTCGATCAGCACCTGCCGGGCGAACACATAGACCCGCGACGCGCCGACCAGCGCGCGGTCCTGCATCAGGTTGCCATCGCGATCCACATGCTGGGCGCGCTCCAGCCGCACGCCCTGCGGTGCGAGTCGCTCGAACACGCCGCACTCTTCGAGCACCTCGATGGCGTTGTTCTTGATGTAGATGCCCGCGCCCAGTTCGCGGATTTCCGGCGAACGCTCGTGGACGCGTACCGTCCAGCCCTGCTTGGCCAGCATCATGGCCGAACTCAGGCCCCCGATACCGCCGCCGGCAATTTCGGCATGACGCTTCATCGGCTTGTCCTCCGTCCCTATCGTTCTGTCAGATTTCGGCCACGCATTCGATCTCGAGCAGGACCGGCACGCCGAGACCGCAGACGATGGTGGTGCGGGCGGGATAATTTCCCTCCTTGAAATATTGCCGGTACAGCTCGTTCATCGGCCAGAAGTCGGACTCGCGCCGCAGATACATCATCACCTTGACGACTTTATCGAGCGAGGAGCCGGCCTCTTCGAGCACCGCGATCAGGTTCTTCATCGACTGATGGAACTGCGCCTCGAAGTCGTCCTTGACGAATTCGCGGTCGCCGAAATAGGGCGGCATGCCGGACACATAGAGCAGATTGCCGGTGCGCACCGCGTGCGACAGCGGCGCTTTCACCTTCGGTCCGTTCTTGGCGTTGATCACGGTGCGCGTCATGGTGTCTTCCTTCCTGTTGATGCCTGCCGGACGGTGGCGTCACGGCGCAATAGATCCTCGCCGGCGCAAGGCGCCGTTTGCAGCCAGTGGCTTTGACCAGCGTTAGTCGAGCTTCGCGCCGACCCGGCGGGCGATTTCGCCCCAGGATTCCGTTTCCTTTCGAACGAAGTCCGCGAACTGAGTAGTCGGCAGATCGAGCACTTCGTTGGCCATCGCCGCGACCTTCGTCTTGAATTCGGTGCTGTGCAGGAAGGCCTGGGTATCGCGCTGGATCTTCTCGATGATCGGGGCGGGCGTGCCGGCGGGCGCCATCAGGCCGGTCCAGGCGGCGGACTGGATGTTCGGATAGCCAAGCTCGGTGAAGGTCGGCACGTCCGGAAGCTGCGGATCGCGCTTAGGACCGGAAACGGCGATCGCGCGAATCTTGCCGTCTTTGATCAGCGGCGCCATGGTCGATACCGGGTCGAAGGTCATTTGCACTTCGCCGGTCATCACTGCTGTCAATGCGGGCGAGCTGCCGCGATACGGAACGTGGACCATCTTCAGTCCCATGACGCTGGCGAAGTTCTCCATCGCGAGATGGCTCGATACGCCGGTCCCCGGCGAGGAGAAGAACACCTTGCCCGGATGCTCCTTTGCATAGGCGATCAGCTCTTTGAGATTGGTCACCGGCAGCGACGGGTTGATGCCGATGGCGCTGTAGCCGATCGTCAGGCCGGAGATCGAAACAAAATCCTTGAGCGGATTGTACGGCAGTTTCTTGTAGACGCCCGGCGCGATCGCGGTGGCAGCGAGCGTCGCGATCAGCAGCGTGTGGCCGTCCGGCGCGGACTTGGCGACGTAATCGGTGCCGACCGTCGCGCCCGCGCCGGCCTTGTTTTCGACCACGACCGGCTTGCCCCAGACGGTGGTCAGATGCGCTGCCAATAGCCGCGCGACGATATCGGTGTTTCCGCCGGGCGCGAACGGATTGATGATGCGCACGGTGTTGGTCGGAAAGTCCGCCTGCGCGAAGGCGCCGCCGCCAGGGAGGGCGAGGGCGCCCGCTGCTGCCATGCCGCCGAGCACGCGGCGGCGGCTGACGCGTGACTGCATCAGCTTGCTGTCATTCCAGAGCGGTTCGTTGAGCTTCATGGTCATTCTCCTCGCCTCTGATCCGGGGATTCCGCCAATTGCTCGGCGGCGCTTGCGATGGCCTTGACGATTCCGACGTAGCCTGTGCAGCGGCAGAGATTGCCGCTCATCTCGTGTCTGATCTGGTCTGGTGAGAGGCGCGGCTTGCGCTTGAGCAGATCGGTTGCGGCGACCAGCATGCCCGGCGTGCAGAAGCCGCATTGCAACCCGTGCTCTGCCGAGAATGCCTTGCGCAACGCATCGACCCGCGGCCCGGCGAGTCCTTCGACGGTGACGATCTCGCTGCCGTTCACCGCTGCGGCGAGGGTGATGCAGGCGCGCACCGGCACGTCGTCGACCAGCACGGTGCAGGCGCCGCACACGCCCTGTTCGCATCCCACATGGGTTCCGGTGAGCAGAAGGGTCTCGCGCAGGCAATCCGCCAGGCTGGTTCTTGCCTCGACACGCGCATGTCGGTCGCGGCCGTTTACCCGCAGCGTGATCGCGACGGAGGTGTCGTCGGTCTGCGTCATGATCTGGCCGCTCGTTCCACGTCGATGGCTTGCTCGACGCTTTGCGCCGCATTCACGGCATGGAGATTCCGGCGGTAGCGGTCGGTGCTGCCCGGTTCGCCGCTCCGCTCGATTTCGGCGATCGCCGCCTGCTTCACGCGATCGCGCGCTGCGCTGGACCAAGTCGCGGGCAAATCCGACAGTGCGGCGGACATATCCATGGGGCGCGTCCCGCAGACGCCGAGCCAGAGCGCGCGCCGTTGCGCCGTCAGCACGCAGACGGCGATCGCCGCCGCGAAGCCGCCATGGTTGAATATCTGCTTGCTCAGGCCCCAACGTGCATCCGGCGGCAAAGCCGCGATCTCGAACCCCTCGATCAGTTCGCCAGGGGCGAGCGCCGTCTCGAACACGCCGTGGACGAAATCCCGCATCGGTACGTTGCGCCGGCCGCTGGCGGAGACCAGATGCACGACGGCGTCGAGCGCACACAGAGCTTGCGGCCAGTCCGCGGCCGCATCCGCATGGGCAACGCTGCCGCCGATCGTTCCGCGGTTGCGCACCGAGCGATAGGCGATGCCGCCCGCGGCGTGACGGATGAGGGCGCCGGCGACGCCGGGCAACGCGCTGTCTTCGAGCCGCGCATGGGTGACGGCTGCGCCGATCCAGAGCCGGTCGGCGGTGGCGTCGATGGCGCGCAGTCGCTCGATCCGGCTGATATCGACCACATGAGCCGGACGCAGCACGCGGAAATTGAGCATCGGATTCAGGCTCTGCCCGCCGGCCATCGGCCGTGCGTCGTCGCCGAAGCGGCCAAGCAGATCGACGGCTTCCTCGATGGTCCGCGCGGCGTGATACTGGAATGGCGCGGGCTTCACGGTGCGGCCTCGCGCGTGAAGGTGAGCTTGCCGGTGGCGCGTGCGTCCTCGATGGCGCACCAGACGGCTTCCGGTGTGATCGGCGTCACTGCGACCGACACCTGCAACGACCGCAACGCATCGGTCACCGCGTTGGCGATCGCCGCTGGCGGCGCGATACAGCCGCCTTCGCCGGTGCCTTTCATGCCGTAGACCGTGAACGGCGACAGCGTTTCCATGTGCTCGATGCGGATGTCCGGCACTTCCTCGAAGCCGGGCAGCACATAGTCGGCGAGCGTCACGGATTTCGGCTGGCCGGCCTCGTCATAGACGATATGCTCGAACAGCGCCTGACCGATGCCCTGCGCGACGCCGCCGGTCACCTGGCCGTCGACGATCTTGGGGTTGATGGCGCGGCCGCAATCCTCGACCACGAGATAGTCGAGCAGCTCAATCTTGCCGGTGTCGATGTCGACGGCGACCTTGGCGGCATGCAGGCCGCTGGAGAAGGTGCCGCTCTGCACCTCGGGCCGATAGTTGTGCAGGAATTCGAGACCGGGCTCGACGCCATCCGGCAGCAGATGCACCTGTTGCCACGCGATGTGTGCGATCTTCGCGAACGGCAGGCTCGATCCGCCGCCCGACACCGTGCCGGCTTCGATGACCAGATCGGCGTCCGCGCATTTCAGGATTGCCGCGGCGATGGTGCGGATGCGCGCCATCAACTGCATGCAGGCGTGATAGGTCGCGCCGCCCGCCATCACGATGGAGCGCGAAGCGACGCTGCCCATGCCGTAAGGGGCCGACGCGGTGTCGCCGCAGCGGATCGAGATGTGCGTGAGCGGCAGGGTGGTGACTTCGCTGGCGATCTGGGCGAGCGTTGTTTCCAGACCCTGCCCTTGCGACAGGATGCCGGCTTCCACCGTCAAGGTGCCGCTTTGATCGAGCGTGACGCGCGCGCTCTCGAAACCGTAAAGCACGGTCGAGCCGCGGGCGATGAATTCCTTGGCGCCGTGCGCGGTCTGCTCCACGTAGGCAGCGTAGCCGACACCGATGCGCCGCCGCGTCTCCGCCTGTGCTGTTTGCTCTTTGCGGATACGGTCGTGCGCGATGCAGGCGGTCGCGGTGTCGATCATCGCGCGGTAATTGCCGCTGTCGTAGTGCAGACCGGTGACGGTCTGATATGGAAACTCGTCGGAGCGCAGCAGATTTCGCCGGCGCAGTTCGTGCGGCTCGAGGCCGAGTTCGTGCGCCAGTTCGTCGATGGTGCGTTCCATCGCGAAGCAGGCACCGGGCCGGCCGACGCCGCGGAACGGGCCGAGCGGCGTCTTGTTGGTGCAGGCGCTGATGGCCTCGAATTTGTAGGCGCCGATCCGGTATGGGCCAGGCAAGACGTTGACGGCCATGTTGGCTTCGATGGCGCCGGTCGAGGTGCACATCGAATAAGCGCCGCCGTCAACGACGATCCGCGCATCCAGCGCCAGGATCTCGCCGTTACGCCGCGCATGCGCGGTGACGGTCTGCACATGCTCTCGGGCGTGACAGGCCGACAGCAGGTGCTCGTAGCGGTCCTCGATCCAGCGCAGCGGATAAGGCACCTGCATCGCCATGGCGGCGAGCGCTACTTCTTCCGGATAGAGATTGGTCTTGCCGCCAAACGCGCCGCCGACATCGGGCACGATGACGCGGATGCGCCGCTCGTCGAGGCCGACGAGCTGTTGCGCGAGGAAGCTGCGGATCAGATGCGGCCGCTGCGTCGACACATAAACAACAAGTTGGTTCGCGCGACGATCGAACCAGGCGATGACGCCGCGAGTTTCGAGCGGTGAGGGGGTAACCCGGCCCATGCGGTAGTGCCGGGTGATGCTCACCTCCGCTTCGGCCACGGCCTTGTCGAACGGGCCGACGGTCCGGCCGAAGCGCATGTGGCAGTTATCGGGCCAATGCGCATGCAGCCGCTCCGCATCGGACTCCAGCGCGACGAGCGGATCCGCTAGGGCCGGCAAGGGTTCGATCTCGACTTCGACCTGTTCGGCGAGGTCTTCCGCCGCCGCGCGATGATCCGCGATCACCGCGGCGACCAGTTCGCCGGCAAAGCGCACGCGCTGCTGCGCCAGGATCGGATAAGGCGCGCGCCTGAAGCTGTCGCGCTCGAGAATCGCGGTGACCGGCCGCACGAACGGGTCGAGTTCGGCGGCAGTCCAGCAGGCTGCGTGCTCGATCCCGGCGGGTGGTGTGATCTTGAGGATGCGCCCATGCGCGACCGGGCTGCGGACAAAAGCGACATCGCGCATGCCCGGCAGATGGATGTCAGCGAGATAGCGGCCATTGCCGTGCAGAAAGCGCGCATCTTCCAGCCGGTCGACCGGATGGCCGACAACGGCGAATTCGCTGTTCGTGCCGCTATCGTCGCGGATGTACGCCACGGTCCCCAACTTTTCTCAATCACATTGCCGATCGGCGACCGGCCCCAGGGCCGCGCCCAGGAACCATGACACAAACAGGGGTGTCTCCTGCTATCCCAAAAAGCCGATAGTCAGTATCGGATATTCTTATGGGAAAAGACGCGCGGCCAGCTGCGCCGGCAACGGCCGGCGTAAGCTGCTACCGCCGTCGGCGGAAGCGCCTAGCTCACCAGATGGCGGATTTCGCGGCGTATCCAGGAGTGTCGGGAATCGCGGTGCGATCGCTGGTGCCAGATCATCAGCATTCTCGGCTCCGGCAGCGGAATCGGCGGCGGCAGGATCGTCAGCTTGAGCATGTCCTTGAACCGGTGCGCGATCGGCTCCGGTAGCACAGCGATGCAATCGGTTTCTGCCACGACGGCAGGCGAAATCAGCAGATCGGGAACGCGCACCGCGATGACTCGCTCCAGGCGTCGCTGCCTCAGTTTCTTATCGACCGCGCTTTCGATGGTGGACACCGGCAGCACGCCGGAGCCGAACGCGACATGTGGAAATGAAACGAATTGCTTGAGCGAGATTGAATTAACAATCTCCGGATGGTTCTGCCGGACGACGCAGCACAGCTTGTATTTATAAAGTGTCGAAACGTGGAGGCTGCCCGATACGACCGGCGGATAGCCGATCACCAGGTCGCACTCGTCGGTTTCCAACATCTCGCGTGTGCGCCGCACGTCACCTGGCCGGATGCTGATCTGCATGTTCGGGATCGCGTTGCGGAGCTGGCGCACGATCCGTGGTAGTAACGAGAAGGCGAGCGAATTCACTGCGACGATCCGTAGTTCGAACCCGGCAGATTTCTCGCCGTCATGGCCGGCGAGCGCATCGCTGATCAGTTGCAGCGCCTGCCGGGTTTTCTCGGCGGCTTCCAGTGCGCGCGCGGTCGCGGCCATGCCTTGTCGGGTGCGCACCAGCAGCGGGTCGTTGAATGCCTTGCGCAGACGCGCCAGCATCTCGCTCATCGCCGGCTGGCCGATACCCATGCGCTGCGCCGCGCGCGACACATGCGCCTCTTCGGTCAGTGCGCAAAGACAGGCAAGGGCATGCGTGTCGAGCCGCTTGATGGTGGTGAGGATTCGCGCGCTCATGTAGTCGGATTTCTCAAAGGGGCGGCGCATATAAGCGTGACGGCGAAGCCTCTGTCAGCCTAGCAACTTGGTCTCGAATTTCAAGGAATGCGGATGGAGCAGACATCTGCTGTACTGGGTCGCGCTGGGCTCGATAGTCGGCATAGCCGCTGCGAAATTGGTCCCGAATGTGGTGCCGATATAGCGCGACAATTTGCTGCGTGGCCGTGGGCCAGACGGACGCCTGCGGCGTCGTCCGCCGATTTCATTGGCAACTACAGATTCTCTGCGGTGCCGTGGTGCGACGTAAGTTGGTCCCCGCACGTTTTGCACAGATCATTTTGGAATCTTGGCTGTCTTTCGGATCTCGTGATCGCGCTTGCGCGCGTGCGATCTCGATCGGAGCCTGAGTTGAGTTTCAGAGAAATAAATTCGCTTGAAGAAAACTCATATCGCCGCGGAAAATGTAAATAGCAGCGCGGCCTAAGAGTTGGGTCAAACAACTAGCGGTCATTCGCCATTGACGGCGGCTCGGAGCCATTGCTGGCATGATGGCTGGCCCGGTCCGGCAGCGGTTCGGAGTAGGGTTGCGCATCGGCGGTGAAGTGCGCGGGCTCGCGTGGCGTGCGGTCCACGTCGAGATGGAAAATATCGAACCGGTTGTAATAACCGACGACGTCGTGGAATTGCTTCGGCTCGACGCAACGCGCCACGTCGATGTCGGCATAGACGATACCTTCATCCTCGGAGAGGACGTTGCTGATGATCTCGCCGGTCGGATCGAGAATCATCGACGCCGCGCGCGGTGCGCGCTCGAGGATTTCGCACGCCTCGCGGCCGAGCTTGCACAGCGTGTCGAGCAGCGACACATCGAGGCAACCCGACGTTACGACGTTGAAAACCTTGGCTTCGAACGCATGCCCGCCGGCGCGGATTTCGATGGCGCGCCGCAGATTATAACCGCGATTGTCGCTGCTCGGTCGGGTCGGCCAGACCGGCGGATAAGACGAGACATGAACCTGCTCGCCTTGCGCCATCAGCGAGAAGCGGGCCAGCGGATTGGTATTCTCGCCGCAGATCAGCATGCCCAGCCGGCCGATCTCGGACTCGACCACGCGCAGGCCGCGGCCGTCGCCATTCGCCCAGACCAGCTTCTCGAAATAAGTGGGGACCAGCTTGCGGTGATGATTGAGGATCGCGCCGTCGGCACCGATCAGGATGTTCGAATTCCAGAGGCAGCCGACGCTTGCGTCCGTGCCTTCGGAAATACCGAGCGAGACGACGACACCGTGCTGCCGCGCCGCCATGCGGATGCGGCCGATCTCGGGGCCGTCGATCCGGATCGATTGGGACGCCAGCATGGCAAACAGATCATGCGACAGGATCGGGGCCTGAACCGCGGCCCAGACCGGAAAACCGGGGATGAACGATTCCGGAAACGCGACCAAGCTCGCGCCGTTACGCGCGGCCTCGGCGATCAGATCGCAGGCTTTCTCGATGCTGGCCGCTGAGTCGAGGAACACCGATGCCGCATGGCAGGCGGCTGCTTTGAAACGCGGATACGTCACCGGCATGACACTGATCCTTCCGTGATAGACGCCATTCTCGTCATTGCCGCGATGTTGCGAACACCAGAACTTCGCACCACGCCTTGCATGAATCCGGGCAGCCTGCGCGTCAGGCTACGGTGATCGGCACGCGGTAGATCGCGTTGCGTCGGCCTGCGTCGGGCTGAGTTGCGCCGTTCCGGGCCGTGGCGCGCGAGGCGAGATTGAATTGCCCCGAGGTCGGGGGCGTCCAATTCAGCGAGAAACGCTGCCATTGCCGGCCATCAGGCGCTTCCAATGCGACCGGCTGCCAATCGTTTCCGCATGTAGCGATTTCCACCCGTTCGACGCCGCCGTCGGCCCAGGCCCAGCCCCAGATCTCGACCGGGACGGACACAGGAAGCGTGCGATCCGGCGCGGGCGCAACGATCACCGATTCCGGGGCGATGCTCCAGACCGGCCGGGTCGTGCCGGTCGGTGCGCCGTTTTCATCCAGTATGGGATCGTTGTACCAGCGCGTCGTGAACGGGCTGTCCGCGCGGCGGTCGGCGAACGTCATACGCGTCAGCCATTTCACACTGTTGGTGCCGTAGAAGCCTGGCACCACCAGCCGCGCCGGAAACCCGTTTTCGGCCGGCAGCGGTTTGCCGTTCATCTCGTAGGCGATCAACGCGTCGGCGGCGATCCGCTCGCGCGGCAAGTCCTTGAGATACGCATCGATGCCGATGTCGCTGAAGGTGCCGCCGTCCAGCCCATACGACCACAAAAATGTCGCGGCCGGATCTGGCTCGCTCGGCGCCAGTACATCGACAAGCCGCGCACCACCCCAGACCACATTGCAGATGCGGCGCGTCGGCTCGAACGGTTGCAGCGGGCTGCCGGCACATTGATGAATGCTGGCAACCTCGATTTTCGGGAACCGCAGCAGGTCGTCGAACCGCAAGGTGCGCGGCTTGCCGACCATGCCGTCGATAGTCAGCGACCATTCCCGTGGCTCAAGGCGCGGCACGCCGAGATGGCACAAGACAATCGCATCCAGCGTCGCGGTGATGCGATCCGTCAGACGCTCCGGCGTGAGCGGGATACGGCGGAAATAGCCTTGCGGGTCGAGCCTGACAGGTGCCACGGCGCTATCCTGAGGTTTGCCGCAGTCTAGCGCGGCGGGCGCTGACCCCGTAGGCAAATGCCCTCAACGGGGGCTGCAAAAATCCATGCTGCTGATCTGTCGCCAGTCCTTGTCGCCGATCGTTGCCCTACAGGGTATTGAGATAGGCGGCGTCGCGCTCGAACATCGAGAACAGGAAGCGGGTCAGCGCACGCACACGGCCCATGAACTGGATGTCCTCATGGACCGAGATGTAAAGCTCGCGCTGGACTTCCACCGTCTGCGCCAGAACCGGCACCAGCCGCGGCTCTTTTTTAGCGGAAAAATACGGCAGCAGCCCGATGCCGCGCCCGGCGGCGATGGCGTTCTGCTGCGCCGCCATGCTCGAGCTGCGAAACACCACATGCTCGGGCTCGAGCACGTCGAGCAGCCAATGGACTTTCGGGATCGAGACAAGATCGACCACATAGTCGACGAAATCATGCGCCTGCAGGTCGGCGACGCTGCGCGGGGTATCGCGTCGCGCGAGATAAGTGCTTGACGCGAACAGGCCGAGCTTGAACACGCCCGCCTTGCGAACGTCGAGCCGCGGCCCGACCGGAGGAACGAAGCTGATCGAGACATCCGCCTCACGCTTGGTGAGATTGATGAGGTGCCGCTCGGCGACCAGTTCGATCACGATCTGTGGATGCAGCGCGTTGAACTCGGTCAGCTTCTCGGTCAGGTAGTAGGCGGCGATCCCCTCCATCGTGGCGATCCGGACCTTGCCGGACGGCTCGCTTGGCGCCGATTTGATCGTCTCCATGACCGACAGGCCGAGCACTTCCATCCGCTCGGCGATGGACAGCAGCCGATGTCCGTCCTCCGTCAGCACAAACCCGTCCGGCTTGCGCTCGAACAGCTTGACCGCGAGATCTTTCTCCAACTCCGAGATACGCCGGCTGACGGTGGTGTGGTCGACTCGCAACCGCCGCGCGGCCGGCATCAGCCGTCCCTGCCGGGCCAGTTCGAGAAAAAAGACCAGATCGTTCCAGTTGAACATCGCGCCCTAACCATGCCCGCGAGCCGCCGGGTCGCGCAAGCTGAGGCCCGATCGGTCGCGCGGCGGAAAACCTGTGGCACTTTGCGCCAGGGCTTTGCATTCTTGCAACCGGACCTGCGAGTTTGTGCGCTAGGCCCGTTCTCCGCGGCGGCGGTAGCCTAGCGTTGCGACAGACAGCGTTTGGGAGGGGCAGTCATGACGCGGCATCGGCACTCATACTTCGACAACGTTTGCAGTTGCGGGCATCGGCTCAATATCGCGGCCGATACGCCGGAACAAGGCGTGAGCGACGGCATCGAGCAGGCGCTGATGCACGGACTGTTCCCCGAGCCGGTCTTCCGGCGTACCTTGCTGAAGACGGTCGGCGCCGCCACCGTGCTTGGCGCATTGTCGACCCTCCTGCCGCTCGATGCGCTCAAGGCCATCGCGCAGGAGAAGAAGCCCCTGGAAAAAACCAAGCTGGCCGTCGGCTTTCTGCCGATCACCTGCGCCGCGCCGCTGATCTATGGCGAGACGCTCGGTGAATACGGCAAGCAGGGCCTCGACGTCAGCCTGCAGAAGATCGCCGGCATCAACATCATCCGCGACAAGATGATCAACGGCGAGCTTGATGTCTCGCAGCAGGTCATGCCTGTGCCCTTGACGATGACGGCGGGCCTCGGCGGCACGACGCAGTCGATCAAGGTGCTGACGATCTGCAACCAGAACGGCAATTCGCTGGTGCTCGCCAACAAGCACAAGAACAACCGCGATCCATCGAAGTGGAAGGGCTTTGCCTTTGCGGTGCCGTTCGAGCAATGCCACCAGGCGATGCAGTTGCGCAATTATCTGGCGAGCCATGGCGTCGATCCGGACAAGGACGTCACCTATCGCATCGTCCCGCCGACCGAATATGTGTCGAGCCTGCGCGTCGGCAGTATCGACGGCTTTTTCGGCGGCGAGCCGGGCGGCCAGCGTGCCGTCTATGAAGGCGCGGGCTTCATTCACGCCATTTCGCGCGACCTGTGGCCGGGCCATCCGTGCTGTTCGGTAACGGCGTCCGAAAGCTGGATCAAGCAGCACCCCAACACCTTCATGGCGTTCTACCGCGCGATCATCGCGGCGAGCCTGCATGTGTCGGACAAGAAGAACCGTCCCGCCATGGCGAAGGCGCTGTCGCAGCCGCAGTATCTCAATGCGCCTGAAGTCGTTGTCGATCAGGTGATCACCGGCCGTTATGCCGACGGTCTCGGCGCCATCAAGACCGCGCCGGACCGCGTCGACTACGATCCGTTCCCGCACTACTCCGCGGCGGTGTGGTTGATGGTGCAATTGCGCCGCTGGAACATGCTCAAGGAAGACGTCGACTACAAGAAGCTCGCGCAGCAGGTGATGCTCGCCACCGATGCGGCGAAGATCATGACCGAACTCGGTACAAAGCCTCCGGCCGTGGATTTCCGCAAGGAAACCATTCTCGGCAAGGAGTTCGATTCCAGCAAGCCTGAGGAATATCTGAAATCGGTACGGCGGACCTGACAGGCGTGGGACGGCATCTTCGACATCCCTGGCTTGCGTCGGTTCTGATCTTCATCGCGTTCGTGACGGTGTGGCATCTGTTGACCGCTGGCGGCGGTGGCGTCGCCAGCGGCGTCGACCCGGAATATGCAAAACTCGCCGGGCAAAGCGCCGCGGCCGAGCAGACCGGCGCGATCCCGACGCCGGGCGCGGTCGCTTTGCGCGGATTGGAGTTGCTGCGCGACGCTTTCGACAATAGCAATCCCAACAATCTCGGCATCGCCTGGCACTTGCTGCAGTCGCTAGGCCGCGTTCTGCTCGGCTTCATGCTGGCCTTGATCGTTGCGGTGCCGCTCGGCTTTGCGCTGGGGTTGTTTCCCGGCGTTTACGAGGCGCTCAATCCCTTCATTCAGGTGTTGCGGCCGATCTCGCCGCTCGCCTGGATGCCGCTGGCGCTCTATATTTTCCGCGACAGCAGCGTCTCGGCGATTTTCATCATCTTTATCTGCGCGGTCTGGCCGATGCTGATCAACACGGCAGTCGGGGCCGCCAATGTCCGACAGGAATGGGTCAACGTCTCGCGCGTGTTCGGGCTTGGCACATTCGAGCACATCACCCGCATCATCTTCCCGGCCAGCGTGCCGATGATCATGACCGGCGTGCGCATCTCCGTCAGCATCGCCTGGTTCGTCATCGTTGCCGCCGAAATGGTCGGCGCGCAGAGCGGTATCGGTTACTTCATCTGGAACGAATGGAACAACCTGCAGCTCGCCAGCATGATCGTGGCGATCGTGCTGATCGGGATCATCGGGCTGGGGCTCGATTCCGCGCTCGCCTATGCCGGGCGCAAGCTGAGTTTCCGGGAGTGACGGCGTGAGCTATCTCAGCGTCCAGAACGTTTCGATCGCGTTCCCGATCAAGGGAAAATCGTCATTCCTCGCGCTCGATTCCATTACTCTCGACGTCAGGCAGAGCGAGTTCGTCTGCCTGATCGGCCATTCCGGATGCGGCAAGAGCACGCTGCTCAATCTCATCGCCGGTCTGCTGTTGCCGACCGCCGGCAAGATCGCCTGCGAAGACAAGCCGGTGCTCGGCCCCGGTCCGGACCGCGCCATGGTGTTCCAGAGCCATGCGCTGCTGCCGTGGATGACCTGTTACGAGAACGTCCTTCTCGCGGTGCGTCAGGTGTTCCGCACGCTGAGCGCGGCGGAGCTGAAGGACAAGACCGAGGAATCGCTCCGCCTTGTCCATCTCGACCACGCGATGCACAAATATCCCTACGAGATTTCCGGCGGCATGAAGCAGCGCGTCGGCATCGCCCGCGCGCTGGCGGCGCGGCCGCGCGTGCTGCTGCTCGACGAACCGTTCGGCGCGCTCGATGCGCTGACCCGGGCCAATCTTCAGGACGAACTGGTGCGGATCGTCGAAGCAACACGCTCGACCGTGGTGATGGTGACGCACGATATCGACGAGGCGATCCTGCTGAGCGACCGGATCGTCATGATGACGAATGGCCCTGCCGCTACGATCGGTGAAGTGCTGCAGAATGACTTACCCCGGCCGCGCGATCGGCTCGCGCTCGCAGCCGATCCGCAATACGGCGTCTATCGGCAGCACCTGTTGCAATTCCTCTACCAGAAGCAGGCGCGGCATCAGGACGCAGCGGCATCCTGAAGACCCAAACAGCAGCCCCAATTCCGCGAGGCTACCGCGCCATTTCGCGTCGTCTCGTCGTGAAGTCGCGCACCAACGTCGAACGGATCGGCGACGCGCGGTTTTCTGCTGCTGCCAATCCTGATTGACGCTGAAACGATATGCCGGGTTGTCGCTTCGAATTCAGCGGTGATTACATGTCTTCGATCTATTTCCTCGTCGCGCCTCATCGAGCGCGCGTTCTGAAAGTTCGGCCGTAGCTGTTTCCCCAAGACCTTGCGAAATGTGACATCCGGCATCTGGGCGAATCCAAGAGATTGACGCGAGGGTTTTTAAATGTATCGTTGTCATGACATAGGTCCAAAGGGGAGTTTGTGATGCGCAAGGCCCTCTTTTTGTCCCTCGCTTTCGCGATGCCGTCGCTGTTGCCCCTTTCAGGGCCGGCACTGGCAGCCGATCCGAGTATCCCTGTCCTCGTTCCGATCACCGGCTTTCTGGCCGTCGAAGGCAAGAGCCAGCGGAATGGCGCCGTGCTCGCGCTCACTCAGGCGCCGGGCGGGCTGAAGGTGCGGCACGACGTCTCGGACACCGGCACCAGCCCCGAAGTCGCGGTCAATGCGTTCGAGCGCGCGATCGATGACCGCAACACGGTCGCCGTGGTCGCGCCGATGCTCGGCACGCAGATGCTCGCTTTGTTGCCGGTCGCGCTGCAGGCGAAAATGCCGATGCTGACCATGAGCGGAACCGCCGCGATCACGCAGCAGGGCAATCCCTATGTGTTCCGCTTCTTCCCGGACGACCATGTCACCAAAACCGCGCAAGTGCGGTTTGCGGTTGAGGAGCGCAAGATCGCGAAGCCGGCGCTGATCTACCAGACCACCGCTTACGGCCAGAGCGGTCGCGAGGAGATCCTCAAGCTGCTCAAGGAGCGCAACATCACTCCGGTCTATCAGGATGCGCTCGACGTTTCGCAGAAGGACATGACTGCCGTACTGGCGAAAGCGCAGGCGGCCGGCGCGGATTCGCTGCTGGTGCATCTGCACGGCGGCCCGACCGCGCTGCTGCTCAAGGCGGCGTCGACCATGGGTCTGAAGCTGCCGATCATTGCCGGGTCCGGCTTGTCGCAACCGAGCACGCTTGCGCTGCTCGAACCGGCCGAACTCGCAACGTCCTGCGCCGAAACCGGGTCGAGCCCGATCTCGGCGGAAACGCCGGAGATGCAGAAATTCGTCGCCGATTACAGAAAAGCGTTCGATCAGGATCCCGATGCCTTCGCGCTTGGCCAATATGACGGGACGATGATGGCGCTCCAGGCGCTTGCGGGCGGCGCCAATACGCCGGACAAGATGACCAAGGCGCTTGCATCGACAACCTTTAAAGGGCTGGCGATGACCTACAAGAGCAATGGCAAGGGCGATATGGCCCATTCCGCCGTCGTCATTTGCTTCGATGGCAAGAGCCGGGTGCCGACGATCGCCAAGCACTACGACGTGAATTGAGCGCACCTTGCTGTCGCTGCAACTGCTGTTCAACGCGATCGCGCTCGGCGCGGCCTATGCTCTGGTCGCGCTCGGCTTCGTGTTGATCCTCAACGCCACCAGCGCGGTGAATTTCGCGCAGGGTGATCTGGTGATGGTCGGTGGGTTCGGCGCGCTCGCGTTCGGCAGTTTGCTCGGCTTGCCTGGCATCGTTCTGCTCGTGCCGCTGCTGGTGGTGATGATCGGCATCGGGTTTCTGCTGGCGTTCGTCGCGTATTTCCCGGTCCGCAGGCGCCCGCCCGATACGGTGTTCATCACCACCATCGCCGCCGGGATCATCATGAGCAACGGCGCCAATGCGATCTTTGGTCCGGAGCCGCGCGCGACGCCGTCGCTGGTGTCGTCTGGGGACTGGCAAATCGGCGGTCTGGTCGTGTCCTATCAATCGGCGGCGGTGATCATCGTTGCCGCCGCGCTGATCGTCGGGTTGCATCTCCTGTTCACGCGCACGCAGATCGGCCGCCGCCTGCGGGCGACGGCGCAGGATCGTGACGTTGCGGCCAGCATCGGCATTCCCGTCAATCTGATGGTGGCGGCGACCTTCGCCGTCGGCGCGGCGCTCGCCGGCGCCGCCGGGCTGCTGCTGTCGCGCAACTTCTTCGTCTCGCCGACCGATGGCGCCAACTACATGCTGAAAGCCTATATCGCCGTCACGCTCGGTGGTTGGGGCAGCATTCCCGGCGCGGTGATCGGTGCGCTCATCATCGCCGCTTTTGAAGTGGCGTTTCCGGCTTTGCCGGCGCTGATCCCCGCGCTTGCACCCTATGCCGAGGCCTTCACGCAGGTCTGGTCCACCGTGGTGCTTTACGTGCTGATCCTGCTGATCCTGTGGCAGCGGCCGCAGGGCCTGTTCGGCGAGGCGGTGCGGGCGCGGCCATGACAATGCCCGCCACACCGACGCTATCGCCATCCGCCGTACGGGTTCGCCAGCGGCCATCGCCGGCGATGCTCGTGAACGGCATCATCGTCGTTCTGCTTGCGCTTTATCTGGTCTGGAGCGGGATGGCCGCGGGCAACTATACGCTGCGCGTGCTGTCGATCGCCGGCATCTATGCGCTGCTGGCGATCGGCTATCAATTCATCTTCGGTCATGCGGGCGCGCTGGCATTGAGTCAGGGCACGTTCATGGGTGTGGGCGCCTATGCGTCCGGCATCCTCGCGGTCAACTACGGTGTGCCGTTCGATCTGGCTTTGCCGATCTCTGTTGGATTGCCGGTGCTGCTCGCTCTGATCGTCGCGGCGCCGGTGTTGCGGCTGGAGACGCATTATTTCGCGCTGGCGACGCTCATCATCAGTCAGGTGGTGCTGTTGATCGCGATCGAGTGGATTTCGTTCACGGGGGGTGCCAACGGAATTGGTGGCGTGCCGCCGATCCGGATTTTTTCGGTGACCATCCCGCCCGGCTGGCCGCTGCTCGCGACCGTCTGGGGTTTTGTCGCGCTCGGCGCGCTGCTGGCGTGGCAGATCGCCCGTGGCCGGCTTGGGCAGGCGTGGGCTTGTGTGCGCACCGCGCCGTCCGCTGCCGCCGCGATCGGGCTCGACGCATCGCGGCTTCGCCTGACCGCGTTTCTGCTCAGCGCGGCTTATGCGGGCTTTGCCGGATCGCTTTATGTCCACGCGCTGCGGGTCATCAGCCCGGACGTCCTGTCGTTCCCGATCATCGTGTCGTGTCTGACCATCGTCGTGGTCGGCTCGCGGCTGCGGCCGGTCGGCGCGTTGCTCGGCGCGTTGCTGATCATTCTGCTGCCGGAATGGTTCCGCGACCTGCGAGATTATTATCTGCTGGCTTATGGCTGCATCCTGCTGCTGGTGGTGGTGATTGCGCCGGCGGGTCTGCTCGGCACGCTCGAATTGCTGGCCGGGCGGCTTCTCCCGGCGTCGCCGCCGCCGGCTCCATCACCGCGACCGCTTGAACCATCGGCCGTGCGCGGAGTAGCAGTGAAGACACCGGAGGCGGCGGCTGCGCCGGTGCTCGACGTGTCGCGGCTGTGCTGCAGCTTCGGCGGTGTTCGCGCGGTCGATGATGTGAGCTTGCGGGTCATGGCCGGTGAGGCGCTCGGCCTGATCGGTCCCAACGGGTCCGGCAAGACCACGCTGGTCAATCTCGTGTCCGGGTTCTACGTGCCGGACAGCGGCCGTATCGCTTTGTGCGGCGAGGACATCACCGGCCGTTCTTCTTATCGGATTGCTCGCGCCGGCGTCGCCCGCACATTCCAGACGGTCGCGCTGGTCGAGGATATGACCGCGCTCGACAATGTCTCGATCGCGCGCGACGTCAACCGCATCGGCTTGGGTGCCGCGTTGCGTGTCGGTCTGCGCGATCCGGTCCAGACGCGGGCGCGTGAGGAGGCGGCGTTCCTGCTCGAGCAGATGGGCGCGGCCGATGCCATGATGCGGCCTGCCGGCAGCCTGCCTTACGGCGTGCGGCGGCGCGTCGAGATCGCCCGGGCGCTTGCGGTGCAGCCGACGCTGATGCTGCTCGACGAACCGGCGGCGGGTCTCAACGAGACGGAGCAGTCCGATCTCGCGCAGCGTTTGCGGGCGCTGCTCAAGCAGGGGACGGCCCTGCTGGTGATCGAGCACAATATGAGTTTCCTCGCACCGCTCGTCGATCGCATGGCGTGCCTCGATGCCGGCCGTCTGATCGCCGAGGGAACGCCGCAGCACGTGAAGTCCGACGCGCGGGTGCTGGAAGCCTATCTTGGCACAGCCTCGGAATTGGTGCCGGCATGAACCCGGTCCTCGACATCGAGCAGATCGAGGTGCGTTATGGCGGCGTGACGGCGCTGCGCGATGTGTCGCTGCAGGTTGCGCCGGGGCAAGCGGTCGCGCTGCTCGGCGCGAACGGCGCGGGCAAGAGCACGCTACTCAAGACCGTCATCGGTCTGATGCGCGCACGGACTGGCGATGTGCGGTTCGACGGCCGGTCGATTGCCGGATTGCCGCCGCAGCGTCGCGCGCGTCTCGGTGTCGGCTATTGCCCGGAGGGGCGGCGCACATTCCCCGGCTTGCAGGTGCGCGAGAACCTGATGGTGGCCTGTTGGGAGGGCCGCGCCGAGCGCGAGCGTCGGGTCGAGGAGATGTTCTCCCTGTTTCCGGCGCTGCGGCAGAAGGCCGATCATCTGGCCTGGCAACTCAGTGGCGGTCAGCAACAGATGCTGGCCATCGGCCGCAGTCTGATGGGCCGGCCGCGACTGCTGCTGCTCGATGAGCCTTCGCTCGGTCTGTCGCCGGTGCTCACCGACGAGGTGATCGGCCGTATCCCGGCGATCAAGCAGACCGGCACCGCAATCCTGCTGGCCGAACAGAATGCCGCCAAGGCGCTTGCCGTCTGCGACCACGCCTATGTGTTGCAAACCGGCAAGGTGGTGGGCGCGGGGCCGGCGGGTGAACTGGCGCGCAGCGCCGATGTCAGAAAGGCGTTTCTCGGTGGCTAGAGCGTTTTCGAGCGAAGTGGATACCGGTTCGCGTGAAGAAAACGCGACCCGTCAAACATCTCGAGTCGCAGCCGGCAGACAAGCCTCCGGACCGCGTGGTGCGGTTGCCGCGGGTCATCCGCTCGCCGCCAGCGCCGGATTGCGGATGATCGAGGATGGCGGCGGCGCGCTCGATGCCTGCCTCGCCGCCGCGTTCATGACCTGGGTGCTGATGCCGGATATGTGCGGCCTCGGCGGCGATTTGTTCGCGCTCTGGTGCGATGGTGACGGCGCCGCCTCGGTGACTGGTGCGGGGCCGTCGCCGGCGCAGTATCCGGGTGCCGGTGACAACCGCGCGGCGCTGGCGCTCGTACCCGGTGCGCCGACGGCGCTGACCGCGCTCAAGCCTCATCTGAAATTGCCGCTCGCGCATCTGCTGGCGCCGGCGATCGCGGTTGCCGAGCACGGGTTCCTCGCGCATCCGCTGATGATGCGGAAACTCGCGACCTTGCCGGGCGGCGCATTTCGCGACGATTTGCTGGCAAGCTGGCATTGGGCCGAAGGAAAGCCGCTGCGCTGGCCCGCCATGGCCAAGACATTGAAGCGACTCGCGGCTGGCGAAGACCCGAACGATCTGGTGCGCGAGGCGTTGCCGGCCTGGCGCGCCGCCGGCGCCTTGCTGACGGCGGCCGATCTCGACGCCTATCGTGCGACGATCGAACAGCCGTTGCGAATGGATGTCGCGGGTTGGCGCTTCTTCGGGCACGCCAAGATGAGTCAGTCGGTGGCGACGCTCGGCGCGCTGCTGCGCGCCGGCCCGGATTGGCTGCTCGAACCGGCGAACGGCATCAATGCGGCGGCGAAGACGCATGCGATGATCGAGGCTTACAAAGCCGTTTATGCCGACCTCGCTGATTTCGGCCATGCCGGTGATGCGGATGCGGTGATCGCGCGCTTGCTCGATCCCGCGCGCGCACGGGCGGGCCGGGCGACGTTGGGCCCGGCCGCGAGCGAAGGCCCACCGATGGCGCGCAACTACGGCGAGACGACGCAGGTCGCCGCGGTCGACCGTTCTGGCCGTGTGTGTACGTTGATCCACTCGCTCTATCGTCCGTTCGGCGCACGGGCGTTGTGTCGGGAGACCGGATTGATCGTGAACGATCGTGGCGGATCGTTCACCGACGGCGCGAATGCGCCGGCGCCGCGACAGCGGCCGCGTCACACGCTGGTCGGCATTGTCGCGCAAGCGCCCGGCGGATTGCGCCTTGCACTCGGCACGCCCGCGGCGCAGGCGCAAACGCAGACGACGTTGCAGGTGATTGCTTCTTTAATGGCGCGGCCGGACGATTCGCTCGATGCGGTGCTCGCGCCGCGCTGGGGATTCGTCGGCGGCAAGACGATCGAGGTGGAAGCCGACATGCCGGCGGCGATCCTCGGCGATCTCGCGGCGCGCGGCCATCAGCTGGCGTTGCGGCCGGCGCGCGACTGGCTGATGGGGTCGGTGTCGCTTGCCTCGGTCCGGGATGGCGTGAGCAGTGCCACCGCCGACGACCGGCGCAACGCGCTGGCGCTGGCGTTGTAGGGCTCCGCTCATGCCCCGCCGCGCCGTAACTGACCTGCTGGATCGCGACAGTCCGATGCCGCTGTTCTTCCAGTTGCGGCAACGCCTGCTGGCGCTGGTTGCCGGCTGGGACGTCAATGCGCGTTTTCTCACGGATGCCGAGATTGCCTCGCGCTTCGGAATTAGCCGGACGACGGTGCGGCAGGCCGTCGATGGCCTGGTGCACGAGGGCTTGTTGCGCCGTGCGCGCGGCAGCGGCACCTGGGTTCTGCCGCGCAGGCTCGAGGAGAAACTCAGCCCCGGCATGAATATCCGCAGCCAGTGGCAGGATGCCGGCTTGCCGATGCAGATTTCCGTGCTGAAATTCGAACGGATCCCGGCTGGCGCCTGGGAGGCCGACATGCTGCGCATCGAGCCGGGCGTGGACGTGCTTTCGGTCCGCCGTCTGCGCAGCGCGGCTGGAGTTAGTGTCGCGATCGACGACCGTTGTCTGCCAGCCGACGTCGTGGCCGACTGGACGCCGGCGCATGCGGAGGGTTCGCTCCTGCACCAATTGTGGGAACAGCAACCATTGACCGACGGCAACCTCGAAATCGAGGCGGCGCTGGCCGGGCCTGACGAAATCCGTCACCTCGGCGTGAGCGCCGGCGCGCCGGTGGTGGTGCGCACGTTGCGCTACGCCAATGCCGCTGGCCGGATCGTGCTCGCGGGCCGATCGGTGCACCGCGCCGATCTGATGCGCTATTCAATCCATATTCCGCTGCGGCGCGATGCGATCGACATCGGCGGGGTTCTGACACCGAATCTGAAGGAGCAACGATGAGCAGGATCACGGAAGTCCATGGCGACGAGATGCGCGAGCAGGTGATCGACATCGTCATCGACGCGCTCAATCATCAGGGCATGCCGCATCTGACGCGCGAGACGGTCCGCACCAACGCCGCGGACCGCAAGGCATTCCTATCGATGCTCGATGATTGCCGGCCGCTTCCGGTGATCCTCGAATTGAAGCACGATGTGCAAAAGGGAACATTCTGATGGCGATGCCCTGGCTGTTTCTCCATTCGGCGCGGGAAGTCGCGGCGGGTTCAGGTTGTGCGTCGCGAGCGGCGGAGCATGCCCGCAAGCGCGGCTGCCAGCGGCCTGCGATGGTGCTTGATCCCTGGTTCGCCGGGTCCGAGGCGGCGAAGTCGATCGCGGCGGAACTCAGGGAAGCCTGCGGCAATACGCCGGCGATGATCGCGGTCCCGGCCGGTGAACCCGATCTCGACGCGGTGGAGAGCGTGCGGGCCGCGCTCGCCAAGGCCGATCCCGATCTGATCGTCGTTGTCGGGGGCGGCAGCGCCATGGATACGGCCAAGGTCGCGCGCATGTTGCTGAGCAATCCCGGTCCGGCGGAAAAGATTTCCGGCCCGGCGGGCGCGCCCATGGTCCCGCATCCGAGCTTGTTCGTCGCGATACCGACCACGGCCGGCACCGGCAGCGAGGTAAGCGAAAGCGCGGTGGTCTCGGTTCCGGGCACGAACTACAAGATGATCTTCCGCAATCAGGACATGACTCCGCATGTCGCGCTGCTCGATCCGGTGCTCGGTGTCACCGCGCCCGCCGGTGTGACGGCGGCCTCCGGCCTCGACGCGGTGACCCATGCGGTCGAGGCGTTCTGGTCGAAATTCGCCAATCCCGTCACCGATATGCTGTCGCGTGAGGCGATGCGCCTGCTGGCGTCAGGTTTGCCGCGCGCCTACAGCAAGCCGGACGATCTGCAAGCGCGCGAGGATTGCCTGATCGGCTCGATGCTGGCGGCGATGGCATTCAACTCCGCCAATCTCGGCCTTGCGCATGCGATCGCAGGATCGCTCGGCGCGCTGCATCACGTCCCGCACGGCGTCGCCAACGCGCTCGCCTTGCCGCATGTGTCCGCTTTCAATGAAACGGCGACCGACAAGGCGAAGGAAGTCGGGGCGATGTTCGGTGGCGGCACGGCGTCTTCCGCCATGTTCCGATTGCGCGCGCAACTCGGCCTCGACCGTAGCCTGGACGAATGGGTGAAACCCGATGCGCTCGATGCCGTCGCCGCTGGCGCGATGCGTAGCGGCCAGCTTCGCTGCAATCCGCGTGCGGTAGTCGTTGAGGACGTGCGCGATATGCTCGAGCGCATGCGCGCACCGCACGGCTAGGCATCAGCGGATTGCGACGCCTTCGATCTCGACGAGCCAGCCCGGATCGGCGAGCGCGCTGACGACGATCAGCGTGCTGGCCGGTTTGTGCGATCCGAGCGCGGCGCCGCGTGTCTCGCGATAGGCAGCGATGTCGCCGGCTTTCGTCAGGAAGCTGGTGATCTTGACGAGGTCGCCGATCTCCATCCCGCCCGCCTTCAGCGCGGCCGCCAGATTGGCCCAGGCGAAGCGGCATTGCTCGGCGATGCCGTTGCCGGCTTTGCCGTCCGGCCCGACACCGACCTGGCCGGAAATATGCAGGACCTTGCTGCCCTCGGACAGAACACCCTGGCTGTAGGCGAGGCTGGCCGGCGTGCCGGGCGGATTGACGGGTGTGTTGGTCATGCTGTTACTCCGCCGCCGTCCGATGCGCGGCTTTGTCGCCTTCGATCTCCGGCACCAGCGGGATCGGCACCTCATAGGGCGCGACGTCGGCACGGATGTCGGCGAGCGCGCGGGCGATCACCGCGACTTCCTCGTCGGGGAATGTCGCGCCGAGTCCGTATTCGGCGGCGAGCTGGCGGGCGCGGGCACTGCGCTTGCGTTCGTCTTCCGGCAGATTGACCACGGCGTAGACACCGGTGAGCAGGCTGCCGCGCAGCTTCTTGGAGAATTTCGCGCCGAGCATGGCTTTCTGATCCGCTGTCAGCGTTTCAAAGAAGCGCCGCATCAGGATGCGGCCGAACTGGATATGCCGCGCCTCGTCGCGCAGGATCAGCCGGCAGGCATCCTTGATCGCCGGGTGCTGCGCATTCTTGTAGCGCGCGGTCAGCAACTCGCCGGAGAGCTGCTCGAACAGCGTGTTGACCGCCATGCCGGCATAGAACGGCATCGCCTTTTCATCCGCCTCATCGTGGAATTTGGGGATGATCATCTGAAAATAGTCGCTCTTCGGCGTTGGTTGATATTCGCCGAGCGCTGCCGCGACGCGGAAGCTCGCCTCGTGATGCCGCAATTCCTCGGCGATGAAATTGACAACGTGCTGCTTCACCTCGAACGGCAGATGCTCGAACACCGCCTCGCGGTAGCGTTCCGCGCCATAGGGGGTTGCGCCATGCTCCATCCAGGCGCGCAGGCTCCACCATTCGGCGCCGGCCTGGCGCACCTCGTCGGGCAATGTTTCGGCGTGGCGCTTGAGCGAATCCCAGTCGATGTCCTTCATCGGATCCCAGGCGAGGGTGCGCGCCTGCAGACAGAGCTGCCAGATGTCGTCATATTGCAGCTCGGCGACGACGGGATACGGATTGGGGTTCTGGATGGTCTCTTCCAACATCGAGGCGTCCATCTGCGCACTCCCTTTTTTGCGGCCGGATAGGGCAAGGTGGCTCTATCCTGCCCTTGTCTAAGGTATTATACAAGTAGCCCGATGCTCGACCGCACCTCCCATACGCCGCCTTATCTCCAGCTCGAAGCGATGCTGGCGGCGGAGGCGATTGCCTGGTCGCATCCGGAACAGCCGTTCCATTCGGAACTCGCGCTGGCGGCGCGGTTCGGCGTCAGCCGGATGACCGCGCGCCGCGCGCTCGACGGTCTGGTGAAACGCAAGCTGTTGCGGCGCGAACGCGGGCGCGGCAGCTATGTCACCGGCCTGCGGCTGGTCGAGGCGTTGAGCCCGACGCTGAACGTCGACCGCAACTGGCGCGCGATGGGTCTCGACGTCGAGACACGGGTGCTGCACTTCGATCGCAGGCCGGCGAGCACGGAAGTGGCGGCACGGCTGCAACTCAAGCGGGGTGCAGGCGTGCTGTATATTCGCCGCGCCCGGCTCGTGTCCGGCGGACCGGTAGCGCTCGACGATCGCTGGATTCCGGAACGGATCGCTGATGCGGCGCAATTCGTCGAGGCGGATGCGTCCGGCTCGATCATCAATGCGCTATGGCGCGCCGGACCGCTCGCCCATGCCGATTGGGAGGTCGAGGCGCGCCCGGCCTCGCCGGACGAGGCGGTGCTGCTGGCGGTCATGCCTGGCTCGTCGGTACTGTCGCGCGCGATGCAGTACACCGATGCCGCGGGCGCGATCGTCGCCATCGGGACCAGCGTGCATCGCGCCGACAGGATGCGCTATGCGCTGCGGCTGCCGCTCTATCCGCCCGGCAGCACCGAGCCGGCCCACGCGGTGCCGGAGGTTGCGGGCGATTACACGCCGAACCGAAGCAAGCGCGCGTCGTCTGCTCGAGGAAAGCGGGATGACTGATCGCGTGGCGGATGCTCTACTCGGAAACAGAACAGCTCGCGCTGCCGGGCCGATCTGTCGTTGCTATGTCTGATGTCATTCACATGCGGGGAAGATAATGATGTATCCGGAGGTTCGCCTTCACATTGCCGGCAACTGGCGCACGACCAGCGAAAGCATGCCCATCCTCAACCCCGCGACGGGCGCGGAAATCGGCCGGCATCCGGTGGCAACTCGACAGGATCTGGATGAGGCGCTCGCCGCCGCCGAGCGCGGCTTCAAGGTCTGGCGCGCCGTTTCGGTGGTCGATCGCTCCAAGATCCTGCGCAAGGCGGCCAATCTCCTGCGCGAGCGCGCCGACACGATCGCGCCGATCATGACCCTCGAACAAGGAAAGATCCTGGGTGAATCGCGCGCCGAGATCATGATCGGTGCCGATGTGATCGACTGGTTCGCGGAGGAGGGGCGGCGTGTTTATGGGCGTACCATTCCGTCGCGCTCGGATACGATCGTGCAAATCTCGGCACGGGAGCCGGTCGGCCCGGTCGCGTGTTTTACGCCGTGGAATTTTCCGATCAATCAGGCGGTGCGGAAGCTGGCCGCCGCGCTCTGCACGGGTTGCTCCGTCATTCTCAAGGGGCCGGAAGATACGCCGGCCTCCTGCGGCGAACTGGTGCGCGTATTCCTGGACGCCGGTGTTCCGGGAGACGTGCTGAGCTACGTGCTGGGCGTGCCGTCGGATATCTCGGAATACCTGATCCCGTCGCCGGTGATCCGGAAGATTTCGTTCACCGGCTCCACGCCGGTCGGCAAGAAGCTCGCGGCGCTGGCGGGATTGCACATGAAGCGCGCCACCATGGAACTGGGCGGGCATGCGCCGGCGATCATCTTCAATGATGCTGATATCGACAGCGCGGTGTCGATTCTGATGTCCAACAAGATCCGCTGCGCTGGCCAGGTTTGCGTGTCGCCCACGCGGTTGCTGGTGCAGGACTCCGTTTTTGATGAATTCGCCGGCCGGTTCTCGAAGGCGATCGGCGACGTCAAGGTCGGCAACGGGATGGAGCCGGACACGAAAATGGGTCCGCTGGTCGCCGCGCGGCGTATTTCTGCGATGGAGGAGTTCGTCGAGAACGCGAAGGAAAATGGCGCGGAGGTGATGACCGGCGGCCGGCGGATCGGCAACCAGGGCTTCTTCTACGCGCCGACGGTTCTCGCCAATGTTCCAACCTCGGCCAAGATCATGAACGAGGAACCGTTCGGGCCGCTCGTCGCGATCAATCGTTTCTCCGACGAGGACGAAGCGGTGAGCGAAGCAAACCGGCTTCCCTACGGGCTGGCGGCTTATGCCTATACCCGCTCGCTCGACCGGATCAACCGGTTATCGGCGGGAATCGAAACCGGCATGTTGTCGATCAATCATCACGGATTGGCGCTTCCGGAAGTCCCGTTCGGGGGTATCAAGGATTCCGGCTATGGCAGCGAGGGTGGGTCCGAGGCGCTGGAAGCGTACCTCAACATCAAATTCCTGACGCTGAAAATGTAGAGTTGCTGGCTCGGCGCATTCTCGCGGATCGCCATCAAGCGATCGAGAAGAGATCGATTCAAGAGGACGGGAGCCTCTTGGGATTCAGAACGGCGATGATCTGAAAATTTTCAGGACAAGATCTGCCGTCACGGTAACGTGGCGGCAGATCGTTGTTGAACTGGCCGGGCGCACCGAATGCTGACCCGCCGGGTGATGCTTGCGTCAACCGGAAGCGATGATCGGCGTTGCGTTCTCAAAATTCATTCTGAACTTGCCGACAAGGGCGAGGCGGCGGAAACCCGCGCTTCGAGCCCTTGAGAGCGGACATTCGAGCGTGCGCATGTGGCGTGGGGCATCCGTGTGGCGCCGGCGATGCGAATAGCGTGTGCCGCCGGAATGCGGGCCGATCGTGACGCGGCCAGCATCGTCTCAGCCTCGGCCGATTATTTTTACATATCTGTAAAAAATTGTTGACCCGGCTTTTGCCGCGCCTATACTTGCGGGCGCGGTCGTCGCTGACGGCCGTCAAACCCGGATCGTTGCCGATGAAGATGTCGATGCAGGGCCATGTCTATCCGCCGTACCGGCTAACGCCGGATCGCGCGCGGGCCCGTGAATTCATGGCAGCGCTGGGCGTCGATACGGAGCCGGCGGTGCCGCCGCCGACCTATCTGGTGTTTCTGCGCGGCGAGACGCTGGGCGTGAACCTGTTCGCGGACCTGGATATCCCGCGCGAGAAAGCGCTGCATGGCGGCCAGCGCTATGAATGGTTCGCACCGGTGACCTTCGACGATGCCTTCGACGTCACCGTGACCGTCGACAAGATGGTGGAGAAGACCGGCAAGCGCGGCACGGTCTGGTTCGCCGATGTGACGTTCGATTATCGTTTCGCCGGAACCGACCGGCTGGCGGTGCGCGAGGTGACGCGCCTCGTCAAGCAATCCTGATCGGCAGCGGTGTGACCATGAGCAAGCGCGCCTATGCGACCGGTGATGTGCTGTTCGAGACGACGCTGCCGCCGACGGGGCGCGCGCGTGTCGCGCAGTTCTCGCAGGCGACGGAAGATCCCAATCCGATCCATGTGGATGACGCGTTTGCCGCCAGAGCTGGCTTCAAGACCGTGTTGCAGCAGGGGCCGATGACCACGGCGCAGTTCGCGCGGCTGTTGTCCGATGTAGCCGGCGCCGCCGCGCTGCGCGTGCTCGATGTGACATTTACCGCCCCGGTTTATCCCGAGGACAGTCTGACCTTGCGCGCCGAGGTGACAGTAACCACGCCGCGGCTCGCCTGTGCGCTCAGTGCACGCAAGAGTGATGGCACCGAGACCGCGCGGGGCATCGCCGAGCTGGAGGTCGGGTAATGGGCCGTCCGGCGCAGCGGGTGCTTGTCGCGGGCGGCGCGATCGGCCGGTTCGGTCGCTTCGTCGACCAGCCGCTGACGGCGATCGCTACGCCGGTGGTGCGCGATGCGCTCGCGGCGGTTGGGCTTGCGGCGAGTGATATCGAGGCGGCGTTCGTCGGCAATGCGTTCGGTGGCGCGCTCGCCGGGCAGGAGTCGATTCTGGCGCAGGTGCTGCTGGCGCCCACGGGTCTCGCCCGCATCCCGATGCGCACCGTGAAGAATGCCTGCTCCAGCGGCTCCGACGCGGTGCATCTCGCCTGGAGCACCATCGCCTATGGACAATATGACTGCGTTTTGGTGCTCGGCGCGGAGAAGCTGACCCATTCCGACAAGGCGCGCTCGTTCGCGGCGCTGGCGTCGGCCACCGACCATCCGCCGCAGAGCGACGGGCGCTCGGTGTTCATGGACGTCAATGCGGAGCGCGCCAACGCATACATGGCGCGCTACGGCGCGACGCCGATGCATTTCGCCAGGGTCGCGGTCAAGAACCGCGCCCATGCCGGGCTCAATGAACGCGCCGCCGAGCGCGCGCCGCTCACCGTCGAGGGCGTGCTGGCGGACAAAGTGGTGATCGCGCCGCTTACCCGCGCCATGTGCGGCGGCATGGTCGACGGCGCGGCCTGCGTCGTTCTCGTGAGCGAAGACTTTGCCCGTCGTCGCGGCTTAACTGGAAGTGTCGTCGCCGCGTCGAGTGTTGTCTCCGGTGTGCCGGAGGGTGATGCCGAGGGGAATGCCACGCATCGCGCGGCGCAAGCGGCGTACGAAGCGGCCGGCATCGCGCCGTCCGATGTGTCGGTCGCGGAAGTGCACGATCCGAGCGCGCCGCAGGAACTGTTCGACATCGAGGACCTGATGCTGTGTCCGCGCGGCGGCGCCATTGCGCTGGTGGAGGAGGGCGCGACCAGTCTCGGCGGGCGCATCCCGGTGAATGTCAGCGGCGGGCTCACCAGCCGCGGCCACCCGGTCGGCGCGACCGGCGTCGCGCAAATCCTCGAAATCCATGAGCAACTCGCGGGCCGCGCCGGCGCGGCGCAAGTCGCCGGCGCCAAGGTCGGGCTCGCGCAGATGGCGGGCGGATTGCTCGGTCGCGATTCCGCGTTCGCCACGGTTCATCTGTTGACGGTGTGAGGTCTGCCATCATGTCCTATCCGATCCAGAAGCATTACGACCTGTTCGTCGGTAACGAATGGCGCGCCTCGTCCTCGAACCGGACGATGGATTGCATCAGCCCGATTACCGGTGAGGTGCTGTGCACGGTGCCGGATGCCAGCGAGCGCGACGTGGTCGAGGCAGTGATCGTTGCCAAGGCGGCGTGGCCAGCCTGGTCGCGTGCAGGTTCGCGCAAGCGCTCGGCGGCAATGTTGAAGCTCGCTGACCGGCTGGTGAAGGATGCGGATCGTTTCGCCTGGCTTGAAACCAGCGACACCGGCAAGCCGTGGCGCGAGAGCTACGCCAACGTCATGACCGCCGCCGACCGGCTGCGCTATTATGCCGGTGTCTGCCGTGCGCTGGAGGCAAGCACGTTTTCGCCCGGCGGCGACATCATGAGCTACGACATCCGCGAGCCACTCGGGGTGATCGGCATCATCGGCGCGTGGAATTTTCCCCTCAACATGTTCCTCGGCAAGATCGCGCCGGCGATCGCCACCGGCAACGCCGTGATCTACAAACCGGCCGAGCCGACGCCGCTCACCACACTGGAAATGTGCAAGCTGATCGCCGAGTGCCTGCCGCCCGGCATCGTCAATGTACTAACCGGTTACGGCGAGACCGCGGGCGCGGCCATCGTCTCGCATCCGGACATCCGCAAGATTTCCGTTACCGGCTCGGTCGAGACCGGAAAAAGGGTGATGGCTGCTGCCGCGCCGTCGACCAAGCAGCTTACCCTCGAACTCGGCGGCAAGAACGCGCAGATCGTGTTCGACGACGCCGATCTCGACCGCGCGGCGCAGGGCATCATGCTCGGCGCCTTCATGAACCAGGGACAGGTCTGCACTGCCGGCTCGCGCGTGCTGGTGCATCATTCGGTCGCCAAGAAATTGCAACAGAAAGTCGTCGATCTCATTCCGCAGCTCAGGATCGGCGATCCGTTCGACAAAGCCACCACCATGGGCACCATGGTGTACGAGGATCATCTCAACGAGGTGTTGCGCTATATCGAGATCGGCAAGGGCGAGGGCGCGAAGCTGATCGCCGGCGGCGGCCGGCTTGCGGTGAAGGACTATCCGAAGGCCCTGTTCATGCAGCCGACGGTTTTCGCCGATGCCGAGCCGGACATGGTGGTCGCGAGCCAGGAAATCTTCGGTCCGGTGCTGACGTTCCAGACCTGGTCCGACGAATACGCGATGATGCAGACCGCGAACCTGCTCGACTACGGTCTCGCCGCCGGCATCTGGACCGAAAACCTCGGCCGTGCGCATCGCACCGCGCGCGATATCCAGGCCGGTCGCGTCTGGATCAACTGCTACAACCTGTTTCCGTCGGGCGCCGCGTTCGGCGGCACCAAGGCGAGCGGCTACGGACGCGAGGACGCGTTCGAGACCATGTACGCCTTCACCCAGGTCAAGAATGTCGTCGCGGATCTCTCCGAGAAGCCGCGCAGTTTCTATCAGTAATCCAGCCCGGAGCACGCCATGATCCAGCTCAACCCCAACCAGACCGGCCTCGGCAATGTCACCCCGACTGCATTCTTCGATCAGGACGAAGAGTTCAAGAAGCTGCAGCTCAATATCATCGCCATCCATGTGGTGAGCGAGGAGTTCGGCGCGGATTCGTTCGAGCGCAGCATTCTGAAAGCTCCGACCGCTGACTTGAAGATGCGGATGGCAAAGACGGTGATGGAGGAATACGGCCATCATCTGCGCTTCCGCAAACTGTTGGAAGATCTCAACCTCGACTGGGAAGAGGTGGTGAAGGACAAGGCACATCTCTCGACTTTCGACGTGCCGATCGATAGCTGGGCAGATCAGATGGTGTTCCTCGCGCTGGTCGATCGCGCGGCCGCGCACCAGTTCCGCCACTTCATCAAGTCGCCCTACGAGCCGTTCCGGCAGGCCTGTCAGGACACGCTGAACGAGGAATACGGCCATGTCGGCCTCGGCATGGATGGCGTGAAGGCCCTGTTGCGGACGCCGGATGGCAAGGCCGAGGTAGCGCAGGCGGTGATGAAATGGCTGCCGGTCGGCCTCGCTTCGTTTGGCGGCGAGAAGTCGCGCAGCAACGAGCGCTATCGCCATTGGGGCTTTAAGTCCGACACCAATGAAGGCATGCGCGACACTTATTACCAGCAGGTGCGCGCCTTCATCACCAAGGACTGGGGCGTGCCGCTGCCGGAGAGCTGCAACGACTTCATCGCGTCGATCGGCGGCGACCTTTCGGATCGCGCGATCTACGCCGGCTGACGGAAGGCTCGCTTCTCATGGCGGCACCCGGTTGCAAGGTGAGGCTTCAGCCGTCCGGCAGCGAACTCACCTGTCGCGCCGACCAGACGTTGCTCGATGCCTGCATCCAGATCGGCTTGCCGGTGCCGTACAACTGCCGCTCCGGCGAGTGCGGCGAGTGCATCGCCAAGCTCGTCCATGGCGAGGTGCAGGAATTGCCCGGCGCCGATCCGGCGATTTTCACGGACACGCATCGCGCGCAGGGCCATATCCTCACCTGCATGTGTTTTCCGCGCAGCGACATCGTGCTGGATCTGCCACTGCTGGAGAGTGAAACCAGTTCGATCCGGCCGGCGACATTCAACACGCTGGTACAGAACGTCGAACGGCTGACGCCGACGATCTTCGGCGTCACCGTCGAGACGCCGTGGCCGGTGGAATTTCATGCCGGGCAATGTTTCGAGTGGGTGGTGCCGGGCGTCGCACCGAACCGTACCTATTCGGCGGCGAACCGGCCGGGTACTGACACGATTACCTTTCATGTGCGGGTCTATCCCGGCGGCAAGATCGGCGATTTCGTCCAGAGCCTGTCGCCGGGCGGCATGCTGGAATTGCTCGGCCCGTTCGGCCATTTCGGTTTTTCCGGCAATGACTGGCGGCCGGCGGTCTGCGTCGCCGGCGGGACCGGGCTGGCGCCGATGATGTCGCTGCTCGACAGGGCGTTTGCCGCGCGCGACAAGCGGCCAATCCATCTCCTCTATGGTGCCCGCACGCGGGACGAACTCTACTGTCTCGACGTGTTGCAAGGCTGGGCGAAACAGCACGCCAATTTCACCTTCACGCCGGTGTTATCCGACGAGTCGGAGCAGTCCGGCTGGTCCGGATCGCGCGGTTTGGTCGCCGATGTGATGGCTGATCATCTCGGCGATGTGTTCGGCCTGGAAGCTTATATCTGCGGGCCGCCGCCGATGATCGACGCGGCGGTGACACGCTTGCAGGACGCCGGCGTGCTGGACGCGGATATCCGTACCGACCGGTTCGTGCAGGCGAAGACGTGATTTCTGATGCGGCTTCCGCCGCGTTGCCTGATGCGCCGCAGCAGTTCCTGACGCGGCATCCGCTTGCTCCTCAATTTTTTACGATATCGTAAAAATATCTTGACTCCAGACGCTGCTGTTTGGAGACTGGAACGACAATAAAAATGCGCCACGAATGCTGCCGGATATCGACAGCGATGATGGCGCGCCGTTCCGGGAGGCGACCCATGCCGTTGGACCCGTCCGTTGCGCCGATCCGTCTTGCCGAGCCGACGCCGACCATCGAGCGGCGCGCCAATGGCGAGATCGTCATCGGCAACGCCGCGCCGCTCGCCGCTTATCCGGCACAACTGAGTGATCACTTGCGCCGCTGGGCGGAGGAAGCGCCGGATCGCACCTTCCTCGCCGAGCGCGATCAGGCCGGAGACTGGCGCCGCCTCCGTTATGCCGAAGCGGTGATGCTGGTCGACCGCGTGTCGCAGGCGCTGCTGGAGCGCGGCCACAGCGCCGAGCGCCCGGTCGCCGCGCTGTCCGACAATTCCATCAACATGGCGCTGTTGAAGTTCGGCGCGATGCAGGTCGGGATTCCATTCATGCCGATCTCGCCCGCCTATTCGCTGATGTCGGAAAACTTCGCAAAGCTGAAATACATTGCCGAAGCATTCCAGCCGAGCCTGATCTATGTGTCCGCGCTAAAGCCATTCGCGCGGGCGCTGGCGGCAATGCCGCGCGATGGCGTGACGCTGCTGGCGGATGCGGCTGATGCCGATTTCCCCGATGCGTTGACCTTCGCCGATCTGTTGGGGAGCACGCCGGACGATCGCGTCGCGCAGCACTATCGCACCGTCGGTCCGGATAGCATCGCGAAAATCCTGCTGACCTCGGGATCGACCGGCATGCCGAAGGGCGTCATCAACACCCAGCGGATGATGGGCGCGAATGGGGCCGGGATCGATCAGGCGTGGCCGTTCCTCACCGAGCGGCCGCCGGTGATCGTCGACTGGCTGCCGTGGAACCACACCTTTGGCACCAACTTCAATCTCAACCAGATCCTGCGCAACGGCGGCACCATGTATATCGACGCCGGCAAGCCGGCGCCGGGCAAGCTCGATATCACGCTCGCCAATCTGCGCGCGGTCAAGCCGACGCTGCTGTTCAACGTGCCGCGCGGCTTCGACATGGTGATCCCGGCGCTGGAGGCGGACGACGACTTCGCTCGCCATGTATTCGGCGATCTCGACGTGATTTTCTATGCCGGCGCAGCATTGCCGCCGCATCTGTGGACGCGGCTCGACGCGCTCGCGGTCAAACATCGCGGCGCGCGGCTGCCGATCCTGTCGTCGCTCGGCTCGACCGAGACGGCGCCGGTGGCGAGCTTCTGTCACTGGCATGCGCAGGATATCGGCGGCGTCGGCCTGCCGGTGCCGGGCACCAGCATCAAGCTGGTGCCGGACGGCGGCAAGCTGGAGATGCGGGTGAAGGGCGAAAACGTCACGCCCGGCTATTACGGCCGGCCCGATCTCACGCAGGATGCGTTCGACGATGAGGGCTATTTCAAGCTCGGCGATGCTGTCACCTTCGTCGATCCGGCACGGTTGACGCGCGGTCTGCGGTTTGACGGCCGCGTGTCTGAGAACTTCAAGCTGTCAAGCGGCACTTGGGTCGCGGTTGGCGATCTGCGGGTGTCGGCGATCAGCGCCGCTGCGCCGATGATCCAGGACGCGGTGGTGACGGGTCATAACCGCAGCGAGGTCGGCCTGCTGGTGTTTCCCAATGTCGCCGGATGCCAGAGTGTGTGCGGCGGGACGCTGTCGCCGCAGGAACTGGTCGCGCACCCGGCGTTGCATGCGAAGCTCGGCGAGGCGTTGTCCGCGTTCAACCGCGCCAATGCCGGCAGCAGCCGCCGCATCGCCCGTGTGCTGCTGATGACCGAGCCGCCGTCGATCGACGGCAACGAGATCACCGACAAGGGCTACATCAACCAGCGCGCGGTGCTGGAGCGTCGCGCCGTGTTGGTCGAACGGCTCTATGACACGACGCCATCGTCGGATGTGCTGGTGGTCGCGGCCGAGGCCGCGCCGCCGGTCGCCGCCTCGGCCTGATCCGTTTTCAAAGCCATCATCGTCAAAAAGGGGGAGTCTGCCATGCTGTCCGGAATCCTGCGCGCGGCCGCTATCGCGGTCGCCATCGGTGGTGCAACCAGCGCCATCGCCGCCGACAAGCCGATCAAGATCGGCGTGCTCAATGACGCCTCCGGCGTCTATGCCGATTTCCAGGGTGTCGGCTCGGTCGTCGCCGCGCGGATGGCGGCGGAGGACTTCGGGCCGATCAACGGCCGGCCGGTCGAGATCATCGGTGGCGATCATCTCAACAAGGTCGACGTCGGCACCACCATGGCCCGCAAATGGCTGGACGTGGATGGCGTCGACGCCATCGCCGATGTGCCGAATTCCGGCATCGCGTTGGCGGTGAGCGAGATCGTCCGCGCCGCCAACAAGACGTTCCTGATCTCCGGTGGTGTCTCGACCGACCTGACCGGCGCGAAATGCACGCCGAACAATGTGCACTGGACCTTCGACAATTACGCGCTGGCCTACAGTCTCGTGCGTTCGGTGATCAATTCCGGCGGCGATAGCTGGTTCTTCCTGACCAGCGACTATGCGTTCGGTCACGACCTTGAACGCGCGGCGTCCGGTCTGGTGAAGGCCAATGGCGGCACGGTAGCGGGCGCGGTGCGGCATCCGCTCAACACTTCGGATTTCTCCTCCTTCCTGCTGCAAGCGCAAAGCTCCAAGGCGAAGATCGTCGCGCTCGCCAATGCCGGCGGCGACACGACCAATGCGATCAAGCAGGCGGCAGAGTTCGGTTTGACCAAGAGCGGGCAGAAGCTCGCCGGCCTCGTGTTCATCATCAACAACGCTCATGCGCTCGGCCTGCCGGCAGCGCAGGGGTTGCTCGCGGTCAGCCCGTTCTACTGGAACCAGTCGCCGGAGGCGCGTGCCTGGTCGCTGCGCTTCCAGAAACTGCATCCGAAGAAGAACATGCCGAACGAGATGCAGGCCGGCGTCTATGCCGCGGTGCTGCATTATCTCAAGGCGGTGAAGGCGCTGAATGGTGACACGGCGGGCGACAAGGTCGTCGCCAAGATGAAGGAGATGAAGACTGACGATCCGCTGTTTGGGCAGGGCACGATCCGTGTCGATGGTCGCAAGATGCACCCGATGCATCTGTTCGAGGTCAAGGCACCGGCGGAATCGAAAGAGCCATGGGACTATTACAAGCTTGTCAGCACGCTGCCGGCCGAGCAGGCATTCCGCCCGCTCGACAAGGGCGGCTGCCCGTTGGTCAAGGCGAATTGAGCGCGACAGCGCTTGCCAACTGGTCAGGGCGAGATCGATCGGTTAGGGTTCTTGCGCCGCTCGCCCGCGCCTGTTTGCGCGGGCGAAGCGCGATGGACCGGATATGACGACGCGCGACCAGACCACCAAAGTCAAGAAATCCACCCTGCGGCGTGAGGCCATTCTCCAGAATGCGCTGGAGATTTTTGACCGGCAGGGCTTCGCCAACACCTCGCTCGACGACATCGCCAAGGAAACCGGCGTGAAGCGCGAGGCGATCTATTATTATTTCGGCAATCGCGCCGAGATCCTGCTGCACATCATCCGGCCGCAGAGCGAGTCGCTGGTCGAGGGTTTGCGCAAGGTCTTGGCTTCGAAGGCCAGTTTCCACGACAAGCTGTATCAGGCGGTGGAGAACCATCTCGAACGGTTCGACCGCAAGTGCCTGGAAATGACTGTCGCGTTGCGCGATGTCTATCTCGACGATGCGCGCGACGTGCGCCGCGAGATGGACAAGATCTGGCGCAGCTACGAGACGATGTGGACGACGCTGATCGAAGAAGGGCAGGAGAAAGGCGAGTTCACCCGCTGTGGCGACCCGAAGATGGTGGCGTTCGGCATTCTCGGCATGTGCAACTGGCTGGCACGCTGGTACGATCCGAAGAAATCGACGCCGATCAGCGAACTGATCGATACCTATTTCCAGCTTATCGCCTATGGGCTGGTCGCGCCCGGCGCGCGGCGCAAAACTGTGGTGACAAAGACTCCGGCAAAGCGTGTGGCCCGTGTAGCGGAGAAACCGCGCGGCAAGCCGCCAGTAGTGTGATCTGCTCCGCTAGTCGGTGAGCTGGCGCAGCCGGAAGCGCTGGATCTTGCCGGTGCTGGTCTTCGGTAATTCCTCGACGAACACGAACCAGCGTGGACATTTGAAATGCGCGAGGGTGGCGCGCACATGGGTCCGCAGCGCCTCCGCCATCGCAGCGGCATCGCCGCCGGCGTTGCGCAGCACCACATAGGCTTTCGGTTTGACCATGCCTTCCTCGTCGGGGAAGCCGATCACCGCGCATTCCAGCACGCTGTCGTGGCGCGCGATCGCGGACTCTACCTCGGCCGGTGAGACCCAGATGCCGCCGACGCGCAGCATGTCGTCGGAGCGGCCGACCAGGAAGTAGTTGCCGTCAGCATCGCACGACATCTTGTCGCCGGTGAGTACGCCGCCCTTGCCCATGACCTCGGCGGTTTTCTCGGGCTTGTTCCAGTATTGCGTGGCGGCCGTCGGCCCGTAGACATGCAGGTTGCCGATCTCGCCGGTCGGCACGCGCTGGCCGGCGTCGTCCAGCAATTCGGCACGATAGCCGTTGACCAACCGGCCGCAGCTCCCCGGTACGGCGGCATCGAGCCGGTTGAGCATGAACATGTGTGTCATCTCGGTGGTGCCGACGCCATCGAGAATCTGCACGTCGGCGAATTTGCGCCAGCGCTCCATCAACGCCGCCGGCAGCACCTCGCCGCCGCTGATGCAGTAGCGCAGCCGCCGGCAAGCGGTGCGTACCCGTTCGGCACCGATCCTGTCCTCGGCGATGCGTAGCAGCGCCGCGAACAGGGTCGGCACACCGATGACGATGGTGGGTTCGTGCGCCAGCCACTGCTCCCAGACGATGTCGGGCGAGATCGGTTTCGGGTTGGTGATGTTCTGTGCGCCCATGCGCAACGGGAAATAGACCTGCGCGCCGAGGCCGAACGCGAAATACATCTTTGGTGGCGACAGGATCACGTCGTTTTCGGTCATCCCCATGGTGGCTGCGCCGAACAATTCACTGGCCCAGTAGATGTGATTGCCGGTGTGGACGACGCCCTTGGGGCTGCCGGTCGAGCCGGAACTGTAGAGCCAGAACGCCATATCATCCGGGTCGGTCGGATACGCCGGGCAATTTGCGGAAAGGGAGTCGATTTCGTTGTCGAGGAACGGCAGACCGTCGACCGGCTGGCCAGTGGCGATGACGTGCCTGAGTGCCGGCAGATCGGCGCGGATTGATTTGATGACCGGTGCCAGCGAATGATCGACGATCACCGCGACGCAGGCACTGTCGCGGATGTAGTAGGCGTAGTCGTCGGGCTTGAGGTAGCTGTTGATCGGCAGCGCGATCGCCCCCATGCGCATGGCACCGAGAAATAATGCGGGAAAATCGGCGCCATCGAGCACGCTGAACAGCACGCGTTCGCCCGGCCGCACGCCGAGCGCTTTCAAATAGTTGGCGATCTGCCCGGCGCGGTCAGCGATGGCGCGGAAGCTCCAGTTGCGCTCCGGCGTGATGAGATAGGTCCGCTCGCCCTGACGCAGGGAATGCTCGAACAGATAGTCGGTGACATTGCCCGTGAGCCCGGTCCGGGCTTGTGGCTGGGTCGCGGCTGGCATCGAAGCATCCTCCCGATCATTGCCGGTTCGAGCCGGCCTCGGTTCTTGATTATTTTTACAATACTGTAAAATTTACTCTGTTGTAAATCGAAATCCGGTTTGCCTGAGCTGGGGCGGCCGGGCACAAGGCGGCAAAAGCAGACTCAAGGGGAAAAGAATGATGCCAGCAGCAGTTGCATCGTCGCCGGTTCCGTTCGCGGTCGGCGACGAGGTGCGGGCTACGGTCCATTTCGATGCGGAGGGGATCCGGCAGTTCGCGACGTTGGCGGGCGACACCAACCCCTTGCACCACGACGAGGTAGTGGCGCGGCGTTCACGCTTCGGCGGCCTGATCGCCAGCGCGACGCAGACCACCTCGCTGATGCTGGGCCGGCTGGCGCAATTCGTCTGCGCACGGGCGAACGTGGTTGGGCTCGGCTATGCGGTGAAGTTGCGCCGTGCGGTGCCGGCCGGTGCGACCGGCGAGATTGTCTGGCGGGCCGTCTCGATCGAGCCGAAGCCGTCGCTCGGCGGCGACATCGTGCGGTTCGAGGGCGAACTACGGGTCAGCGGGCAGGCCGCTGTGACTGCGACCTGCGACAATCTCGTGTTGGGCCCACCGATTGGGCAGCCATAGCCTGATCGAAGGTGGAATATTCCGGTAGCATGGTTCATCAAAATGCATTGAAGACCGTGATGGCAGACCTTATCGCCTCATGTTGATGTGAATCCGGACATGATGCTTTACGTTGCGGCTGGATCAGCGTTGGTTCAATTGAGGTGATGGTCGGGCAAAGCGAAAGACTCCAATGATGCTGTCATCGTTCGCTCGCGTCGGTCGGGATTTGCCGGCTTTTCTGTTGATGCTGGGTGTCTTCGTGCTGCCAGGAGGAGCACGGGCACAGACCACGACACCGCAGGAATGGATTGAGATCGGCACCAGAGCGCACGGTGGTTTCGGTGCGCTGATTCCGATCGGCATCCGGATCGGCCTCGATGCCCTGCAACGGTTGAAGGCATCGCCGCGCGGCGTGATCGTCCGCTATCGCTCCGGCGAAACGGCGCCGTGTCCCTGCGTTGCCGACGGCATCATGGTGGCGACACAGGCCAGTCCGGGGCAAGGCACGCTGAAGGTTCTGGACGAGAAAGCCGGGCATGGTCTGCTGCTCGATGTGGAGATCGAGGACCGCAAGACCGGGGCGACGTTGCGCTACCGTGTCGCGAGCCGCTGGCTGCCGCAGATCGTCACCTGGAACAAGACGCTCGATCCGCTCGGCCGGTATCAGGCGGTGATGGCAGCGGATGCGTTGTTTGAGGTCTCCGGACCCTGATTGCTGATTTTTTGGGCGGCCGCGCTTGGCTTGATGATAATTTAGGCGAAGGTGTTGCCCTCGAATTGGCTTCCGTGACTCGCATCCGAACAACACCAGCTTTTTCAGTTGTTTAGAGCCTCGCCCGCGATTGGCATGCGCCTTGCGAACCCGACGTTGCGGCCGGGCCCTGGGTGACTCCAGTGGGGTTTCTGCGCCGCCAACGCAGGGGTGTTTCATGTTCAGCTTCATACGGACTGCCGCGAGCAGGCCTTTGGCGCGTCGCCTGATGGGCGCCACCGCCGGTCTCGCGCTCTCGCTGTCGGCGATATCCGGCGCCAGCGCTCAGGACACGATCAAGGTCGGTATCCTGCACTCCCTTTCCGGCACCATGGCGATCAGCGAGACGACGCTGAAAGACGTGATGCTGATGCTGATCGACGAGCAGAACAAGAAAGGCGGCTTGCTCGGCAAGAAGCTCGAAGCGGTGGTGGTCGATCCCGCGTCGAACTGGCCGCTCTTTGCCGAAAAGGCCCGCGAGCTGATTTCCAAGGACAAGGTGTCGGT
>JAHBZF010000001.1 GCA_019635575.1 Pseudolabrys sp. | reverse complement strand
ATCGAACCGGCAGGGCGCCGCCGACACCGTCATCACCAACGCGCTGATCGTGGACCACTGGGGCATCGTCAAGGCCGACGTCGCCATCAAGGCCGGCATGATCTCGGCGATCGGCAAGGCCGGCAACCCGGACATCCAGCCCGGCGTCGACATCGTGATCGGCCCCGGCACCGACGTCATCGCGGGCGAAGGCAAGATTCTCACCGCCGGCGGCTTCGACAGCCACATCCATTTCATCTGCCCGCAGCAGATCGAGCACGCGCTGATGAGCGGCGTCACCTCGATGCTGGGCGGCGGCACCGGGCCCTCGCACGGCACCTTCGCCACCACCTGCACGCCGGGGCCGTGGCACATCGCGCGCATGATCCAGTCGTTCGACGCCTTCCCGGTCAATCTCGGCATCTCCGGCAAGGGCAACGCCTCGCGGCCCGCGGCGCTGGTCGAGATGATCAAGGCCGGCGCCTGCGCGCTCAAGCTGCACGAGGACTGGGGCACGACGCCGGCCGCCATCGATACCTGCCTGTCGGTCGCCGACGATCACGACATCCAGGTGATGATCCACACCGACACGCTGAACGAGAGCGGCTTCGTCGAGGACACCATCAAGGCGTTCAAGGGCCGCACCATCCATGCCTTCCACACCGAGGGCGCGGGCGGCGGCCACGCGCCGGACATCATCAAGGTCGCGGGGCTGAAGAACGTGCTGCCGTCGTCCACCAATCCGACGCGGCCGTTCACCACCAACACCATCGACGAGCATCTCGACATGCTGATGGTGTGCCACCACCTCGATCCGTCGATCGCGGAAGATCTCGCCTTCGCCGAAAGCCGCATCCGCAAGGAGACCATCGCGGCCGAGGACATCCTGCACGATCTCGGCGCGCTGTCGATGATGTCGTCGGACAGCCAGGCCATGGGCCGGATCGGCGAGGTGATCATCCGCACCTGGCAGACCGCGGACAAGATGAAGCGCCAGCGCGGCCGGCTCAAGGACGAGAAGGGCGACAACGACAATGTGCGCGCCAAGCGTTACATCGCCAAATACACGATCAATCCGGCGATCGCGCACGGCGTATCGAAGCACATCGGTTCGATCGAGAAGGGCAAGCTCGCCGATCTGGTGGTCTGGTCCCCGGCGTTCTTCGGCGTCAAGCCGGACTGCATCGTCAAGGGCGGCACCATCGCCGCCGCGCCCATGGGCGATCCGAATGCGTCGATCCCGACGCCGCAGCCGGTGCATTACCGGCCGATGTTCGGTGCGTTCGGCAAGGCGGTGACGGCGTCGTCCTTAGTGTTCGTGTCGAAGGCGGCGGTGAAGGGCCGGCTGCGCGACAAGCTCGGCGTCGAGAAGCAGTTCGTCGCGGTGGAGAACACGCGCGGCGGCATCTCGAAAAAGAGCATGATCCACAATGACGCGACGCCGAAGATCGACATCGACGCGGAAACCTACGAGGTTCGCGCCGATGGCGAATTGCTGACTTGCGCCCCGGCGGAGACGCTGCCGATGGCGCAACGCTATTTCCTGTTCTGACGTTCCGATAGGATCGAGTTGATGCGCGCGACCGCTGTGAAACCCGCCGGTTCCTGGAACGGCGAAGCCGCCGACAGCATCGTGCTGGACTACGACGACCGGCATCGCCGCCGCATGGCGATGACCGGTACACACGGCACGTCGTTCCTGCTCGATCTGCCGGAGGCGACGTGGCTGCGCTCCGGCGATGCGCTGGCGCTGGAAGACGGGCGGCTGATCGAGGTGGTTGCCGCGCCGGAGCCTCTCCTGGAAATCCGCTGCGCCGATCCGCTGCATCTCGCCCGTGTTGCCTGGCATCTCGGCAACCGGCATCTGCCGTCGCAGATCATGCCGAAGGCGATCCGTATCCGCCGCGATCACGTCATCGCCGATATGGCGCGCGGCCTCGGCGCGCAGGTGCGCGAGATCGAGGCGCCGTTCGATCCGGAAGGCGGCGCCTATGCGGAGAGTGCCGGCGGCCAGGCTCATGGACACCCTCATGGTCATTCCCATGATCATCGTCATGGCCACGACCACCATCATCATGACCACGACCACCATCACGATCATCACCACGGACACAGCCATGGTGGGTGACGGGGACTAAGATGGCCGGCGAGAAGAGGCGAGCGCATCAGGCGCCGGCTGCATTACCGACCGATCCGCCGTTGTCGCCGGCGGCGCTGTATCGGCTCGCCACCTGGCTGTCGCCGGCGTTTCCGGTTGGCGCCTTCGCTTATTCGAGCGGAATCGAATGGGCGGTGGAGAGCGGCGACATCCGTGATGCCGCGACGCTGCGCGATTGGCTGCGCGTGCTGCTCGCGGAGGGGGCGGGCGCGAGCGACGCGATTTTCTTTGCGCTGGCCTACCGTGCTGTAACCGCGGCCGATGATTCGGCTTTGAAAGAGGTCGTCGAACTCGCGGCCGCCTTCGTGCCGACGCGCGAGCGGCATCTGGAGACGACGACGCAGGGGCAGGCGTTTCTCGCCGCGACGCGGGCGGCGTGGCCATGCGCGGCGCTCGATCGGTTTGCGACCATCTGGAGCGGTCCGGTTGCTTATCCCGTGGCGGTGGCGGTCGCCTGTGCCGGTCATGACGTTCCCTTACCGGCGGCACTCCATGCCTTTCTCGCCGCGCTGTCCGCGAACTGGGTGTCGGCCGGCGTGCGGATCATTCCGCTCGGCCAGACCGACAGTCAGCACGTCATCCATGCGCTGGAGCCCGATGTGCAGGCCACGGCGCGTCGCGCGCTGAACGCGACGGTGGACGATCTCGGCGGTGCGGCATTTAGGGCCGACCTCGCCAGCGTCCACCACGAAACCCAATATACGCGGCTGTTTCGCAGTTGATGAAAGGATCGTGATAATGCCCAGTCCCAACGGACCCCTTCGTGTCGGCATCGGCGGGCCGGTCGGCTCCGGCAAGACCGCGCTGATGGATTCGTTGTGCAAAAACATGCGCGAGCGCTACGACATCGCCGCCATCACCAACGATATCTATACCAAGTGGGATGCGGAGTTTCTGATGCGCTCCGGCGCCCTCGCCACCGAACGCATCGTCGGTGTGGAGACTGGCGGCTGCCCGCATACCGCAATCCGCGAGGATGCGTCGATGAATCTCGCAGCCGTCGCCGACATGCGCGCGAAGTTTCCGAACCTCGACATGGTGCTGATCGAATCCGGCGGCGACAATCTTGCCGCGACATTTTCGCCGGAACTGGCGGACCTGACGATTTATGTGATCGACGTCGCTGCCGGCGACAAGATTCCGTCCAAGGGCGGGCCGGGGATCACGCGGTCCGATCTCCTTGTCATCAACAAGGTCGATCTCGCGCCGCATGTCGGTGCTTCGCTGGAGAAGATGCGGACCGACGCGACGCGCATGCGCGGACCGCGCCCGTTCGTCATGACGAATCTGCGCGCCGGCGACGGTCTGGATATCATCGTGTCTTTTATCGAGCAGAAGGGCGGGCTTTCCGCCGGAGCATAATCGGAGTCCACGCGGTCAAGCCGGACTTGCTGAAGGGAGACTATCATGCCGATCGCTGCTATTCGATTGCTCGCTGCCATATCTCTTGGTGTTGTCATGACTCTGTCCGCTGCGCGATCGGAAACGCTGAACGTAATGGTGTTTCAGGGCGTCCAGAACTGGCCGTTGTTCGCGGCCGATCAGAAAGGCGCATTCGCCAAATACGGTCTGACGGTGAACCAGAAGATCGCGCCGAATTCGACCGAGCTTCGCGACGGTCTGAAAGAAGGGCGTTATCAGGTCGTTCACACCTCGGTGGACAATGCCGTGGCGATGGCGGAGCACGCTGGCGCCGACATCGCGGTGGTGCTCGGCGGCGATAACGGCTGGAACGATCTCTATGTTCAGCCGGACATCAACAGCTATGCCGATCTGAAGGGCAAGACCGCGATCGTCGATGCGGTCGATACGGCATTCGCGTTTCAGCTCTATCAGATGCTGAAACTCAACGGCGTCGATAAATCGCAGATCACCATCAAGCCGGTGGGCGCGACCCGATTCCGGCTGCAGGCGATCACCACGGATAAGACAGTCGCGGCTTCGATGCTCAACCTGCCGTTCTCGCTGCAGGCCGCACAAGCCGGTCTCAAGAAACTCGGCACCGCGACCGATGTGATCGGGCCTTATCTTTCGACCACCGGTTTCGTCATGCGATCCTGGGGCGCCGCGCACCGTGATGTGCTGGTGCGCTATATCCGCGCCTATCTCGAAGGTCTCGACTGGGTTCTCGATCCCGCGAACAAGGCCGAAGCGATTGCCATGCTCGCGAAGGGGCTCAATATTTCGCCGGCGATGGCCGAGGCGTCTTACGCGGTCGCGACCGATCCCAAGTCCGGCTTCGCCCGCAAGGCGGCGATGGATCTGGATGGTTTTCGCAACGTGCTGAAGCTGCGCGCCGAGCAGCATGGCGACTGGGGCGGCGTACCGCCGTCGCCGGACAAGTATCTGGATCTGTCGTATTACAACGAGGCGATCCGCGCCCGCTGATGCGAGCGTGTCACTTGATCGCGATATAGCTGGTCGGGATCGCCGTGGTGTATTTCATTTCCTCCATGGCGATCGAGGAACTGATGTCGGAGAATTCCAGCCGGCTGATCATCCGCTGGTAGACGAGATCGTAGGTCTCGATGTCGGGCACGACGATGCGGAGCTGATAGTCGGCTTCGCCAGTCAAGCGCCAGGCTTCGACGATTTCCGGAATATCGGCGATCAGCTTGCGGAACGCCTGCAGCCATTCGACGGCATGGCGCGGCGCCTTGACCGTGGCGAACACGGTCATCGGCACATTGGCCTTGCGCCGGTTGAGCAGGGCGACCCGGCGGGTGATGACGCCATCGTCTTCCAGCTTGCGGATGCGCCGCCAGCATGGCGCGGTGCTCATGCCGATTTTCTCGGCGATGGTTGCGACCGAGACCGAGGCATCGGCCTGCAGGATATCGAGGATTTTCCGGTCTGCGGCGTCCATTCGTGGCTCCGGGAACGTGTTTTGCCGTACTTTGCTGATTATTGATAAATTATATCCCAAAAATTTCAATATGTGAGAATTTATCGCCAAAAATCGACAGAACTACCAAATCTTTCCGATAAAATTGCTGGACCACGGCGATAAATTGCCGGTCAGACGCTGACATCAGGGATATAAAGCCATGCGCACGATCGGCCTGCTGGGTGGAATGAGCTGGGAGAGCACCGCGGTGTATTATCGCCGGATCAACGAAGAGGTCCGGAACCGCCTCGGCGGCCTGAATTCCGCGGAAGTGCTAATGCGCTCGGTGAATTTTGACGACATCGTCAGTCTGCAGCGCGCCGGGCAATGGGATCAGGCGGCGCATCTCATGGCGACACTGGCGGGCGATCTCGAACGGTCTGGAGCGGCCTGTATCGTGATCTGCACCAACACCATGCACAAGCTGGCGGACGCCGTGCAGGAGGCGGTCTCCGTGCCGGTTTTGCATATCGCCGATGTCACAGCCGCAGAGGTGATGCGGGCGGGGCTGCGCAGGCCGCTCGTGCTCGCCACCCGCTACACCATGGAACAGGATTTCTACGTCGGGCGCCTGCGCGACAAGTTCAATCTCGATCCGCTGGTGCCGGACGACGACGGCCGGACGATGGTCCATCAGACGATCTTCGACGAGTTGTGTCAGGGCGTCGTCCGCGATAGCTCACGTCAGCATTTCCGCGATATCATCGCGCGCGGTCGTGCGCAGGGCGCGGATTGCGTGATCCTCGGCTGCACCGAGATCGGATTGCTGATTGGTGAACAGGACACGGACTTGCCGGTTTTCGATTCCACGCTCATTCATGCCGACACGGCGGTTCGCTTCTCGCTGGCGAACGACGATGCGCCGCGCATGAGCGCGGCCTAGAGGCGGTATCGCAACCATGAGGGCCATCCAGCCATGACAGTGAGGCGCGTGCCGTCCCTCGCGCATTGGGGTGCATTCAATGCACTCGTCGAGGACGGCCGTGTCATCGGCTGCGAACCCTTCGCCAAGGATCCGGCGCCGTCGGCAATGATCGACGCGATCCCGGAGATGGTGCATTCGCCGTTGCGCATCGCGCGGCCGGCGGTGCGCGAGGGCTGGCGTGACGGCAAGCCGCGCACCGGCCATGATCGTTTCCAGGAAGTGTCGTGGGACGAGGCGCTCGATCTTGTCGCCGGCGAACTGACGCGTGTCCGCCGCGAGCACGGCGATACGGCGATCTTCGGCGGCTCCTACGGCTGGTCGTCGGCTGGCCGGCTGCATCACGCGCGCACGCTGGTGCGCCGGTTCCTGTTTCAGGGCGGCGGCTGCGTCGATCAGGCGGGCAATTATAGCTGGGGCGCGGCGCAATTCCTGCTGCCGCACGTGATCGGCACTTATCAGCCGGTTGCTGGCCGGGTCACTGACTGGCCGTCGATCGTGACGAATACCAAGCTGATGGTCGCGTTCGGCGGTCTCGCGCTGAAAAACGGACAGGTGAGCTCTGGCGGCATGGGCGCGCATGTGCTCGAACACTGGCTGCGGCGCGCCAAGGAGGCCGGTGTCCGCTTCGTCGTCATCAGCCCGCTGAAACTCGACGCGCCGGACTTCCTCGACGCCGAATGGATTCCGATCCGCCCGAACACCGATACGGCGCTGATGCTGGCCATGGCGCATACGCTGGTCAGCGAAGGGCAGCACGACGAGGCGTTCCTGGCGCGATACTGCGTCGGCTTCGATCGTTTCAAAGCCTATCTGCTGGGCGCTGACGATGGCGTGGCGAAAGACGCGGAATGGGCCGCCGCCATCACCGGCGTGCCGGCGCAGACGATCCGCGCGCTGGTGCGCGAGGCTGCCGCGACCACCAGCATGATCACGGTGGCGTGGTCGCTGCAGCGCGCGCATCACGGCGAGCAGCCGTACTGGGCCTCTATCGCGCTGGCGGCGATGCTCGGCGGGATCGGCAAACCCGGTGCCGGCTTTGCTTTCGGTCACGGGTCGATGAACGGCGTCGGCGTGCCGCGCGTCGACATCCCCGGTCCCGAAGTGTTCATGCCGCCCAATCCGGCGGCGAAAGCCATTCCGGTGGCGCGCATCGCCGACATGCTGCTCAATCCCGGCGCGCCTTATGAATTCAACGGCCGCCGCGACGTCTATCCGGATATCCGGCTGATCTATTGGGCCGGCGGCAATCCGTTCCATCATCATCAGGACCTCAACCGGCTGCGGCAGGGCTGGCAGAAGCCCGATACGGTGATCGTGCACGAAAGCTGGTGGACGCCGACCGCGCGCCACGCGGATATCGTGCTGCCGGCGACGACGACGCTGGAGCGCAACGACGTCGGCGGTTCGTCGCGCGATCCGTTCGTGCTGGCGATGAAGCAGGCGATCCCGCCGGTCGGCGACGCGCGTTCGGATTTCGACATCTTCCATGCGCTCGCCCGGCGTCTCGGCTACGGCGATGTCTTCTCCGAAGGCCGCAGCGAGATGGACTGGTGCCGCGGCATCTATGAGCGGGTCGTGGCTGGCGCCGCGCGCAAGAACATCGCGCTGCCGGATTTCGAGACGTTCTGGGAGCAGGGCTATGTGGAACTGCCGGACCCGGACAAGGATTTCGTCCTGTTCGAGGACTTCCGGCGCGATCCGGCGCTCTATCCGTTGAAAACGCCGTCGGGAAAAATCGAGATCGGCTCCGATACCATCGCGGGGTTCAATTATGCGGATTGCCTGCCGCATCCGGCCTGGCTGCCGCCGGCCGAATGGCTCGGCGGCACCGCCGCGCGCGACTGGCCGCTGCATCTCGTCACCCACCAGCCGGTAGACCGTTTGCACAGCCAGCTCGATCCGGCCGGTGCCTCGCGTCGTCACAAGGTCAAGGACCGCGAGATCATTCGCATCAATCCGGATGACGCGGCACACCGCGGCATCAAGACCGACGATATCGTCCGCGTGTTCAACGCGCGCGGCGCCTGCCTCGCGGCGGCGGTGCTCGATCCGGGCGTGATGCGCAATGTCGCCGTGATGGCGACCGGCGCGTGGTTCGATCCTGCCGAACAACAGGGTCTCGAACGTCACGGCAACCCCAATGTCCTGACGCTGGACGTCGGCACGTCGCGGCTGACGCAGGGCCCCAGCGCGTTGAGCGCGCTGGTCGAGATCGAGCGCTGGGACGCGGCGTTGCCGCAGGTCCGGGCGTTCGCGCCGCCATCCATCATCCATGCCGCACCCGATGCGGCGTGATAGTCTTCATATCAAGGTTCGTACTGGAGGAATGACATGTCGAAGAAGCTGATGACCGGCTCGTTCGTGGCGCTGATCACGCCGTTCAACAAGGACGGGTCGGTGGATTTCGCCGCGTTCCGCTCGCTGCTGAAATTCCACGAGGACAACGGCACCTCGGCGGTCCTCATCATGGGCTCGACCGGCGAAGTGTCGATGCTGTCGCCGGAGGAACGCAAGAAGATCATCGCCGAATGCGCCAAGATGAAGTCGGGCAAAATGCCGGTCTTTTTCGGCTGCACCGGTAACAATACCGAATCCACCATCGACTACATCAAGTTCGCCAAGGACAACGGCGCCGACGGCGCGATCGTGGCGGCGCCCGCTTATATCTGCGCGCCGGAGGCCGACATCGAGAAGTTCTTCCTCGATGTGGCGGACGCGACTGACCTGCCGCTCGGCATTTACAACAATCCGCCGCGCGTGAAGAGCGATCTGCACTGGGACAACCTGATCCGCATCTTCAAGCATCCGAACTATGTGGTGCACAAGGAATCCACCGGCCGCGTCGGCCAGGTGGCGCAGGTGCTGGCCGCCAACACCGGCGTCGCGGTGATGTGCTGCGACAGCCCCAATCTCGGTCTTGTCGTGCCGACCATGAGCCTCGGCGGCCATGGCACCGCGAACATGACCGGCAACGTCGCGCCGGGCGAACTCGCGACGATCTCGACGCCGTGGAAGAGCTACGCCGAAGCGGAGGGTTTCAAGAAAGCCTATCTCGGCCTGCTGCCGATGCTGCATTACACCTATTCGGCGATCAATCCGGTGGCGGTGAAGTCGCTGATGAAGGTGCTCGGCATGCCGTCAGGCGATCTGCGCCGGCCGTTGACCGGGCTTGAAGGCGAGGCGCTGGCCAAGGGCGTGCGTATCGTTCAGGAACTCGGCCTCGACAAGAAGTACGGCTACAACGTCAAGCCTTTGTCCGCCGCGGCCTGAGTCTTCGCTGTGGATCTTGGTATCGGCGGCCGCAAGGCACTTCTGTTCGGTGCGAGCCGCGGGCTTGGCAAAGCTTGCGCCTTTGCGCTCGCCCGCGAGGGTGTCGAGGTCACGCTCGTCGCGCGTACGCGCGACGTGCTGGAACAAACCTGTGCGGACATCCGTTCCGAGACCGGCGCGAGAGCGACGCCGGTGGTCGGCGACATCACCAAGCCGGAAGGACGGCAGGCGGCGCTGGCTGCCTGCCCGCAGCCGGATATCCTGCTCAATAACGCGGATGGTCCGGTGCCGGGCGACTTCCGCGACTATTCGCGGCAGGACTGGCTCGATGCGATCGATGCGATGATGCTCGGCCCGATCGAGATGATCCGTCTGACGGTCGACGGCATGATCGCGCGCAAATTCGGCCGCATCGTCAATATCGTCTCGCGCAGTGTGAAAATTCCGCAGGGCGAACTGGCGCTCTCCAATGGCGCGCGCTCCGGGTTGGTCGGATTCGTCGGTGGGCTTGCGCGGGATACGGTCGAGCACAACGTCACCATCAACAATCTGCTGCCCGGCATCTTCGATAGCGACGCGCAGCGCCGCCACATCAACGGGATGCTGGAGGAGGGCGGCAAGAGTTTCGACGAAATCTGGAAGGCGCGCGCCGCTAACAATCCAGCGCGGCGTTACGGGCGGCCGGCCGAGCTCGGCGCCTATTGCGCGTTCATCTGCTCTGAACAAGCCGGATTTGTCACTGGCCAAAATCTGCTGGTCGATGGGGGAAGCTACCCTGGGACCTTTTGAAGAAACCCTGAAAGGATCGTGAGATGAAAAAAATAATTCTCGCAGCCACGCTCGCTTCAGCGGTTCTGGGATGTGTTGTGTCGGCTTCCGCCGACACGTACCCAAGCCGGACCGTGAGTCTTGTCGTGCCTTATCCCGCCGGCGGATCGGTGGACGGCGTCGCGCGTATTCTCGCGCAGAAGCTCGGAGAGGTGGCCAACGCGACGTTCATCGTCGAAAACCGCGCCGGCGGCGCGGGCGGCACGGTCGGTGCCAACACGGTGGCGAAAGCCAGTCCCGATGGCTACACGCTGCTGCTGACGGCCTCGATCCACGTCACGACGCCATTCCTGTTCAAGAACATTCCCTATGACGTGGTGAAGGACTTCACGCCGATCTCGCTGGTGGCGTCGGGGCCGCTCGTCGTGTCGACGGCGCCGAATGTGCCAGCCAACAATCTCAAGGAATTCTTCGACCTGGTACGCAAGAGCCCGGAAAAATACACGTTTGCGACCTCCGGTTTCGGCTCGGCCGGTCATCTTGCCGTGGAACTCCTGAAGCGGCGCGCGGGCATCAATACGCTGGTCATCGCCTACAAGGGCGCGGGACCGATGCTCAACGACATCATGTCCGGCCAGATCCAGTTGATTGCCGACCCGATGCTGTCGTCGCTGCCGCTGGCGCAGAGCAAGAAGATCAAGGCGCTGGCGATCACCAGCCTGAAGCGTGTCGACTCCGCGCCGGAGATTCCGACGGTGCAGGAATCGGGCATGGAGCCGCTCGATTTCGAATCCTGGTACGGCCTCTGGGGTCCGAAGAACATGCCGGCGGATCTCGTCGCCAATATCCAGCAGAAGACCGTCGAGGCGCTGAAAGACCCGGTGGTGAAGAAGCGTCTCGCGACGCTCGGCTTCGAGGCCAAGAGCTCGACGCCGGACGAATTCGCCAAGTTCATCGACAAGGAAATGGCGACCTATTCGAAGATCATCACCGATGCGGGCATCAAGACGGAGTAGAGCCCTTTGAAGGTTCTGGTTCTGGGCGCGGGCGTCGTCGGGACGGCCTGCGCCCATTATCTTTCCGGCGACGGTCATGAGGTGACGGTCATCGACCGCCAGGCCGCGCCGGCGCTGGAAACCAGCTTTGCCAATGCCGGCGGCGTGTGTCCGGGCTTTGCCGGGCCATGGGCCGCGCCGGGCATGCCGCTCAAGGTTATGGGCTGGCTGTTCAAGAGCCATGCCCCGCTGCTGCTGCGGCCGCGTTTCGATCCGGCGCAATGGCGCTGGCTGGCGCAATTTGTCGGTAACTGCACGGCCGAGCGGTTCGCGCATAACAAAGCGCGGATGCAGCGGATCGCGCACTACAGCAAGCAGTGTCTGGTGGAGCTGCGGTCTGCGACCGGCATCGCCTACGATGAAGGCACAGGCGGTGTCCTGCAGATTTTCCGCACCGAGGAGGAACTGGCCGGCGGGCGGCGCGCGGCGGCGGTGCTGGAGCGTTTCGGCGTGGTCCACCGCATCGTCACCGCACAGGAAGCGCGGGCGCTGGAGCCGGCGCTCGCAGCCGACGTGCCGATCGCGGGCGGGCTGCATCTGTCGACCGACGAGACCGGCGATTGCCACCTGTTCACGGCGCGGCTGGCGGAGCGCCTTCGCGCCAGCGGCGTCACATTTCATTTCGACACGCGGATCGATGCGATCATGCGCGAGGGAGACCGGATCGGTGGCATTCTCACCAATCGTGGCCTGTTCACAGCAGACTGCTATGTGGTGGCGCTCGGCAGCGAAGCGCCATTCCTGCTGCGGCCGCTCGACATCACGCTGCCGATCTATCCCGTGAAGGGTTATGCCATCACCCTCGATCGCGTCCGCGACGAGGGTGCGCCGCGATCGTCGGTGATGGACGAGCACAGCAAGGTGATGGTGACGCGGCTCGGCGCGCGGCTGCGCGCCGCCGGCGTCGCCGAGGTCGGCGGTTACGATCGCTCCGCCGATCCGTCAAAGGCGGCGGGCGTGCTCGAAGCAGCGCGCATGCTGTTTCCGCGCGCCGGAGACTACCAGCAGGTGAGCTATTGGGCGGGGCTGCGACCGATGACACCCGATGGCCCGCCTTATCTCGGGCCGACGCCGTTTGCGAACCTCTTCCTCAATCTCGGGCAGGGTTCGAACGGATGGACGCAAGCCTGCGGGTGTGGACGGATCGTCGCCGATCTCGTCGGCGGTCGCGCGCCGGCCATCGATCTTGACGGGCTGACATTGGTGTCACGGCACTAGGACAACCCGCACGCTCGCAGATAGCGCAACGAGTCGCGGGCGCATGTAAGGCCGTCCGGCTGATAGATGAACGGTTCGACGCCGATCATGCCGTCAAATCCGCTGGCTTTGATGGCGGCGATGATAGGTTTGAAATCGAGCGCGCCTTGTCCCGGCCCACGCCGGTTCGGGTCGTTGGCATGGATATGCGCGATGTGGCCGGATCCGACGTAATCGGCGATCAGGTCGGGAATGGGACGGGCTTCGTGCGAGGCGTGCGCGCAATCGAGCATCGTGCGCAGCATCGGCGAGCCGATAGTGTCGGCAATCTGCGCGCCTTCGGCAACCGTATTGAGATAACGGGTCAGATCGGGCGCCAACGGCTCGACGCAATAAATGACGCCGGCGCGCTCGGCCGCGCGCGCCATGGCGTCGAAATAGGCCATCGCGGCGGCCCGTCCTTCGGCATCGCGGCCCGCGACAAGTTCACGCTGCGGCGCGGAGCCGTGGACCAGATAACGCCCACCGAGCTCCGCGCAGAGTGCGATCAATCCTTCGCCGACCTCGCGGGTCCGGCGGGCGACGCCGTTGTCGGTGCTGGTGATCGACAGGCCATCCGGCTTCAGCAACAGCATGTGCAGGCCGCTCATACCGATGCCGGCATCGGTGAGCGCGCGGCGGGTTTGCACGAGCGTGTCCGGGCTCAGCCGATGCGGAGCGTCACCGAGCGTGAACGGCGCGATCTCCAGCGCGTCATAGCCGAGCGATGCGGCCTGCGCGCATTGGGCAGCGAACGGCAGGTCGCGCAGTACTTCGTTGCACAGCGCGACCGTGAGCATCACGGCTGCCGGGTGATGAAGGCCAGCAGATTGTCGCGGTCGATCATCTCCCGGTCCTTGCGCGGCAGATCGAGCGCATCGAGCGCCGCGATCGTCTCGCGCACCAGGATTGCGCCGCCCTCGGCGTCGTAAGGGAAGTCGGTGCCGAACAGCACCTGTTTGTTGCCGAAGTAGTCGAGGCCGCAGCGTGTGGCGGATGCCGAGCCGGAGAGGGCGGTGTCGCCGTAGAACAGCTTGAAATATTCGGACGGATTGCGCTGCAACGGTTTCGGCAATAGCGCGGCATCCATGTCGGCGGTGCGCGTGCCGAGCTGCTTGCCCCAGCCCTGATTGATGCGCCCGGCAAAGAACGGGATCATCGCGCCGAGGTGATGGGTGATGATGCGCAGTCGCGGATGCCGGTCGAACAGGCCGGAGAACACCAGCCGCGCCATCGCCGCGCTGCTTTCATAGGGCCAGCCGAACGCCCACCAGATCTCGAATTTCGACATGGTCTCGGTCGGATAGTCCGGCACGGTCGGCGGACGCGCCGGGTGCAGCCAGATCGACATGCCGTGCCGCGCGACGGCATCGAACACCGGCGCGAAGCGCGGCTCGTCGAGCGGCGCGCCGCGCACATTGGTGATGAGCTGCACGCCGGCGCTGCCCATGCCGGCGATCCGGTCGATCTCCTTCACCGCGGCGTCGGGGTCGAGCATCGAGACGGCGCCGCACCAGCCGGCGAAACGGCCGGGATGGTTGGCGACCAGTTCGGCCAGTTCATCGTTCATCAGCTTCGCCAGATCGTTGGCGGCTTCTCCTTCGGCCAGGTCCTCGATCGGCGGGAGCGATGGGGTGAGGAATTGCCGGTAGCTCTTGAAGCCGTCCATGACGCGGAAGCGTGCGTCGAGATCGAACAGCGTGGTCAGCGTCAGCCAGCGTTTCAGCCGTCCGGAGGCGGAGCCCATGCCTTGAAGCTTGGCGAAATAGCGTTTCGGCAGGATATGCGTCCACGCGTCGATGCGGTCGGTCTTGATCATTCCAGGGGAGGTCCGTTCAAAGGGTTAGTCGAGAAGAGCTTCGTAGATCTGTGCGTATCCGCTGCGGTCCGAGGTGAACACGATCCGTGAGTTGTCCGGCGCAAAGCGGGGATGCGGATGCGTGTGCTGCGCGGCATCGACCGCGACCGGCCCGTCATTATAGGGGAATGGATGCGCCCAATGCGCGCCTTGCGATGAGGCTTGCGACTGGCAGATCAACTCCGCGCCGGTCGCGCCCCCTGCGGCGGGGAAACAATGCAGGCCGCGGTCTGGAAAGTTGGTGTCGCAGACGAAGCGCTGCCCGGCCGGATCGCAGGCCGCGTGCCAGGCCGGAAAATCGGTAATGCTGCGCACGGCGCCGGTGTCGAGCGCGATGGCGCGCATGCCGCGCGGCCAGTCGACGAACGCGACTTCGCGGCGGCCGGGAATGAAATTCTCGTGCGTGATCCACTGCATCCGGTCGGTGCGCTGATAGAGGCGGCGCGTGTTGCCGTCGCGATCGGTGATCCAGACGCGGTCGGTCAGCGGGCCGGCATAGAGAATGACATTGTCGTCGTCCGGGCAGAACTGCGGATGGCCGATCGTGTCGCGCTCCAGGAACACGCGGGAGGTCTTCTGCTCGGTGTCGATCAGCACGAAGCGCGAGATCGCGCCGGCTTTCACCGGCACCGCCCACCAGCGTCCATTGGCCGAGAGCGCGGTCGTCCCCATGGCGGCGCCGACCATGCCTTTTTCGCGCATCTCGACATCGCCGAACGACGCGAGCTGCTCCTCCCGCAGCGTGTCGAGATTGGTCCGCCATGCGCCGGTGCCGGCGGTGTAATAGACGGCGCGCCCGTCGAGCGACGGGATGAGCGACCATTCGGCCAGATCGCGACGGTCGGTGACCTGCACCAATTCGCCGCTCTGCCGGTCCTCGAAGAAGATTTGCGGCAGGCCGGTGCGATGCGACACGAAGATCATGCGCCGCATCGCCGTGTCGTAGGCGGGAACGAAGAAGAACGGATGATGATGGATCGACGGATGCGACGTCACCTGCCGCATCCGCCGTCCGGTCCGCTCATCGCGAAATTCCCGGCTTTCGGCGGGAAAGCGTTGTCCGACACTCATCCGCCGGTTGCCTCTTGCTAGATCTTGTACGCCTTGGCCTGATCGATCACGGCCTGACGGTCGAATTTGTGGATCTCGTCGATCAGGTCGTTGGTATAGAGCGGCTTGAAATCCGAAATCTTCAGCTTGAGGAAGTCGGCCTCGCGCTTCAATTCGTCTTCGCTGATCTGGCCCATCTTCATGTTCGGATAGGGCGGGCGGAAGAGCTGCATGCGGCGCAGCACCGGCGTCAGCACCGCCTTGATGGCGTCGGCCTGCGACGCGCCGCGCGGCGCGAGTTCCGGATAGGCGTCGAGCAGCACCTTGGCGCCTGCCGCCGGATTGGCGAGCACGAATTCCGCCGCCTTGGCGCCGGACCGGCCGAAACCGACCGCGAGCTTGCGGTTCTGTTGCAGGTAATCGCGCTTGGCGTTGACGAAGAAGCCGCCGATCATCGGGATATTCGCCGGCCGCGGCAATGTGCGCAGCTTGATGCCGGCGGCTTCGATCTGGCCGAAACCGGTATCGAAATAAGCCAGCGCGTCGACGGCGCTTCGTTGCACGGCGACGCCGGCGGTGACGCCTTCACCGACCGCGAGCCATTGCACGTCCTTGTCCGGGTCCATGCCGAGATTGGCGACCACGGCGCGCGTCACCGGATAGTCGGTGGTACCGAGACCCGAAACGCCGATCTTCTTGCCCTTGAGATCGTTGTAACTCTTGATCGGCGAATCCGGCGCCACGGCCACATCCCACTTGTAGGGATAGGTGTATTCGTAGAACGAGACGATCGGCGGCAATTCGCCCTTGGCATAGAGCGGGAGCGCGAAGCTCGGTGCGCCGACGCCGAATTGCAGGTCGCCCTTGTCGAGACCGATCTGCACCGAGGCGATGGCGCCGAGCGGCACCGGATCAATCGAGAAGCCTTCCTGCTTGTTGTAGCCGAGCGCTTCGCCGATCACCATGTTGATGGTCGTGGCATTCATCGACTTGGTGCCCATGCCGAACCGCAGTTTCGGCATGGTCTGCGCATGGGCGAAGCGCGGTTGCGCGGTGGCTATGGTCGCGGCCACGGCGCCGAGCGTGGCCATGACCTCGCGGCGATTGAAGCGAGACGTGTCGGTCATTGTAATCCTCCCGTGAGATATGATGTGCGGCTGTTGCCGTCTTGTGGTGGGGTGACGATTATTTGTGCCGATCCGACCAGTGGATGACACGACGCTCGGTGACCTTGATCAGCAGGTGCAGCGCGATGCCGACCACGCCGAGGATGACGAGCGCGGCGAACACGCCGGCGACGTCGGTCACGGCCTGCGCCTGTGTGATGACGACGCCGATGCCTTCCTGCGCGCCGAGGAATTCGGCGACGATGGTGCCGAGCAGGGCATAGACGACGCCCATGTCGAGGCCGGCGAAGATGTAGGGCGCGGCGGTCGGCAGCTTCACCCGCAGATAGGTCTGCAACCGCGAGGCCGACAGCGCCTTCATCAGGTCGAGCCGTTCCGGCTCGGTCGAGCGGATGCCGGCAAAACTGTTCACCAGCATCGGAAAGAAGGTGAGCAGCGCGGCCATCACCACCTTGGAGCCGTTGCCGAAGCCGCACCAGACGATGATCAGCGGCGCGATGGCGATCTTCGGCAGGCTTTGCAACGCGAACGCGTAAGGCATCAGGATGATTTCCGCCGGACGGAATTCCGCCATCAGCGAGCCGAGCAAGAGCCCCAGGGTCGCGCCGATCAGAAAGCCGAGCGCGGCGTGCCCAAGTGTGCTGCCGAGCGGGAGATAAAAGCCGACGCGGCTGTCGAGCGGAACGGCGAGCCCGGACCACAGCGCGTTGAAGACGCGCTCCGGCCCCGGAAGGATATAGGACGGAACCTGGAACACCTGGACCGCAACCTGCCACAGCACCAGCAGACCGATCATCCCGGCGATGGTGAGCAGGATATTGCCGATGCGCTGGCGGCGGCGTTGTGCGGCGAGCCGCTCCATGGTGCGGGCGGCGAAATCGTGCGGCGTGGAAATATCTGCGGTGCTCATGTCAGGCGTCCAGCATGCGGCGGATCTCCCGCGCCAGGCGGATATATTCGGGATCGGCGATGGTCTCGGCGTGGCTGCGCGGGCGGGGGAGATTGACCCGCAGATCCTCGAGCACTTTGCCGGGCCGGCCGGACATGACGACAACGCGGTCGCCGAGGAAGATCGCCTCGCCGATGCTGTGGGTGATCAGCAGCACGGTCTTCCTGCTGGCCATCCAGATGCGCTGCAGTTCGCCGTTCATGCGCTCGCGGGTCAGGGCGTCGAGCGCGCCGAACGGTTCGTCCATCAGCAGCACTTTGGGATCGCGCGCGAGCCCGCGCACGATCGCCGCGCGCTGCTGCATCCCGCCGCTGAGTTCGTAAGGATATTTGTTCTCGAAGCCGGTGAGCCCGGCGATCGACAGATACTCCCGGACAGCGTCTTCACGCGCCGCGCGATTGCCGCCGCCCACTTGCAGGGGGAGGATGACGTTCTGCCAGACTGTCATCCAGGGCAGCAGCGTCGCGTTCTGGAAGACGACGCCGACGGCGCTGGATGGGCCGGTGATCGGCTGATGGCCAAGCGTCATCTCGCCGGCATCGGGTGTGTCGAGACCGGCGAGCAGCCGAAGCATCGTGCTCTTGCCGCAGCCGGATGGGCCGACGATGGAGACGAATTCGCCATCCGCCATCGACAGGTTCATGTCGTCGAGCGCCACGACGGGATCGCCGGACACGGTGGAATAGACTTTCACCAGACCGCGCGCGCGAATGAGCGGCGCGCTCGTGGGGATGGCTGGATCATGTTGCCCGGCGGCGACCTGCGAGGTGGCGGCGGTGTGGCCGAGCGTGGCCGTCAAACTCATCGTCTCTCCTTGTGCGGTTCCTCGTTGTGCGCCGGTTTATCCGGCGTTCGCTTTTGGCAGGGGTTGCAAGGTCTGACCGGCGGCGCTGCAGGCGCGGCTGAAATCGTGCGCGGCCTGCAGGAGCGGTTCGAGCGCGAGCGCGACGAACTGATCCTTCGTCATCCGCATGCTGGGCGCGGCGACACTGAGCGAGCCGAGCACGGTGCCGCCATCGTCGAGGGCGGGAACGGCGAGAATACGCAGTCCGCTGACGATATCGCCATCGGACAGCGCATAGCCGCGCTCGCGAACCAGATCGATCTGACGCTCCAGGTGCGATACCGACACCTGCATCGCGGGCGTCAATTTGATCCGGTCACTGACCGTGAGGATGTGCCGTACATGGTCGTGCGGCAGATGGGCCATGATGGCGTGACCAATTGCCGAATAGTAGGCCGGGATACGCGTCCCGACGCGCACATTGGCGCCGAGGCGGATGAGGCCCGCCTGCACGCGCTCGACATAGACCACCTCGGTGTTGTCGAGGATGCCGAGGCTCGCCGCCTCGTTGAGCGTGCCGACCAGCGAGCGCAGCAGCGGACGGGCGATGTCGCGCAGATCCATGCGCGCGATGGCATTGAAACCAAGTTCGAGCGGTTTCAGCGTCAGGCGAAACCGCTTGGTATTGGCGATCTTGGTGACGTAGCCGAGCATCACCAGCGTGTTGAGAAACCGGAACGCGGTGGCATTGTCGACCCCGGCGCGCCGGGCAACTTCGCTCAACAGCAGTTCAGGCTCTTCGGCCGTGAACACCGACAGAATCCGCAATCCTTTCGCGAGCGACTGGACGAGGTTCTTCGGATTTGGGTCGTTGGCGGCCATGAGATTTGCTGTTCGGATAACGAACTGAAATTCGATTTATTGAGGTTAGGAAGCGCCTGCTGTGGAGTCAAATCCACGGCGCCGCCGGCGCGATTGTGCGCATTTGCGACATCGATCGGAGCGGATGGGTAGCGCGCGTCAAAACCGCTGCGACGATCCGGCGCGCATGGCAAAACTGAAGGCCGCGGTACGATTTGGTTTTGCTATCGCGAAATCAACGGCGCACGGCTGGTGAGCGCGCGGGAGATTTTCTCGGCCGCGGACATCACTTGCGGAATGAACTGCGCCACTTTGTTGCGTTCCGCTTTGGTCGGCACGATGACGAGACTCAAGCCCGCGACCACCTGACCGGCGCGCGAAATGGGTGCGGCCAGACCGACACGGCCGGCCGCGACTTCCGAATCCGTCAGCGCATAGCCGGCGCGGCGAATGTCACGGAATTGCACCTTGAAATCTTTCCAGTCGTTGACGTGCAGCGCGTTCTTGATGGCCTTCTCGTTGGCGAGATACACGCCTTTCAAGGTGCGGTCGGGCAGGTTGGCAAGAATGACCTTCGACGTGGCGCCGAGAAACAGCGGCATCGCCACGCCGCGCTCATAGCTGGTGCCGGGATGCCGCCGCTCGCCGGCGACGTCGTGCACGCACATGACGCAATCCTTGAAGCGGCGCGACAAGACGACCGTGGCGGATCGTCGCGTGCGAGCGAGCAGATCGTGCATCACCGGATCGGCGATCCGCACCAGTTCGTCATTTTGTCGCAGGATCCGGTCGTAGCGAATGAAGCCCGGCCCGAGCGCATAGGCGGCGCCGGTGACGGGGTCGAGGAGACCGCCCTGCACCAGGCTGCGGACATGCCGGTACGTGGTGCTGGTCGGCATCCCGAGCGCGGCAGCCATGTCCTCCACCGTCAGGGCCGGCTGGCCCTGTTCGAAAAGCTGGAGGATGGCGAGAAGGCGGGGCTGGCGCGTCATAACGGCAAAATGGGCGGCAAAATCCGGTGCGAAGGCATGACATTACCATGATGCAAAAATGTGCAAAATTATCAATTGGAGATAATTCCGTTGCTGCGGTGCTGCCCGTGGGCTACGCTCCGGGCAGGTGGACCCGGTCGCAGCCGGGCCGCTGGCGTTTGTGCGCCCCGGTTGCGGGCGCATGCGACGGAACAAGCCGACAGAACAGCAGGAGGTTTCACATGAAGACGATGACCCGCACACTGGCGGCTTTGATCGCGCTCGCTGCTATTGGCGCCGCGCCGGCCGCCCGCGCCCAGCAGCCGGCCGAGGTTCGCGTCGCCGTGCTCGCGCCGAGCGCGCTGCTCTGGCTGCACGCGATCGCCAAGGACCAGGGCTTCTATGACGCCAACAAGATCGTCGTGAAGGAACTGGTTGCCGGCTCGAGCCCGGCGCTGTTGCAGGCTGTTTCGTCGGGTAGCGTCGAGGCGGGCATTTCGCTCGGCGACGTGGTGATCCGCGCGGTCGATCAGGGCGCCCCGGTGGTGATCGCCGGTGCGGTGCTGGAAAAGACCATTCTCCGCCTCGTTGGCGGAACCGGCATCAATGCCATCAAGGAACTCGAGGGCGCGACCGTGACCGCGGGCGCCGTGGAAGGCGGCACCGCCAACCTGCTGCGCTATCAGCTCAAGCGCGGCGGCGTCGATCCGCGTAGCGTCAAGATGGTGGCGCTCACCAATTCGCGCGACCGCGTCGTCGCGCTCGGCAACGGCCAGGTGAAGGGCGCGTTGCTGATCGCGCCATTCGACACGCTCGCCGAACGCGAGAAGATGAAGGTGCTCGACGTTTATCGCGAGCCCTATATCCAGACGCCGCTGATCTTCAACAAGGACTGGGCCGCCAAGAACCGCGCTGCTGCGGTCGGTCTCGCCAAGGCGCTGCAGAAGGCGTCGGTGTGGATCTACGATCCGGCCAACAAGCAGAAGGCGATCGACATCCTCTCGGCTTACACCAAGGTGCCGGCGGATGTGTGTGCCGGCTCCTATCAGTTCATCGTCGAGGATCAGAAGGCGATCGGCCGCAATCTTGAAGTGCAGGCGGCCGGCCTCGAAAACATCATCAACATCGACAAGGACATCGGCGCGAACCCGGCTTCGTCGAAGCCGTTCGACCTGTCGCGCTATTACGATCCGAGCTTCCTGAAGTAAGCGACAGAACGAGTGAGGTTGCGTTTCCGCGTATGACCGATCACCGCCCACCAGACGACCGTATTCCCGTGATGCTGCTGACCGGTTTCCTCGGCAGCGGGAAAACGACGTTGTTGAACGCATGGCTGCGCTCGCCGGAATTGTCCGGCGCCGCGGTCATCGTCAATGAGTTCGGCGAGGTCGGGATCGATCATGCGCTGATCGCCTCCAGCACCGACAACACCATTGAATTGTCCACGGGCTGCCTCTGCTGCACGGTGAGCGGCGATCTGGTCAACACGCTGCGCGAACTGATCGTCAAGCGCGAGAAGGGCGAGGTTCGCGCGTTCGACCGCGTCGTGATCGAGACCACGGGCCTGGCCGACCCTGCGCCGGTGATCCAGGCGCTGATGACATTTCCGGTGGCGCGCAAGTTCCGTCTCGCGCAGGTCATCACCACGGTCGATGCGGTCAACGGCGCGGCGACACTCGACCGGCATCCCGAGGCGGTGAAGCAGGCGGCGGTCGCCGACGAAATCATCATCACCAAGATGGACGTCAATCCGGAGGCGGGGGACAAGCTTGTCAGCCGCCTGTTGGCGCTCAATCCGGGCGCGCGGCAGCATCATTCCGCGCTGGATCATCTCCCGATGCCGTCGGCTCTCGCGACTGTCGATATCTATGACCCGCAGACCAAAAGCGCCGATGTCGCGCGCTGGCTCAATGCGGAAGCGCATGACAACGACAACCACGCGCACGGCCATCATCACCACGATGTAAACCGGCACAATGCGGAGATTGGTTCGTTTGTGCTCGAATTCAATGAGCCGCTTGAATGGGACCACGTCGCCCATTGGCTCGACGCCCTGGTGATCGGCCATGGCAACGATCTGCTGCGGGTGAAGGGCATACTCGATATCGCCGGCCGTGATCGCCCGATCGTCGTGCAGGCAGTGCAGAGCCTGTTTCATCCGCCATTCGATCTCCCGGCCTGGCCGGAAGGGGTGCGCAAATCCCGCATCGTCTTCATTACCCGCAATCTGCCGCGCGCTTTCGTTCAGGAAGTGCTCGACACCATCCGGCAGCGCCCGCTGCCTCGAGCCGGCGGCGCCGGCCGCTGACCATTCCGTTTCGCAAACAGCCTGAAGTCACTGGAGAATAGTTTCGATGGATACCCTCATCCGCAACGGCCTTCTGATCACGTCGAAGTCCGAAACCCGCGCCTCGGTCGGCATTCGCGACGGAATCATTGCCGGCGTCTACGCACCGGGCGATGAGCCGGAGGCCAAGGAAGTGATCGATGCCGGCGGGCTGGCGATCCTTCCGGGCGTGATCGACATGCACTCGCATCATCGCGAGGGCAGCGAGCCGGGCTTTGAGTACAAGGACACGATCTACACCTCGACCAAGCAGTGCGCGGCCGGCGGCGTCACCACCTCGGTGGCGATGCCGAACGTGACGCCGCCGCCGAACTCGCTGGCGCTGCTGAAGAAGCAGTTCGCGATCTACGAGCGTGACGCCATCGTCGACTGGAATTTCAATCCGGCGCCGACCATTGCCGACGAAATTCCGAAGATGGCCGATGAGGGCATCGCCGCGTTCAAGATCTTCATGGTGGTCGACACCGGCCGCAGCTATCCGCACATGCCGGGCATCGGCGTGCACGATCATGGCAAGATCCTCGAGATCATGCAGCATTGCGCCAAGGTCAATGTGCCGCTGATGATCCATCCGCACGATCAGGCGCTGATGGACGTGATCGAAAAGGATTTCTGGGATCGGCAGCAGCGCGACGCGCTCGCTTATGCCAAGGCCTATGCCGCGCATGACGGCGTGATCTGGGAAACCGCGATCGCGACCCTGCTGCGGCTGCAGCGCGCGGCCGGTTGCCATCTGCACATCCTGCACACCCAGACCTCGGGCAGCGTCGATCTGATCCGCAAGGCCAAGGCCGCGGGGCAGCGCGTCACCTGCGAGATCAACCCGTGGGCGCTGTTCCTCGGCTGCGAATGGTCGGCGATCCAGCGCCTCGGCTCCTATGCGCTGTCGTACTGGGTGCCGGAAAAGAACGTGCCGAGCCTCTGGGAAGGTCTCAACGACGGCACCATCGACATCGTCGCCACGGACCACGCGCCGCATACCCGCGAGGAGAAGGAAATCGGCTGGACCGATGGTTGGAAGGCGCACACCGGCACGCCGTCGACGCAGTTCTACCTCAGCATGTTCCTGACGGCGGCGCTGGAGAACAAGATTCCGTTGCAGCGTGTCGTCGAGGCGACGTCGACCGCTCCCGCAAAGATTTTCGGCATCGAAAAGAAGGGCGATATCGTGCCCGGCTACCATGCCGATCTGGTGCTCGTCGATCTCAATCGCGAATACGAAATCCGCGATGAGGACGTCCTCAGCCTCACCGGCTGGAGCCCGTATGCCGGCAAGAAGGTGCGTGGCAAGCCGGTTCGCACCCTCGTGCGCGGCAAGACGGTCTATGTCGACGGCAAGGTCGTCGGCGACAAGGGTTGGGGCAAGCAGGCTCGCGCGCACTATCCGGGTTAAGGCACGCTGGTCCAAAAATTGAAATCGAGGCGTTTCAGTTGAAGGGAATCATCGAATTTCTCGAGCAGGAGACACGGCTCGCATCCTTGATGCGGATCGTGTTCTCCATTCTCTGTGTGCTGGTCATCTGGCAGTTGGTGGCGACGGTGGTCACCAACCGCCTGCTGCTGGTGCCGCCGGCCGATGTGGCCGTCGCGCTATGGAAAGAAACGCTCGACGGCAGCATGTGGACGAACGCCGTCGCCACGGTAACGGCGGTGGTGACCTCGTTCATCGTGTCAGTGATCATCGGCATTGCGATCGGTCTGGGGCTGGCGTCGAGCCGCTTGCTGTCGCTGATGGGCGGGCCGGCCTTGAGTGCGCTCAACTCCGTGCCGATCATCGCGCTGGCGCCGCTGTTCGTGGCCTGGCTTGGCCTCGGCTTTGCGTCGAAATTCGTGCTGGTGCTGCTGGTGGCGGTGTTTCCGGTGGTGGTGACGACCGAGGCCGGTCTGCGCGCCACCGACAAGCCGCTGATCGAGGCGGCGCGCTCCTTCAACGCGACGCCGTGGCAGATCTTCACCACCGTGACGTTCCCCTATGCGCTGCCGTTCATTGTCAGCGGCATCCGCGTCTCATGGGCGCGTGCTCTCGTCGGCATCGTCGTCGCTGAGTTCTTCGGTTCGTTCGCCGGGTTCGGCTTTGCCATTCTGTCGGCGAGCCAGACCTTCGATACGGCGCGTGTGCTCGGATATGTATTCGTGCTCGGCGCCATGGGTCTGTTGGGAAGCGTCGCGTTCGCGACGCTGGAACGCCGGTTGGCACCTTGGAGGCAGGAATGACGGCGCTGCTTCGCGTGGAAGGCGTCAGCAAGCTGTTCGATCGCAAGGGGAAGCCCTCGGTCGAGGCGCTGCGCGACATCAATCTGTCGATCAACGAGGGCGAGTTCGTCTCGATCGTCGGCGCCAGCGGCAGCGGCAAATCGACCCTGCTGCGGATCATCGATGGGTTACTCGCGCCGACCAAGGGAGAGGTGCTGGTCGACGGCCAGCGCGTCACGCGCCCCGGCCGCGACCGGGCCATGGTGTTCCAGCAGGATTCGCTGTTGCCGTGGAAAAGCGTGATCGAAAACGTGGCCTATGGCCTGACGCTGGCGGGCCGGCCGTGGGCGGAGGCCTCTGCGGTGGCGCAGCGGTTCGTGACGATGACCGGTCTCGCCGGCTTCGAGAATCATTATCCCCACCAGTTGTCCGGCGGCATGCGCCAGCGTGTGAACGTCGCGCGGGCGCTTGCGGTGAGTCCGGACATCCTGCTCCTGGACGAGCCCTTCGCCGCGCTCGATGCGCAGACCCGCGAAATCATGCAGACCGAGCTGCTCAATATCTGGGAGCGCGAGAAGAAGACGGTCGTGCTGATCACTCACCAGATCGACGAAGCCGTGTTCCTCTCGGACCGTGTCATCGTGTTCAGCGCCCGGCCGGGATCGGTGCGGCAGGAGGTCAAGGTGGATCTGCCGCGTCCGCGCGAGCTGACGCTCAAACGCGATCCGCGGTTTGTGCGGTTGGTCGATGACATCTGGCAGTTGATCGAAGCTGAGGTGCGTCAGGGTTTGAAAGCAGGGTAATGGGGCGACCGCCGAACGGATCGGCGGACAGATGTTGGAGCGGCACGGCAAAGCGGGCATCGAGAAACCGCGACCGTGCCGGGATCGAACAAGAAAACATCAGGGGAGAACACGACCATGCGAGACAAGATAGATGCGTTGCCGTCGATCAGTCGCCGGGCCTTTGTCAGCGGGGTTGCGGCTTTGCCGCTGGCGAGCGCAGTTTCGTCCAGTGCGGGGGCCCAGGCAGCGTGGCCGACGCGCAATGTGACGATGATCGTGCCGTTTCCGCCCGGCGGGCTGGCCGATCTCGCGGCCCGGCCGGTAGCACAGGCGCTCGACAAGGTGCTCGGTCACGCCTTTGTGGTCGACAACCGGGCTGGTGCCGGCGGCGCGCTCGGCGCCGGGGTCGTCGCCAAGGCGGACCCAGATGGCTACACCATGCTGGTGACCTTGAATTCCGTGGTGGTGTCGCCGGAATCGGATCGCCTGTTCAACCGCACGCCGATCTACGAAGTGCCGCAGCTCACACCCGTGGCACAGATCATTTCCGATCCGAACGTCATCGCGGTCGAAGCGACGTCACCGTGGAAGACCGTCAAGGATTTCATCGACGACGCCAAGAAGCGCCCTGGGCAGATCACCTACAGCTCGTCCGGAAACTATGGCTCGGCGCATCTGTCGATGGAGATGTTTGCCCGCGCCGCCGGCATCAAGCTGCAGCATGTGCCATATCGCGGCGCCGGGCCGGCGATCACCGGTCTGATCGGCGGACAGGTAGGAGCAACCTCAACGACGGTCGGCACGATCATTTCGCAGATCGAGGCGGGAAAAATTCGCGTGCTGGGGGCGATGAGCGACAAGCGCATCGACAATCTGCCGAACGTGCCGACTTTGAAGGAGGCAGGTATTCCGCTCTCGTTCTATGTCTGGGCCGGCATGTTCGTGCCAAAGGCGACACCGGATGCGGTAGTGACGCGGCTGCGCGGCGCGATGCGTACGGTGCTGACCGACCCGGCGGTAACGGCGATCTACACCAAAGCGGGGACCAAGGTTGCGTATCTCGACGCGCCGGACTTTGCCAAGGTCGTGGCGGAGGATCACACACGCCTCGCCAAGGTCGTCAAAGACATCGGCAAGCTCGATTGACCGGCGTTGCACCGGCTCCCGCGCGGGGCCGGTGCTGACCTTGTGGCAGGACCATCATGTTGCCCGTTCACGGCCGATACGATTTTTCTCCGATCGACGAGCGGCCGCATTATGCGTGGCCGGAAGGGCGTACACTCGCGTTCTATATCGGCGTCAATATCGAGCACTATGCGTTCCTGCGCGGTGGTGGCATGGACCCGCACAATCGCGGTTCGGGGCCGACGCACCGCAATTATTCCTGGCGCGATTACGGCAATCGCGTCGGCGTCTGGCGCGTCTTCGATCTGCTCGATGCGTTACAACTACCAGCGACGGTCATGCTCAACGGATTGGTCGCGGAACACTATCCGCAGATCATGAGGCGGCTCGCCGCTCGTCACGACGAAATCTGCGGTCATGGCGTCACCAATTCGCAGACGCTGCGCGACGTGGCTGAAGCCGATGAGGCCGGCATCATCCGCGAGACGACGCGGCTGATCGAGCAGCATACGGGCAAGCGCCCGCAAGGCTGGCTCGGGCCCGGCGCGACCTCCAATGCGGTGACGCCCGATCTCCTGAAGGAAAACGGCTACCGCTATGTGCTCGATTGGCCGGCCGACGATCAGCCGTTCTGGATGGCGACGCACGCCGGGCCGATCCTGTCGGTGCCGTATCCAATGGAAATGAACGATGCCGGCGCGCAGGTGTTGCGCGACCATACCGGCCGCGAGCTGTGCGACATGATCGTCGACCAGTTCGAGGAGATGCTCGAACAGTCGGAGCGGCAGCCGCTGGTGTTCTCGCTCGCGCTGCACGGCTTCATCGTCGGCCAGCCGCACCGTATGCGCAATCTGCGGCGCGCTTTGCAGCACTGCCTGCAGCCGAAATATCGCGAGCGGCTGTGGGTCACGCGCGCCGGGGCGATTGCCGACCACTGCATGTCTCTCGCGCCGGGGGTCGTTCCCGGCGATGCGCGAACCTGATCTTTGTCACTGTTGGAAGCCGTAGGACCATGAGCAAGGAACCGATCTGGAACGAATTTCTCACCGAGCGCGACAAGAAGATGTGGGCGGTGAGCGGCTATGGCGCGCGGGCCGGCTACGGCAAGCGCCCGGCCTTGCTGGTGATCGACGTGAATTACAATTTCACCGGGGATCGATCCGAGCCGATTCTCGAGGCGATCAAGCGGTGGCGCAACGCCTGCGGCGAGGAGGGGTGGGCAGCGGTCCCCGTGATCCGCTCGCTGATCGATGCGGCGCATCAGCGCAAGATACCGGTGATCTATTCGACCAATGCCAGGCGACCCGATAACTGGGATGCGGGAAGCTGGGCATGGAAGAATTCCCGCAACGCGGAGGACGCCACGACCCGGCAGAGCAATAATCTCGACGGCAACATGATCATCCCGGAGCTCGAGCCGCAGCAGCAGGATATCGTGATCTATAAACACAAACCGAGCGCGTTCTTCGGCACGCCACTGGTCGGGTTTCTGACCGATCTCGGCTGCGACAGCGTGCTGGTCACCGGCACGACCACGAGCGGTTGCGTGCGGGCGACGGTGCTTGACGCCTTCAGCCACAATTTCCGGGTCGCTATTGCCGAAGAGGGTTGCTTCGACCGCTCGCAAGCTTCCCACGCGATGTCGCTCTGCGACATGCACGCCAAATATGCCGATGTCGTCGGCGCGCAGGATATGCTCGATTACGTCAAGAATCTGCCGGACGGCTTGTTCGCCAATCTGCCGAGTGGCCGATCGCGCTAATTCGCGATCGGCCCTCCGAATTTCGACAGATGATCTGATCCGGAGGTCGGATCAGCGCTTGAGATGAATGTTCGCCTCGTTGGCGACCTGTTTCCAGCGGACAATGTCGTTGCGGATTGTTTCCGCGGTCGCTTCCGGCGATCCCGGCTCGGGCGTGACGCCCTGGGTGCGGAAGGTTTCCTGCACGTCCTTGCTGTTGACGATCTCGCCCAATGCCTGGTTGAGGGTGCGGGTGACATCGGCCGGTAAACCCGCAGGAGCGACAAGGGCGCTCCACAGCGCGGCCTCGCAACCCGGCGCACCGGCCTCCCCGATGGTCGGAATATCGGGGATGATGCTGACGCGTTTCGTGCTCATCACGGCATAGGGTTTGAGATCGCCTTCGCGGATCTGTCCGAGCACCGGCGGGATGGTGGCGACGATCATGTCGATCCGGCCCGTCAGCAAGTCGGCGACCGACTGCTCTGTGCCGCGATAGGGAATGTGCGTGACCTGGATGCCGAGCTTCCATTTCACCAATTCGCCGGCAAGATGGGTCAGTGTGCCGGTGCCGGCCGAGGCATAGCTGTATTTCCCCGGCGCGGCTTTCGCCATGGCGGCGAAATCCTTGAGCGTCTTTGCGGGAAGTTTCGGCGATCCGATCAGCAGAAACGGTGAACTGCCGATCATGCCGATCGGCGTGAAATCCTTGGTCGCGTCGAATGGCAGATCGTTATAGACCGCCGCGGTCGCCGCATGCGTGCTGGTGTTGGCGAGGCCGAGCGTATAGCCGTCCGGCGCCGCCTTGGCGATCGTGTTGGTGCCGAGAATGGTCGCGCCGCCGACGCGGTTCTCGACAATGAACTGCTGGCCGAGCTTCTCGCCGAGCTTCGCCGCGATGATGCGGGCGATGGTGTCGGAGCTTGAACCCGCGCCGAACGGAACAACGATCCGCACGATCCGATCCGGCCACGCCGCCTGAGCGGAGCCGGGCAGCAGCACGAAAGCGGCTCCGCCGGTGATGGTCGCGAACAGGTCGCGGCGATTGAGCGCGATCTTGTCCGTTTCGCCGCGCTGTGCGGCAGTTTCTTCAAGTGACATTGTCCTCTCCTATGAACGGATTTATCCGCCGGTTCTTGTGATTTACGCCGCGGTATCGGTCATTGGCCGGATCAGCGATGCGGCCGACAGTGATTTTGCATGTTGTTCGGCCGGCGCGTCGCGATAGAGCGTCGTGCGCTGTCGCACAGTGCGGCCGATCGATGCGATGAGGCTCTCCATCGCGGCCGGGGGCATTTCCTGGCCGTGGGTCGCACCCGCCGAGCGGGTAATGCTTTCGTCCATGAGGGTGCCGCCGGCGTCGTTCGCGCCGGCGCGCAGGCACCATTTGACTCCTTCCGGACCCATCTTCACCCATGAGGTCTGGATGTTGGTGATCAGCGGATGCAAGGCGAGCCGCGCCACCGCATGCACGAGCACCGCTTCGCGGAAGGTCGTGCCGCTGCGAGCGCGGCCATGCAGGTAGATCGGTGTCTCCATCGGCACGAACGGGAGCGGCACCAGCTCGGTGATGCCGCCGGTTTTCGTCTGCAATTCGCGCAGGCGCAGGAGGTGCCGCGCCCAATGCCGCGGGCGATCGACATGACCGTACATGATCGTCGCGGTGGTCTTGAGGCCGACGCGATGCGCCGTCTCGACGATGTCGAGCCATTGCCGTGTGTTGACCTTGTCCGGGCAGATCACCGCGCGGACGTCATCGTCGAGAATTTCGGCGGCGGTACCTGGCAGGGTGCCAAGCCCGGCGGCCTGCAGCCGCTCGAGCAGCGTCGCGACCGGAATGCCGAGGGTTTCCGCGCCCTGATGGATCTCCAGCGGCGAGAAGGCATGAATGTGCATGCCCGGCACGGCGTCCTTGATGGCGCGACAGATCGAGAGATAGGTCTCGCCGGTATAGTCCGGGTGGATGCCGCCCTGCAGGCACACTTCCGTGGCGCCGCGCTCCCAGGCTTCGGTTGCACGCCGCTGGATTTCCTCGAGACCGAGATTGTAGGGCTTGCCGCGCAGGTTGGCGGCGAGCTTGCCTTTGGAAAAGGCGCAGAACTTGCAGCGGAAGTAACAGATGTTGGTGTAGTTGATGTTGCGGGTGACGACATAAGAGACGGTGTCGCCGTTCACGCGAGCGCGCAACGCATCGGCGGCTTCGCACACGCGCAGGAAATCGGTGCCGCGCGCCGAGAACAGCGTCACCAGATCATCCTCGGAATAGTCGCCCGGCCGGTCGAACAGCGCCTGCAACCGGTCGGCGACCGGGGCGCGTGTGCGCTCGGCCGGCGGGAGCGGGATGGGCGTGTCATGACCGGCGCCGGCGATCCAGCCATCGGGCCGCGCGAAGTTGTCCGCGTCGCTCGCGCGCAGCGACGGGGTACGCAACGCGGGATCGAGCCAACGGTCCGGCGCGTCGAGATAGGCCGGATAGATCGCGAGGCGGCCCACCAGCACCTTGCCGGCCTGTGCGGTGCGCTGCTCCAGCATGCGCAAGGCCGGCCATGGCGCTTCCGGATTGACGTGATCCGGCGTCACCGGCGACACGCCGCCCCAGTCGTTGATGCCGGCGGCGACGATATCGGCCAGCGAGCCGCCCGCGAGATTGGGCGGCGCCTGGATATTCATGGTTTCGCCGAACAGGATGCGGGCGACGGCGATGGTCCACAGATGGTCGGCGGCATCGGGCTCCGGCGCGTTCGCCATGCGGGTGTCCGGCTTGGCGCGGAAATTCTGGATGATGATTTCCTGGATGTGTCCGTAGCGACGATGCAGGTCGCGCAGCGCGAGCAAGGATTCAATCCGCTCGCGCCGGGTCTCGCCGATGCCGATCAGGATTCCGGAGGTGAATGGCACGCGCGCTTCGCCGGCAGCGGCAATGGTGGCAAGCCGCACCGCCGGCGCTTTGTCCGGCGAGCCGAAATGCGGGCCGCCGCGCTGCATCAGCCGCTCCGATGCGCTCTCCAGCATGATGCCCTGGGAGACCGAAACCTTGCGCAGCCTTTCGAGGTCCTCGCGGCTCATCACGCCGGGATTGAGATGCGGCAGCAGGCCGGTTTCCTTGAGCACCAGTTCCGCCATCGCGGCGAGATAATCGAGCGTGGTCGCGTAGCCCAGCGCATCGAGAGCCTCACGCGCCGCGCGATAGCGCAGTTCCGGTTTGTCGCCGAGCGTGAACAACGCTTCGTGGCAACCGGCGGCCGCGCCGGCGCGGGCGATCTTGAGCACTTCCTCCGGCGACAGATAGGCTGCGCCGACGACCCGTGGAGGCTGCGCGAAGGTGCAGTAGTGGCAGGTGTCCCGGCACAGCTTGGTGAGCGGGATGAACACTTTCTTGGAATAGGAAACGATCGCGCCATGGCCGCGGTCGCGGATCGCCGAAGCCGCGCGCATCAGCGCCGGCAGGTCGTTGAATTCCGCGAGCGCCAGCGCCTCGTCGCCGGTCAGATCGGCATCCGCGAGGCGGTCAGCAAGAGAAAGCAGCATCGTCATCGGGTCGGGTCCGCTTCGGTGACAAGATCGCAGGTGTGGGCACGCACGCGCCCCCAGTGAATGAAGTCGTGGCGGTCGAGAAAGGCTTGTGTCCGCGTCGCCGAACCGAGCCGGGCGAACTCGATCAGATCTTCGAGATGGTCGATGTCGCGCGCAATGCCGGGCAGCCGCACCACCTGCGGCATGATGCCGTGGTCGCGGGCGGATTTCAGGTGCGGATAGAAACTGTCGTCGCCGAATTTGAGCGGCACGGCGGTCGGCGGCGACACCACAACGGTGTTGGAGCCTTTGTCGTCGTGCGACGGCACGATGGTGAAGGACGGACCGGGTTGATGCAGCGCGATCACCTGATCGATTTCGGTTGCCGTCACCAGAGGAATGTCGCCCGGAAGCTGCAGGATCGCGTCGGCACCCTCCGCCGCCAGCCGGCGTGCGGCGGCGGCCACCACGCCGGTATGACCGGAGCGGGCGTCGTCGGTGAAGATTCGTCCGCCATGGCGCTGCGCCAGCGTTTGCGCCACCGGATCGAGGGTCGCGATGATGAATCCGGCGAGGCCGCGCGCCTGCGAGACTGCCGCAACAACATCCTCCAGCATGGTGCGCACCAGCGGCACATGCAGGTGTGGCGGCACGCCGCCATTGAGGCGCTGCTTCGCGCCGGTGACTTCCTTCACCGGGATGACAGCCCAGATGCTGCGTGTGGCGGGCATCATGCGGCTCCCATCATGCGTCCCTTGCGACGGGCAGATGGCTCTCGCGCCAGCCGGTCGGCGAAGGCGAGCGTCGCGGTTGCGAGAGCGATCTTGTCATCGAGACTGCGCATCAGAACCGTGCGCGCGTCGATCGCGACCGGAGCGCGGGACGTCATGGCGGCATCGCCCGGATCGACGATGAAACCGTCGATCAGACCGGCATAATGATCGGCGACACTCGCCGCCGTGACGGCGATACCAAGCTCGCGCATCATCTTCGCGGTCGGCCCCTTGACTGCCTCGCCGCCGATGATCGGCGAGATGGCAATGATCGGCGCCGCGCAGGCGGTCAGTGCCGCGCGCACGCCCGGCACCGCCAGGATCGGGTCGATGCTGATGAACGGATTCGAGGGGCAGATGATGACGGCGCGCAGGCGCGTGTCGCGCAGGACGCCGAGAAAATCCGGATGCGGCGCGGCATTTTCCGCCCCGGCAAACCGGAAACCGGTAACGGCGGGCGCGCATTGCATGCCGACGAAATAGCGCTGGAAGTCGAGCGGTCCATCCGCGGTCAAGACCTGCGTGCGGACCGGATCGTCGCTCATCGGCAGGATGCGGTCGCGCGCCCCCAGGCGGCGCGCGAGATCGGCGGTGATGGCCGAGAGCGTTTCGCCCGCACGCAGGCGCTGGCTGCGCTCCACATGCAAAGCGAGATCGCGGTCGCCGAGCTTGAACCAGGTCTCGCCGCCGAGCGCACCCAGCGTCTCCATGAACGACCAGGTCTCGTCGCGCCGGCCCCAGCCGGTCTGCTGGTTGTCGAGATCGCCGAGCACATAAGTGAGCGTGTCGATGTCCGGCGAGACGCTGAGGCCGAGATGCTCGAAATCGTCGCCAGTGTTGGCAACGACGGTGAGCGCGCCGTCCGGCAACACATGAGCAAGACCCAGCGCGAGCTTCGCGCCGCCGATCCCGCCCGAGAGGGCGAGGACAGGGCGATTCTCTTGGCGATTGTCTGGAGATGAGGACAGGGTGGCCATGGTTTCGATCCTCACCGGAACAGGTCGTCGGCGGGAGGACGAAGCAATGTCCGTGCCGGAAGATTTTGGGTCTGCACGGGGAAGCCTGACAGCAGCACGACCGGGCAGGCTTCGTCGGCCTGACCCATGACCAGCGACGCGGCGGCCGCGATCTCGTCGGCAAAGGCGGCCTCGCTCACTTCCAGCACCCGTCCGAACAGGTCCGGCCGTCCGCGTAAATCTTCCAGCGCCGGAATACCGGCGGCGCCGAGCGCGACGCCAGTGGTGCCACGCCGCCACGGCCGGCCGAAGCTGTCATTGATCACGACGCCAAGCGTCTTGCCAAAATGAGCCTCCAATGTGGCGCGCAACGCGGCGGCCGCGCCGTCCGAGTCCCGCGGTAGCAGCAGGACCGTCTCGTCGCCGCCGGCGCGGACATTGGAGCGGTCGACGCCGGCATTCGCCATCACGAAGCCGTCGCGGTGCTCCACCACCAGGGCGCGTTTGTCGCTGCGCAGGATGTTAACGGATTCAGACAGGATCACTTCCACCAGCCGCGGATCGCGGTCGGTGTCGGCGGCGATCGCGCGGGCGCGGGCGGAGGGTTCCACCGTCGTCAGATCGACGAAGCGGCCCTGCGCCTTCGACACGACCTTCTGCGCGACGACGATGATGTCGCCGTCGACACAGGCGAGTCCGGCCCGACCCATCGCCGCCGCGATGATCGCGCCGAGGTCGTCACCCGGCGCAATCAGCGGGATGCCGGGTACGCCGCTCAAGCTCAGGCGCGGCGGCGCTGCCACGGTTCAGAGCCCGAGCTTGCGCAGGCGCGGCAGTACCTGCTCGCCATAGAGTTTCAGGAACCGCTTCTGGTCCGGCCCCGGTGCGTGGAAGACCAGATGGCGGAAGCCGAGGTCGGTATAGGCCTTGATCCGCTCGACATGCTCGTCGGCGTTGTCCGAGACAATCCAGCGCTTGGCGGTCCGCTCCACCGGAAGCGCATCGGCGAGTTTCTCCATCTCGACCGGATCCTCGACCGACATCTTCTCCTCGGGAGAAAGCGCCAGCGCCGCCCAGTGCTTGGTGTCTTCGAGCGCGCGCTGCTTGTCGGTGTCGAACGAGACCTTCATCTCGATCATGCGGTCGATCGAGTCGTTGGCGCGGCCTGCGGCCTCGAGGCCGGCGGCCACATTCGGCAGCAAGGTCTCCTTGTAAAGCTCCGGCGCCTTGCCGCTGGTGCAGATATAGCCCTCGGCGGTTTCACCGGCGAGCTTCGCAACCGTCGGACCGGACGCGGCGAGATAGATCGGCACCGGCTTCACGGGGCGATCGTAGAGCGTGGCTTTCTCGGTCTTGTAGTATTTGCCGTCGAAGGTGACGCGCTCTTCCGTCCACAGGCGGCGCATCAGCTCGACCGATTCCATCAGACGGCCGGTGCGTTCCTTGAAGCCCGGCCATTTGATGCCGAGTGCCGGAACGTCGTTCAGTGATTCACCGCTGCCGAGGCCGAGCACCACGCGCTCCGGAAACATCACACCGAGCGTCGCGAACGCCTGCGCGACGATCGACGGGTGATAGCGGAAGGTCGGCGTCATCACGCTGGTGCCCATGATGATCCGCTTGGTGCGCGCGCCGAGCGCGCCAAGCCACGGGATCGATGCGGGGGCGTGGCCGTTGGTGTGCTTCCATGGCTGGAAGTGATCGCTGATGAAAACCGAATCGAAGCCGACATCTTCGGCATAGACCGAGAAGTCGAGCAGTTCGCTTGGCCCGAACTGCTCCGCCGAGGCCTTGTATCCGATCTTCAACACGTCGTTCTCCCCGATAGTTGGACCCGCTGCTGCGGGGGCGTTCAGCGACGCGATCCGTGATGGTGTCGCTTCTCCCGCGTGCGACGCGCCAAATGCGATCTGTCTCGCTGCCGTGCGGTTTCCGCGCGACGCCGTGGAAAAGTCTAGTGCAGATGCGCCGGGTATAGCAATATCGGAAAATTCAAAATTCTTACATTTTGACAATTCTGACTTTTCCGCGCAAAATGAAAAACATGGCTAAAACCTCACGGATTGCCAATCGCCCCAGCCGGCTGGTCATGATCCTGCAACTGTTCGACCGGGATCGCCCGGTCTGGACGGTGGAGCAGATGGCGCGCGCGCTGGGGTTGTCGTCGAGCACGATCTACCGCCATGTCCGCAACCTGGTGAAAGGTGGGTTTCTCGATCCGGTCAGCGGCGCGGCCTACGCGCTCGGGCCGGCATTCGTGCGGTTCGACCAGATTCTGCGGCACACCGATCCGTTGAGCCAGATTGCCGCACCGATCATGCAGGATCTGCTGAAGCACACGAGCGAAGCTTGCGTCGTGATCGTTTGCCGCAAGTTCAAGGATTGCGTGATGTGCGTGCAGGAAGCGCGCGGCGGCAAATTCCGCGGCCAGATCGGTTACGAGCGCGGCGTGACGATGCCGCTGTTCATCGGCGCCACGTCGAAGGTGATTCTGGCGCAATTGCCGGACCGCCAGCTCAAGTCCGTCTATCTCGACAACGGCGAGACTATCCATCGCGTGCTGCGCGCCAGCAACTGGCATGAGTTTCGCGCGCAAATCAAAGATATCCGCGAGGCCGGGTACGCGCTGACGCGCGGCGAGGTCGCTGCGAACCGGGTCGGTCTCGCGGTGCCGATCGCGCGAAACGGAAAAGCTTTCGCCAGCATCAGTCTCGTCGGCACCGGCAAGATGTGGGACGACAAGAAGAAGGTCGATGCCTTCATCCGTCATGTGCGCGCCGCCGCGGCGCAGATTTCGCGCGCGCTGGCCCGGCAGTCGCCGGTGGTCTCGCGCTGAGTTGACCAGAGAAAAATAAAGGCAAGGGGGTTCCGGTGAGGCAGGAGACGGTTCATTTCTACAGCGAGGGCAGCAAGCTGCACGGCGTGCTGCGCTTGCCGGACCAGGGCGAAGGCCCGTGGCCGGCGATCGTGCAGGGGCCAGGCTGGCTCGGCCTCCACGACGCCAAGCTCTATGAGCGTTATCACAAGAGCTTCACCGCGGCCGGTTACGCCGTGCTGGTGTTCGACTATCGCGGCTTCGGCGACAGCGAGGGCGAGAAGGGGCTGGTGATGCCGCAGCGGCAGGCGGAGGATATCCGCAATGCCATCACCTATATGCAGACGCGCAGCGAGGTCGATCCGAACCGGATCGGTCTGTTCGGCTCGGGCGGCACCGGCGGCGCCGTGCCGATCTATGTGGCGGCGGTCGACCAGCGCGTGAAATGCGTGGTCAGCAACTATGCGTTCGCCAGCGGCCGCGACTGGCTGCGCAGCATGCGCCGCGAATACGAGTGGATCGCGTTCCAGCAGCGCCTCGACGCCGACCGCAAGAAGCGGGTGCTCGACGGCCAGAGCGAGATGGTCAATCCGCGCCAGGACATCATGATCGTGACGCCGGAGCGCGGCCAGACCGCCGTGAAAAAGGACGTCGACGCGCGCATCCCGGAAACCGTGCCGCTGCGCTGCGCCGACGCGATCATGGAATTCGTCCCGGAGGATTTCGTCGCGGCGATCGCGCCGCGCGCGATCCTGTTCATCTCGACCGAGGGCGATGCGGTGACGCCGGAAGAGCAAACCTTCCGGCTCTATGAGAAGGCCGGTCAGCCGAAGAAGCTGATCCTGCAAAAGGAGACGTCGCACTACAAAGCCTACGATCAGTATTTCGACATTGTCACGCCGCAGATCGTCGACTGGTACGACACCTATCTGCGTTACGACCGCGTCGAGTCTCGCGAAGACAGATAAACGGATGCGCGGCGGCGACGCCGTGCGCCTGTTTCGCTGAATCGATCAAGAGCAACCCGTCGGCCGCCGAGGCGCGGCACGACCCCTCAGGAGGAAAGATTCGTTATGGCTACCCAGTATGGATTGCTGCTGCCGCATTTCGGCCCGAACTGCAGCAAGGACAAGCTGCTCGACGGCGCGCGAAAGGCGGAGGCTCTCGGCTTCGACTCGGTGTTCGTGCGTGACCATCTCGTATTCCATCCGCACGGCATGGAAGGCACCGACAACACCTTCATCGACCCGTTCGTCGTGTTGTCGGCGATCGGTGCGGTGACCTCGAAGATCCAGCTCGGCTTCGGTTCGCTGATCCCGCATCGCCACCCGCTGCTGCTCGCGCTGATGCTCAACTCGCTGCAGTATATGGCCGGCGACCGGCTGATCCTCAGCCTCGGCATCGGCAACTTCCAGGTGGAGTTCGACGCGCTCGGCATGACCGACTGGCCGCGCGATGAGGTCGCCAAGGAACAGGTGGAGATTTTGCGCCGGTCCTGGACCAACGACCATTTCTCGTTCGAGGGCAAATACTACAAGAACGCCGATGTCGGCTTTAAGCCGCGCGCGACCAAACCGCATCCGATCTGGTACGCCGGTGGCACGCCGGCCTCGGTGCGCCGGGCGCTCGACTTCTGCGATGGCTGGTTCCCCGGTCGCATCACGCTGCCGACCTACAAGAAGCGGGTGACGAAGCTGCGCGAGGATGCCAAGGCGGCGGGCCGTCCGCGCCTGCTGGAAGGCTGCATCCCGATCACCAGCATCGACGTCGATCGTGAGACCGCGTTGAAGAAGGTGAGCGTCGACGGCCTGATCAAGAACGCCAATTCGCAGAAGTTCTGGGTCAAGCCGGAATCCGGCTCGTTCCAGACCTGGCAGGATCTCGAAGGCTCGTTCATGGTCGGCAGCCCTGATGATGTCGTAAAAGACGTCGAGAAGTATCTCGAGGTCGGTATCGATCACATCGTGTTCGACCTGCGGTTCCGCTTTGACGAATGGGATCGTTGTATGGAATTGCTGGGCAAGGAAGTATTGCCGAAGGTGCGCAAATACGGGTGATAGTGCGCGCGTGATAATGCACGCATGACGACTTTGCGGCTCCGCGCGCCGGTGACGGCGCGCGGGGGCGCGAGCAGACAGGACAGGATGGCCATGAATCCCTTGGTGAAGCTGCAACAGCACGGACAGTCCGTCTGGCTGGACTTTCTGGACCGGGGTTTCACGGCCAAGGGCGGTCTCAAGCGGCTCGTCGAGGAAGACGGGGTGCGTGGGGTCACGTCCAACCCGGCGATTTTCGAGAAGGCGGTCGGCGGGTCGGGGGAATATGACGAGGGCGTGCGGCACCTGCTGGCCGCAGGCGACCGGTCCGGCACCGATCTGTTCGAGGCGCTGGCGGTCGAGGATATCCAGAACGCCGCGGCGGTGCTGCGCCCGGTCTATGACGAGACCAGGGGCGCGGACGGCTTTGTCAGCCTCGAAGTCTCGCCGTATCTGGCGATGGACGCCGAGGGCACGATCGCCGAGGCGCGCCGGTTGTGGGCGCAATGCGACCGGCCCAATGTGATGATCAAGGTGCCGGCGACAAAGCCGGGGTTGATCGCGATCCGCACGCTGCTCGGCGACGGCATCAACATCAATATCACGCTGCTGTTCGCGCAAGCGGTCTATCGCGAGGTGGTGGAAGCCTATCTCGCCGGGCTTGAGGCTTTCGCGGCGAAGGGCGGCGATATCGGCCGCGTCGCCAGCGTCGCGAGCTTTTTCGTCAGCCGTATCGACGCCGTGGTCGATGCGCAGCTCGATAAGGCTATCGCCGCGGCCAGCTCCGCTCAGGCCAAACAGGAGTTGGCGGCGTTGCAAGGCAAGACGGCGATCGCCAATGCCAAACTCGCCTATCGCGACTATCAGCGCCTGTTCTCCGGCGCGCGCTGGGACAAGCTCAAGGCCAAGGGCGCGCGGCCGCAGCGGCTGCTGTGGGCCTCGACCGGCACCAAGAACAAGGCCTACAGCGACGTCTTGTATGTGGCGGAGTTGATCGGCCCCGACACTGTGAACACCATGCCGACGCCGACGCTGGAAGCGTTCCGCGATCACGGCGTGGTGGCCGATACGCTGACGCGGAATGTGGACGAGGCGGAGCGCGTGCTCGCGGCCGTGGCGAAGGCCGGCATCTTGCTCGACGATATCACGGCGAAGCTGGAGCAGGACGGCGTGCGGCTGTTTGCGGATGCCGCCGACAGCCTGTTCGGCGCGGTGGCGCGCAAGCGCGCCAAGGTGCAGGGCGATGCCGTCGATACGCAAACGTTGACGTTGCCGGCGGACCTCGCGGAGAAGGTCAAGCAGCGCACCGAGACGTGGCGCGCGCAGGGCCTGGTGCGCCGGTTGTGGGCGCGCGATGCGTCGGTCTGGACTGGCAAAGACGAAGCGCGCTGGCTCGGCTGGCTCGACAGTGTCGGGCAGGCGCAGCAGCAAATCGATCTCTATCGCCGTCTTGCCGACGATGTGCGAAGCGCGGGTTTCACCCATGCGGTGTTGCTCGGCATGGGGGGATCGAGCCTCGGGCCGGAGGTGCTGGCGCGCACCTTCGTGCCGCAACCGGGCTTTCCGAAGCTGCTGACGCTTGACTCCACGGACCCGGAGCAGATCGCCGCTGTTGCCAAGGCGGTCGATCTCGGCAAGACGCTGTTCGTCGTCTCCAGCAAGTCCGGCTCCACCATCGAGCCGAACATGCTGCTCGCCTATTTCTTTGCCGCTGTCGCCGGCACGCTCGGCAAATCCAAGGCCGGTCTGCATTTCATTGCCGTCACCGATCCGAACTCGCAACTGGAAGCGGTCGCGAAGCGCGATGGCTTCCGCCAGATCGTCCACGGCGAGCCGACCATCGGCGGCCGTTATTCCGTGTTGTCGCCGTTCGGTCTGGTGCCGGCAGCGGTGGCCGGGTTCGATGTCGGGAAGCTGTTGCAGGCGGCGGCGGTGATGCTGCGCAGTTGCGGTGCCGATGTGCCGCCGGCGGACAATCCAGCGGTACAACTCGGCCTCGCGCTCGGCGAAGCGGCGCTGGCCGGTCGCGACAAGGTGACGATCGTTGCGCCGCCGACGCTCGGCAGCTTCGGGGCCTGGGCGGAGCAGTTGATCGCCGAGTCGACCGGCAAGAACGGCAAGGCGTTGATCCCGCTTGACGGCGAGCCGTTGGCGGCGCCTGCTGCCTATGGCAAGGATCGCTTCTTCATCAATCTGCGGCTGCGCGATGCGTCCGGTGCGCCCGATGCCGCGCTGGCGGCACTGACGCAAGCAGCGCATCCGCTGGCGGATATCGCCCTGCGGCAGCCGGAGCAGATCGCGCAGGAGTTCGTCCGGTTCGAGATCGCGACGGCGGTTGCCGGCGCGGTGCTCGGCATCAATCCGTTCGATCAGCCTGACGTCGAGGCGAGCAAGGTCAAGGCGCGGGCGCTGACCACGGCGCTGGAACGCGACGGCAAACTGCCGGAGCAGGCGCCGGTGTTCGCGGCTGACGGCATCGCGCTCTACACCGATGCGGCCAATGCGGCGGCGCTGCGCGCGGGCGGGGCCGGCGACACGGTGGCAAGCTGGCTCAAGGCGCACTTCGGTCGCATCAAGCCTGGTGATTATGCGGCGCTCCTCGCTTACATCGCGCAGAGCGCGGAGACGGAGAGCCGGTTGCAAAAGTTGCGCACGGCGTTGCGCGACCGCCATCATGTGGCGACCTGCGTCGGCTTCGGGCCGCGCTTCCTGCATTCGACCGGACAGGCCTACAAGGGCGGACCGAACAGCGGCGTGTTCCTCGAAATCACCGCCGACGATCCGAACGATCTTGCCATTCCCGGCGCGACGATCAGCTTCGGCCAATTGAAGGCGGCGCAAGCGGGTGGCGATTTCGAGGTGCTGCTGGAGCGCGGCCGCCGCGCGCTGCGCGTGCATCTGCAGGGCGGTGCTGCGAAAGGCCTGCCGGCGCTGGAAGCCGCTTTGACGCGCGCGTTAAGTTAGGAGAGCACGATGCAGCTAGGGATGGTCGGCCTCGGCCGGATGGGTGCCAACATCGTCCGCCGCCTGCTGCGTCACGGTCACACGGCGGTCGCCTTCGACCGCGACAGCAAGGCGGTTGATGCCGTCGCCAGCGACGGCGCGGCCGCCGCCGCCGATCTTGCCGATCTCGTGCGGCAGCTTGCCAAGCCGCGTGCCGTCTGGGTGATGCTGCCCGCGGGCGAAGCCACCGAGACGGCGATCGAGACGCTCGCCGGTCTGCTCGACGCCGGCGACATCATCATCGATGGCGGCAATACCTTCTGGCAGGACGATATCCGCCGCGCCGCCGCGTTGAAGCAGCGCGGGCTCCATTATGTCGACGTCGGCACCAGCGGCGGCGTCTGGGGCCTGGAGCGCGGTTACTGCATGATGATCGGCGGCGACGAAAAGGTCGTCGCGGGCCTCGATCCGATTTTCCGTGCGCTGGCGCCGGGGCTCGGCACCATTCCGCGCACCGGCGGGGACGGCGCGCCTGCGGCGGCGGGCGAGCTTGGTTATCACCGCATGGGTCCGAACGGCGCCGGCCATTTCGTCAAGATGATCCACAACGGCATCGAATACGGAATGATGCAGGCTTTTGCCGAAGGCTTCGACATCCTGCGCAACGCGGCGAGCAAAGGTTTGCCGGAAGAACACCGCCTCGATCTCGATGTCGCGGCGATTGCCGAGACGTGGCGGCGCGGCAGTGTTGTTACCTCGTGGCTGCTTGACCTGTCGGCGGCCGCGCTGGCGCAGGACCCGAAACTCGATGCCTATTCCGGCCACGTCGAGGATTCCGGTGAGGGACGCTGGACGCTGATGGCGGCGATCGACGAGGCGGTGCCGGCCCATGTGCTGTCGGCGGCGCTCTATGCGCGCTTCCGCTCGCGCCAGGAGGCGAGCTTTGCCGACAAGATGCTGTCGGCGATGCGCAAGGGCTTCGGCGGTCATGTCGAAGCGCCGCGCCCGGCCAAAAAGTAAGTGATCGCATGACACAAGCGCCTGTCTCCGCCGGACGCCGTTCGGCCATTGTCGTTCCCGATCTGGCGGCTGTGGTCGAGGCGGCGACAAAACGTATCGTTGCGCGGATTGCTGAAGCGCCTGGGCGGGTCGCGGTCTGTCTCACCGGCGGCTCGACGCCGAAGCCGGTCTATCGGCGGCTCGCGGAGGAGCCCTATCGCAGCACGGTGCCGTGGGAGCGGATCCACTGGTTCTGGGGCGACGACCGGTTCGTGCCGCTCGAGGACGAGCGCAGCAACGCCGGCATGGCCTGCGCCGCGTTCCTCGACCATCTGCCGATCCCGGCCGACAACATCCATGTGATGCCGACGCAACTGCGCGATCCGCATGAGGCCGCGCGGCACTACGAAGACGACTTGAAGTCATTTTACGGATCGTCGCGCCTCGATCCGCGCAAGCCGCTGTTCGACGTGGTGCTGATGGGGCTCGGCTCAGACGGGCACACCGCGTCGCTGTTTCCACACGGCGAGGGTCTCGACGAACGGGAGCGCTGGGTCGTCGGCGTCAATGAAGCCAAGCTCGCTCCGTTCGTGCCGCGCGTGACACTCACGTTTCCGGCGCTGGCGTCGACCCGCGAGATGCTGTTCCTGATGACCGGCGCGGAGAAGCGGCCAATGGTTGCGCGCGTCTTCGCCGGCGACGATCTGCCGGCGACACATGCTTACAGCGAAGGCCCGCAGGTCTGGCTGATGGACGAGGCCGCGGCGCCGGACGGCGTTCGCTAGATCACCACCGTCCGGACCTGATTCTCGATCAGCCGCACCAAGCTCAGCGCGGTCAATTCCGATGATTTTGGATTGGTCGCCAGCGCGTTGTTCTGCAATTCCATCACCATGCGGCCGAACGCGCCGCTCGCGACGATGCGGTGGCCGTTAGTCTTCGCCGCGGGATCGGCGACGAGTTCGACGCGCGTCTTCTCGAGCCCGATACCGGCGAGCGAGGTAACGACCGTCGCATTGGCGTTCTGCGGATATTGGCTCGCGGCCACCCGCGCGGTGCCGGAGAAGAACACGGTGCGCTCGCGCAGCGCGTCGAGGTCGAGAAGTTTCTCGGCCGGCGTGTTTTTCCACGCCACCGGTGGTTTGACGATCTGGTGCAGCACGTCGTCGAGCTGCAGCACCGCCGCGCCGGCGAGCGCGTCGATGCCGCCGATCGCGCCTGACGGGACGAGGATGCGGCTGCCGTGCTGTTCGGCGATGGCCGTGAGCCGCGGCAGCAGCGCGTCGTCGGTGAAGGCGCTGGTCGAGGCGATGATCATGGCGGGGGCGGCGGCGAGCGCGGCCGGTGCCCAGCGGTCGATGGCGGCGCGGCCCGCGGCTTCGACGACGAGATCCGGCTTCAGTTTCGTCAGTTGATCGGGCTCGCCCAGGAATGCGACACCGGCCGGAATCAGCGCGCGCGCTTCCGGGGTGTCGAGGGTCGCGACGCCGACGATCTCGATCGGCGTCTTGCGCTGCGCCAGCAGCGCGCCGACGCGCGTATTGATGGCTCCCCAGCCGATGAAGGCGACGCGGGCGGTCTTGGTCATGGTTCGGGCCGTCCAGATATGAACACGGGGCCGGCCACAGGGGCCGCTGCGCTTTCCATTGCGCGATCCGGCCGCGATTGCAACCGGGTGATGTTTCGTCGGCAGGCCGGGTAAGCTCACCTTGGTGAAGGGCAGGGAGGCGCGCATGCAGCGGCACGGATTGAGCGGTGTCCGGATTCTCGATCTGACGCGGCTCGCGCCGGGGCCTTATTGCACGATGCTGCTCGCCGATATGGGCGCGGAGGTGATCGTCGTCGGCGGCGGCAGCGGCAGCGCGCCGATCCCGGCGCTCTCCCGTGGCAAGACCTTCATCAGCCTCGATCTGAAATCGCAAGCCGGGCGCGATGCGTTCTGCCGGCTCGCCGACACGGCCGATGTGGTGATCGAGGGCTATCGTCCCGGCGTGATGACGCGGCTCGGCATCGATGCCGCGACCTTGCGCGAGCGCAATCCACGACTGATCTGTTGCGCGATCACCGGTTACGGACAGACCGGGCCGATGGCGCCGGCCGCCGGCCACGACATCAACTATGCGGGGCTCTCCGGTGCGCTTGGCGCATTTGGCCCGGTCGACGGGCCGCCGGTATTCCCGCTCAATCTGCTGGCCGACTTTGCCGGCGGCAGCCTGTTCGCGGCGATGGGAATTCTCGCTGCGCTCTATGAGCGGGAGCGGACCGGCGAGGGACAGGTGATCGACGCGGCCATGGTCGACGGTTGCCTGTCGATGATGGCGATGCACTTTCCCGACTGGGGCCGGCCGGTTCTGCCGGCGCGGGGCGACGGATTGCTCGCCGGAACCGCGCCGTTCTACCGCTGCTATCGCTGCGCCGATGGCCGCTATATCGCCGTGGGTGCGCTGGAGCGGCGGTTCTTCGAGGCGCTCTGGGTGGGGCTGGGCCTGCCGGAACCGGCTCCGCCGCATTTCGACCGGCAGTCGTGGCCGGCGATGACCGAGCGGTTCGAGACCCTGTTCGAGAAACGGAGCCGAGACGCCTGGGTAGAGCATTTCGCGAGCCGCGATTGCTGCGTGACGCCCGTGCTCGACCCGGCTGAGGCGCTGGCGCACCCGCACAACCGGAGCCGGCATCCCGGCCTGGCGGCGGACCGGCCGCTCAAGGCCCCGGTGATGCCCATGACCGAGGAAATGCCAGCAACTTACGACCCGGCCGATCGGACCGCCGAGGTACTGGCCGCCGTGGGTTTGACCGCTGCCGAGATTGCTGCCGCCCGGAGCAACGCCACGATGACCGAGGGGTTGCCGTGGCCGCCGCCGCTGTGAGCGGCTGCGTGAACCATGAATCCGGCTGTTCGTCATAAGTTTGTAAAAACCGTATAAAGAATAGCGGCAAACGGTCGCTTGTGCTGGCCGCGCGCTGTATGTGTCTGCGCGGGGGCGGCAATTTCGAGGGGATTTTTGTGGCTTCGCCAAACGACCCTGCACGCGCCTCTGTACGCCCGTGGCGGCCTTCGCCACGGCAGATCGCTGTTGCCGCGGTGATGGTAGTGTGCGCGGTGGCGGTCGCCGGCTTTGCCTGGCGTGGCTCCGTGGGGGCATCGCCGACAGCCCACACCAAGGCTGCGCCGCGGACCCCCGGCACCTTCGAGCCCACCGCCGCCCAATGGAAGACCCTGACGGTTGAGCCGGTGCGGTGGCACGTTTTTACGTCGCAGAACGCCACCGAAGGCAAGATTACGGTCAATGAAGACCGGTCGACGCCGATCTATTCGCCCTATTCAGGGCGCGTGAAGAAACTTCTGGCCCGTCCGGGCGATGAACTCGAGGCGGGCCAGCCGTTGTTCGTGCTGGAAGCGACCGACGCTGTGCAGGTGCATAACGATTTCATGGCGGCGGTTTCCGCGCTCGCGAAAGCGCGCTCGCAGCTCAAATTGTCGGGCACCGTCGAAGCGCGGCAGCGTGAGCTTTATGAGGGCAAGGCGGTCGCGCTGAAGGATCTGCAGCAGGCGCAGGCCGATCTCGCGGTGGCGCAAAGCGATGTGCGCTCCGCCGAGAGCGCGCTGGAAGCCGCGCGCAACCGGCTGCGTATTCTCGGCCGCACCGATGAGGAGATCGCGCGCTTCGAGCAGCAGCGCTCGATCTCGTCGGAGATGCCGATCGTGTCGCCGATCAGCGGCACGGTGGTGCAGCGCAAGGTCGGTCCGGGGCAGTACATCTCCAGTGGCTCGGCTGACCCCGTCTATCTGATCGGCGATCTGTCGTCGGTCTGGCTGGTCGCTTATGTGCGCGAAACCGAGGCGCCGAAGGTGCATGTCGGACAGACGGTGCGATTCAGCGTGCTCGCTTATCCCGACCGGGTTTTCACCAGCAACGTCACCTATGTGGCGACTTCGCTCGATCCGGCGACGCGGCGCCTGATGGTGCGCGCGACCATCGATAACGCCGACGGTGCGCTCAAGCCGGAAATGTATGCGACGGTGACGATCCTGACCGGCGAGGGCGATGCCTCGCTGGCGATCCCGCGCGATTCCGTCATTTATGAAGGCGACACCGCGCGCGTCTGGGTCACGCGCGACCGCAAGACCGCAGAGTTGAAGAAGATCGATACCGGGCTGCTCGACGGCAAGATGATCCAGGTCAACGAAGGCTTGTCGCCGGAAGACCAGATCATCACCCGTGGCAGTCTGTTCATCGACCGCGCGGCGAGCGGTAGCTGACGTGGTGCCGGACGCCGTTTCATGAACGCCCTGATCGAGTTTGCCCTCAAGCATCGCGTTCTGGTTCTGGCCGCGTTCATCCTGACGCTGGTCGGCGGCCTGATCGCGTTCCAGCAGCTCAATATCGAAGCTTATCCGGACCCGACGCCACCGATGGTCGACGTCGTGACCCAGGTCGCCGGTTTGTCGGCGGAAGAGGTCGAGCGCTACATCACCATTCCAATCGAGACGCAAACCGCCGGCCTGCCGAACCTGCGCACCGTGCGCACCATCTCGCTCTACGGCCTGTCGGACGTGAAGCTGCAGTTCACGTTCGACTACACCTACGAACAGGCACTGCAGCAGGTGCTCAACCGGCTGTCGCAACTTCCGGCATTGCCGAATAATGCGCAGCCGCAGATTTCACCGGTCAGTCCGATCGGCGAGATTTTCCGCTATCAGCTCAAAGGCCCGCCCGGCTACAGCGTGCTCGACCTCAAGACGTTGCAGGACTGGGTGCTGCAGCGGCGTTTCCGGGCGGTGCCGGGTGTCATCGACGTGACCGGCTGGGGCGGCAAGACCAAGGTCTACGAGCTTCAGGTCGATTTCAGCAAACTGATGGCCTACGGCCTGACGCTGTCGCAACTGCTGCAGACGCTCAACAACAGCAACATCAATGTCGGCGGCAGCACGGTGAATATCGGTCCGCAGGTCGCGGTGGTGCGCGGCGTTGGCCTGATCCGCACCATGGACGATCTCAACAACACCATGCTGACCCAGAGCGGCGGCAATCCGGTGCTGGTGCGCGACGTTGCCAAGGTGACGGTCAGCAATCAGCCGCGGCTCGGCATCGCTGGCAAAGGCGACGAGGACGATATTGTCCAGGGTATCGTGCTGATGCGTCGCGGCGAAAAGAGCATGCCGACGATCAATCGCGTGATCGAAGAGGTCGATCGGATCAATGCCGGCAATATCCTGCCGCCGGGCGTGCGTATCGAGCGCATCTATGACCGCAAGGATCTGATCGAGCTCACCACCCATACGGTGCTGCACAACATGGTGATCGGCATCCTGCTGATCTTCTTCTTGCAGTGGGTGTTCCTCGGCAATCTGCGCAGCGCCATCATCGTCGGCGCGACGATCCCGTTCGCGCTGTTCTTTGCCGTTGGCATCCTGGTGATCCGCGGTGAATCCGCCAATCTGCTGTCGGTCGGCGCCATCGATTTCGGTTTGATCGTCGACGCCACCGTGGTGATGGTCGAAGGCATCTACCGGCGGCTCGGCCAGCATTGGGAGGAGGCGGCGCCACGGCCCACCGATCCGGCGGAAGGCGCGCTCACCGGCAAGCTGTTCGCGATCTTCCAGGCCGGCAGCAATGTCAGCCGTTCGATCTTCTTTGCCGCCGGCATCATCATTGCCGCGTTCCTGCCGCTGTTCACCTTGAGCGGTGTCGAGGGGCATATCTTCGGGCCGATGGCGCGAACCTATGCCTATGCTCTCGCCGGCGGCCTGCTGGCGACCTTTACCGTGACCCCGGCGCTGTCGGCGCTGATCCTGCCGGAGCATGTGAAGGAGACGGAAACGCTCGCGGTCCGCTGGCTGCACAAGCTCTATCTGCCGAGCCTGAATTTCGCGGTGGCGCATCGCGTCGCCACGCTCGCGGTCGCCGTGGCGCTGATCGGGTTGTCGTTGGTGGCGGTGCGCTTCCTCGGCCTCGAATTCTTGCCGAAGCTGGAAGAAGGCAATCTCTGGATCCGCGCAACGATGCCGTCGACGATCTCGCTCGACGAAGGCAATCAATACGTCAACCGCATGCGGCGGCTGATCCATGCGGTGCCCGAGGTTGAATCGGTGGTGTCGCAGCACGGCCGGCCGGATGACGGCACCGATGCAGCCGGTTTCTTCAATGCCGAATTCTTTGCGCCGTTGAAGCCGACCAGCCAGTGGCGGCCGGATATGCACGACAAGGAAGACCTCACGGCCGATCTACTCAAGCGTCTGCAGGCGGAATTCCCCGGCGTCGAGTTCAACTTCTCGCAGTATCTGCAGGACAACGTCGCCGAAGCGGTCTCCGGCGTGAAGGGCGAGAACTCGATCAAGCTGTTCGGCAACGACCTGCAGACCCTGTCCGACACCGCCAACAAGATCAAAGCGGTGCTGTCGACAGTGCAGGGCGTCGAAGACTTGTCTGTCTTCACCTCGCTCGGTCAACCGACCGTGCAGATCGACATCGACCGCGCCCGCGCGGCCCGTTACGGCCTGACGCCGGGCGACATCAATTCGACAATCCAGGTGGCGATCGGCGGGCAGGCGGCCGGCGATCTGTTCGAGCCGGGGAGCGACCGGCATTTCCCGATCGTGGTGCGCCTCGCGCCGCAGTTCCGGCAAAGTCCGGAAGCGATCGAGAATCTCGCCATCGGCGTGCAGGGCTCGAACGGCTTGATGCGCATCCCGCTCAACGAGGTCGCGACCGTCAAGCTGGTGTCGGGTCCGTCCTACATCTATCGCGAGGGGCAGCAGCGCTATCTGCCGATCAAGTTCAGCGTGCGCGACCGCGACCTCGGCAGCGCCATTCAGGAAGCGCAGAAGAAAGTTACCGAACAGGTGCCGCTGCCGGCCGGCTCGCGGCTCGAATGGGTCGGCGAATTTGGCAATCTTCAAGACGCTATCGCGCGGTTGAAGATCGTCGTGCCGATCAGTCTGGCGATGATCGCGCTGCTGCTGTGGATCAATTTCGGCTCGGTGCCGGACATGCTGCTCGCCATGAGCGTCATTCCCATGGCCATTGTCGGCGGCATTCTCGGTCTGCTGGTGATGGGCATTCCGTTCAGCGTCTCGGCGGCGATCGGCTTTATCGCGCTGTTCGGCATTTCGGTGATGGATGGCATCATCATCCTCACGCAGTACAACCAGTTGATCGAGGCTGGGCTCGACCGTGCCCGCGCGGTGGTACGGACCGGCGAGTTGCAGATGCGCCCGGTGATCATGACCTGCATCATCGCCGGCGTCGGCCTGCTGCCCGCGGCGATGTCGAGCGGTATCGGCTCGCAGGTGCAGAAGCCGCTCGCGGTGGTGGTCGTCGGCGGTATGCTGTTCGCGCCGATCATCATCCTGCTGACGCTGCCGGTGCTGATCGGTCTGGTGTCGCGACGCGGCGTCAAATCGGCGGCGCGCAGCCGCGCCACACCGCATCCGGCCGAGTAATCGACAGATCAAGAATCGTGGGACTTATTGCCCGCTCGGAGTGCGCAGCCCGTGCCAGGCATCGCGCACCTGATGGTAATGCACCTGCGGATCGTAATCCGGGGTGTTGAGCGCCAGTTGCTTGTGATCGAGCCTGCCGATCGCCGCCAGTAGCGTATAGGAGGCGATCACGCGGTCCTTCTGCGCCTGAATGAGCCGCGAGCGCGCGAGGATCAGATCCTGCTGGGCGTTGAGCACATCGAGGGTTGTGCGCTGGCCGGCCTGCGCTTCCTTCTGCACGCCGTTGAGCGCCACCGTGGCGGCGCGCACCTCGGCGTCCGCTGCGGTGATCGCGGTACGCATGCCTTCATTGGTGACGAAAGCAGCAATGGCCGCAGTTTCCGCCTGGGTGCGGATGCGGTCGAGCAGAAGGCGCGACTGGCTGACCACCTGCTTCGCCTGACGCACCTGCGACGCGGCAAGGCCGCCGTCATAGAGCGGGATATTTGCCTGGCCGATGATCGAGGCGCTGTCGGTTCGGCTGGTGCCGAGCTGGGTATCGGTCTGGACGCTGCGCTGGACATTGCCCTGCACGCTGACGGTCGGCGCCAGCGCCGCTTCGGCGATGCTGATGCCGAGCTGGGCCGCATCGACATCGAAGGTTGCGCCGAGCACGGTCGGATGCTCGCGATAACTCAGCGCCACCGCGTCGCTGCGGTTCGGCGGGATCAGCCGGTCGATCGGCTGCGGCGGCGCGAGGCGTCCCGGCGGGCTGCCGATCACCTGCAGGAACGTAGCTTGGCTGACGGCGAGGGTGACTTCGGCGGCGTTAAGGTCGGCATTGCCGCGCGCCAGCCGCGCCTCGGCCTGGGCCTGGTCGGTGGGCGTCACGTCGCCGGCGTCGAGACGGCGCTTGGTGGTGTTGAGCGTCTCGCGCAGGAACCCGACATTGGCCCGCATCGCCTCGACCAGTGACTGGTTGGCGAGCACATTGGCATAAACGGTGACAGCATCGAGCAGCACCGACTGCTCGACGCTGCGCAGCAGTTCCCGGCCCGAGCGGACCTGCGCTTCGGCTTGCCGGACCGTGTTGGCGGTCTTGAAGCCGTTGAACAGCGTCTGGTTGACGGTGAGGCCGACGCTCCAGGGCTTCAGCCGGGCGCTCTGCAGATCGCCCTCTGGCAACAGATTCCGCACGCCGATCAGCCCGGCGCTCAGCCCGGCGGTAATCTGCGGGCGGTATTGCGACAGCGCCTGCGGCACGTTTTCGTCGGTGCCGCGCTGGCGCGCCCGTTCCGCGTTCAACTGCGGGTTGGTCTGGTAGGTGCGGACCAGCACGTCGGCGAGGGTTTCTGCGGCGGCAGGCTGTGTGCCCAGAAAAAGTCCTGCGATCACAAGGGGAAACAGGCACCGGGCCGCGGGGGGAACCGGGGCGCGGCGGCGCTGTCCGCGCCTCTGAATACTCCCGCACACCGCTTCACGCATCACGACGCCAACCCGATCCTCACGACGGGCGGACACTAGCACTTCCCGGCGTCCCAGCGGGCGTGTTTGTCCACAGCGGGTGCATTGTTAATGTGACCGCAATGTCCCCTGGGGAGGCGGCCGGGAGGCCGTTCCGGCGAAGCGGGCCGGCTTAGCGGTCGGTCTGCAGGGCGAGCGCGTTGGCGGCTTCGTTGCGCAGCGCCGGGGCGGGATCCTGCATGATCCGATCGCCTTCGCGGCGGCTGGCATAGACCGGCCGGAGCGGTGCGGCGGGCGCGAAGCCGGCCGGCGGGGCCGCCGCCGGCGCGAGCGCGCGGTCATAGTCGCGGGCCTCGCGGAGCGCGCTGGCACGGTCGTTGACCACATTGCCGAAATTAGGATTGAGCTTGATCGCCTGATTCATGTCGGCCGAGGCGCGGTCGTATTGCCGGGCGTCGTAGTAGGCGATGCCGCGATTATAGAGCGCCATGGCGTAGTTCGGGTTGAGCGACAGTGCCTTGTCGTAATCCTGGATTGCCTTGTCGTGCTGGCCCATGCTGCGGAAGGTGAAGCCGCGGTTGTTGTAGACCGTGGCGTTCCTGGGGTCGCGCTTCAGCGATTCCGTGAAGTCGGCAATCGCGCGCTCGTAGTCGCGCTTGGCGTCGTAAGCGAGGCCACGGCTGTTGTAAGCAGGCGCATAGGCCGGCGCGAGCTTGATCGCCTCGTCGAAAGCCGCGATGGCCCCATCGAAATCGCGCTTCTCCAGCAGAATGTCGCCACGCGTGGCATGCGCCGCCGCATAGGTTGGATTGAGCTTGAGCGCGGCGGTGACGTCCGCCAGCGCGCGCTCCGCATCGCCCTTCTGCCGCCAGGCGAGGCCGCGATTGTTCAGCGCGACGGCGTTCTTTGGATCGAGTTTGATCGCGTGATCGAGATCGGCGATGGCGCGATCGATGTCACCGCGCAGGCCGTGGGTCGCGCCGCGATCGGCAAAAGCCGATGCAAGCTTGCCGTCGAGCTTGAGCGCCTGATCGAGATCGGCGAGGGCATGGTCGAGTTCGCCCTTGTTGCGGTAGGACACGCCACGGTTGGCCCATGCTGTCGCGTTACGGGCATCGAGTTTCAGCGCCTGCGTGAAATCGGCGATGGCGCGGTCGTAGTCGCCCTTGTCGCGATAAGCGAGGCCGCGCATCACATAGGCATCGTCGGAATTCGGGGTCAGGCCGATGGCCTGGCCGAATTCGGCGATGGCCTTGTCGTAATCGCGCTTCTCGTAAAAACTGATGCCGCGCTGGACCAGCGCCGGCGCGAATTTAGAATCGAGCTGGAACGCCTGATTCCAGTCGGCCAGCGCACGTTCGATCTCGCCTTTCTGCTCATAGGCGACGCCGCGATTGTAGAATGCGCGCGCGTTCTTCGGCTCCAGCTTGATGACCTGATCGAGATCGGCGATGGCGCGCGCGGCATCGCGCGATGCGCCGTAGGCGAGCGCACGATCGTAGAGCGCGCCGGCATGATCGGGCTGCAATGCCAGCACCTTGTCGAAGTCAGCGATGCCCTTGGCGAAATCCCGCTTGTCGAGGAAAGCGCGGCCGCGCGCATAGACCGCGGATGGATCGTTCGGGTTCAGCCGGATCGCCAGATCGAAGTTCTGGATCGCGCGGTCGGCGCTGCCTTTCTCGCGCCAGACCTGGCCGCGATTGAAATAGCCGAGCGCGCTGTTGGGGTCGAGCTTGAGGCTCTGGTCGAGATCGGCGACCGCACGATCGAAATCGCCTTTCATGGCATAGGCGATGGCGCGGCCGTTGAACGCCGACGCATGGGCGGGGCTCAGTTTGATATCCTGCGTATAGTCGGCGATCGCCGCGTCGAAGTTGCGCTTCCCGGCCAGCGCCTGCGCGCGGTTGTGATAGGAGTAGATGTCGGAGCCGTTGAGCTTCAGCGCCTTCTCGTAGTCGGCCGCGGCGCGGTCGAGGTCGCCCTTGTCGAGATAGGAGTTGCCGCGGTTGTAGAAGCCGAGCGCATAGGAGGCGTTCAGCTTCAGCGCCTGATCGAAATCGGCGAGTGCCCGGTCGGCCTGGCCCTTGGCGGCAAAGGCGGCGCCGCGATTGTTGTAGGCGGCCGGATATTTTCCGTTGATCTTCAGCGCCTGCGAGAAATCGGCAATGGCTTGATCGATCTCGCCCTTGGCGGCGAGGACGATGCCGCGATCATTGAACGCCGCGGCATTCTGCGCATCGAGTGTCGCCGCCTGCGTCAGATCGGCGAGCGCCCGCTCGAGGTCGCCCTGGCTGGCATAAGCGTTGCCGCGGTGCTGGAACGCCGGCGCCATCTTGCCGTCGAGCTTGGTCGCTTCGTTGAAATCGGCGATCGCGCGCGGGTAGTCGCGCTTCTCGGCGAAGGCGATGCCACGGTTATAGTAAGCCTGCGCGTTCTTCGGTTCGATCTTCGTCACCTGATCGAAATCGGCGACGGCGCGGTCATAATACTGCTTCTCGTAGTAGGCGATGCCGCGGTCGAAATAGGCGGAAGCTTCCTTCGGGTTGAGTTTGATCGCCTCGCCGAAGTTCTGCACCGCCTTGTCGAAATCCTGCTTGCGATAATAGAGCGCGCCGCGCTCGTAGAACGCTGCCGCATAGCCCGGATTGATCCGGATCGCCTGATTGAGATCGGCGAGCGCCTTGTCGATGTCGCCCTTCGATGCCAGCGCGCTGGCGCGGTCGGCGAAGGCTAGCGCGAAATTGGCGCTGACGCGCAGCGGCTGTGCGGTGTCGTTGAGCGCGCGGTCATAGCCGCGCTGGTTGCGCGCATCGGTGCGGCCAGCGACGGCGTAGTTGGGGTTGACCTTGGCCAACCGGTCGAAGTCGGCGATGGCGTGGTTGTAGTCTTTTTTCTCAAAATAGACGATGCCGCGATCGTGCAGGGCAAAGGTGTCCTGCGCGTTCAGCTTGATCGCCTGATCGAAGTCGGCGATGGCACGGTCATACTCGCGCTTGTCGGAATAGGCATTGGCGCGGTTGTAGAACGCCGTCGCGTAGCCCGGATTGAGCTTCGCCGCCTGGGTGAAATCGGCAATGGCCTTGTCGTATTCGCCCTTGTTGCGATAGGCGAAACCGCGGTTGTTCAGCGCGAGTGCGTTGTTCGGTTCGAGTTTCAGCGCCTCGTCGAAGTCGGCGATGGCGTGGTCGGCGTCGCCTTTGAGGCCATAAGCGATGCCGCGATCGTAATAGGCGGTGGCCGAGGCCGGGCTGAGTTTCAGCGCCTGGCTGAGATCGGCGATGGCACGGTCGAAATCGCTGCGGTCGGCGTACGCATTGCCGCGGTTGTAGTAGGCGAGGGCAAAGCCGTTCTCGAGTTTGATCGCCTGCGAGAAATCGGCGATCGCGCGCTCGTGCTCGCCTTTGGCGCGATAGGCCGCGCCGCGGTGATTATAGGCGGTGGCGAGAGAGGGGTTGCCCTTGAGCGCCTGGGTGAAATCGCCGATCGCGCGGTCGTAATCCTTCTTGTTCAGATAGGCGGCGCCGCGCGTATTGTAGGCGGCGGCATAGCCGGGGTTTGACTTGAGCACCTGATCGAGATCGCGGATGGCGCGGTCGTGCTCGCCGACCGCTTCATAGGAATCGCCGCGATTGAACAAAGCGACGATGAAGCCCGGATTATTCTTCACCGCGAGGTCGAAGTCGGCGATGGCGCGCGCCGCATCGCCCTTGGCGCGATAAGCGAGGCCGCGATTGTTCAACGCCACGTCGTATTCCGGCCGCGCCTTGAGCGCCTGGCTGAAATCGGCGATGGCGGCGTCGAGATCGTTGCGCGCCTGATGGATCAAGCCACGATTATTGAGCGCGATAGCATTCGCCGGGTTCAGCGTCGCGGCGCGGTCGAAGTCGGCCAGCGCCTTGTCGAGATCGCCCCGGTTGCGATAGGCCATGCCGCGGCTGTTGTAGACGGAATCAAGGTTCGGGTTGAACCGGATTGCCTGATCATAGTCTTTCAACGCGAGATCGAATTTACCGCGCGTGGCGTGGGTATTGGCGCGCTCGGTGAAGGCATTGGCGAATTTCGGGTCGATCTTGATGGCCTGGTCGAAATCCCGCACCGCGCGGTCCGGGTCGCCCTTGTCGCGCAGCGCGATGCCGCGATCGACATAGCTCATCACATATTTCGGATCGAGCTTGAGCGCCTGATCGAAGTCGGCGACGGCGCGATCATAGTCGCGCCGTTCGCGATAGGCGAGGCCGCGATCGTGCAGGATCGTCGGGTTGTTGCCGTCCAGCTTGGCGGCCTGAGTCAGGTCGGCGACGGCCTTGTCGAAATCCCGGCGGTCGACGTAAGCGAGCCCGCGGTTGTGCCACGCATCGGAAAAACGGCCGTCAAGCTTGATCGCCTGGTCGAGGTCGGCGATAGCGCGCGACAGTTCTCCCTGACCGCGATAGATCTGGCCGCGTTCGTTATAGGCCACGGCGAATTTCGGATCGATCTGGATTGCCCGCGAAAAGTCCTGCGCCGCCCGTTCGGTCTCGCGCTTCTGGACGTAAGCAAGGCCACGGCTGACATAAGCCTGCGCGTAGTTCGGATTGAGGCCGATCACCTGATCGAAGTCGGCGAGCGCACGGTCGTAGTCGCGCCGCTTCTGGAAGGCGTCGCCGCGATTGTTGAGAGCCGCCAGGAACTTCGGATCGATGCGGATCGCCTGATCGAAATCGACGATGGCGCGGCTGATGTCGCCCTTGCCGATATAGGCAAGGCCGCGAGCGTTGAACGCCTGACGGTCGTCGGGCCGGATATTGATCGCGACGTTGAGATCGGCAATGGCGCGATCAAAGTCCTTGCGGCCGCTCAGGATCAGCGCCCGTTCGTAATAGGCGACGGGGTTGTTGGGATCGATCTTGACGGTCTGATTGAGGTCCGCGACCGCCTTGTCCGTGTCGCCTTTGTCGCGGAACACCTCGGCGCGGGCGAGGTAGGCCGGCGCGCTCTTTTCGTCGAGTTTCAGTGCCTGGGTGAGGTCGGCGATGGCGCGGTCGCTGTCGTGCTTGGCGCGATAGGCGACGCCGCGATTGTAATAGGCGCGAGCGCTCTTGCCGTCGAGTTTCAGCGCTTCGTTGAAGTCGGCAATGGCCTGATCGTATTCGCCCCGCGCATGATGGGTGACGCCGCGATTGTAGCGCGCCAGAGAATCCTTCGGATCCAGTTTGATTGCCTGGGTCAGATCGCTCAGAGCACGATCGTAATCGCGCTTTTCGTAGTGCGAGACACCACGGTCGTAGTAGGCGAGCGCGTAAGCCGGGTCGAGCGTAATCGCCTGGTCGTAGTTCTTGATCGCGCGATCATAGTCGCGCTTATCATAATAGGCGTTGCCGCGATTGTAATAGGCCAGAATGTAGTTGGCGTTGAGCAGGATCGCCTGATCGAAATCCTTGATCGCGCGGTTGGTCTCGCCCCGGTTGCGATAGGCGAGACCCCGGTTGTTGTAGGCGAAGGCGTCGCGCGGATCGATCAGGATCGCGCGATCGAAATCCTCGATGGCGCGATCGGCCATTCCCTTCGATGCGAAGGCGATGCCGCGATCGTTGAAGGCGAGCACGTAGTCCGGCTTCAGCTTGATCGCCTGATCGAAGTCCTGGATCGCGCGCTCGTAGTCTCGCAGGTCGCGATAGGCGAGGCCGCGCGCATGCAGGGCGACCACATCGCCGGAATTGATCTTGATCGCGCGGTCGTAGTCGGGAATGGCTCGGTCCGGCTCGCCCTTGGCGCGGAACGCCATGCCACGGTTGAAATACGGCAGCGCCGCGTTGGGGTTGAGCTTGATCGCCTGGTTCAGGCTTTCGATCGCATGCGCATAGTCGCGCTTGTCGTAATAGGCGTGGCTGCGGGTCGAGATATAATCCGCGTTCTTCGGGTCGAAGCGAACCGCCTGCTCGAAGTCCTGGAGCGCGCGGTCGAGATTGCCCTTCTGGCGCTGGGTCAGACCGCGATTGTAATAGGCCGTCGCATCCTTGCCGTTGAGGGCGAGCGATTCGTCGTAGTCGCGCAAGGCGCGGTCGAGATCGCCGCGGCTGCGATAGGCGTCGGCCCGGTTGCGATAGGCGTCCGCCTTGGCGCTTTTGAGGTGTTCGACCGCGGCGGCGTGCTTGGCATCCTTGGCGATTTTGGCTTGTTTGGCGGCCCTCGCGGCTTTGCTGTTTTTCGCCGCTTTATCCTTCGGCTCCTTCTCGCGCTCCGGCGGCCTGGTATCGATGATCGCCGTGCAGCTCTCGATTTGCGCGGCCGCGTTTCCGCTCTTGCCGGCGCAGACGGACATCTGCTCGCTGGTTTGCGCGGCAGCGCCGAGCGGCAGCAGCAAAGCGGCTGCCGAGCCCGCTACGACCATCCATGAAAGACGCGCTGTTGTCATCGCCACCGATCGAGAACCTGGCAAGAGATGCCTGTCCGTTCGGCGATTAATCTAATGCGATGTGTTCGACGGGAAATGCGCGGATCAATTTAACACTAACGTCCGCGTCACCGTTAATCGGTTAACGGTGCTTACTCCGCCGAAGCGGATTTGCGTGCCGCCGCGGCCATCTCGTGCAGCACGTAGTCCGGCGGCATCACGTAGCCGAGCACGCGTTCCTTCGGATAGGTGGACTGCATCACCGTCGGGCCGTGGTTGCCGGAAATCAGAATGGGGTTTCCTTGGCCATCGGTGCCGCGCACGACCCCGACATGGCCGTTGTTCGGGCCGCGATACAGGATCGCGATGGCGCCGACACGCGGGCCGTCGAGCAGCTTTCCGTATTTGAGGAATGAGCGCGCCGCGCGCGAGCCGGTACCTTTGCCACCGGCGCGCTTCAAGACGAAATTCATGAAATCCGCGCACCAGAGCTGGCTCGGCACGCCGATCTGCTTGGCGGTGTGGCCGCGCCAGCGGAGCGCTTCCAGCAGCAGCGCCGTCGCGCCCGGCACTTGGGCGGCTTGCTGTGCCGCGTCGCTGCGGCTGCGCAGCAGCGGTTCAGCCGGCGTCACCGAGGCGAAACGCTCGTTGCGCTGGGACGACGCGGTGGGAGCGGCCTGAGCGGTGCCGGCCTGAACGGCGATAACGGACGCCGATAGTGCGACAGCGATTGCCAGATGGACACAGGATTTCGTCATCGTCCCTTTCGCGGTTTCACCGCGACCCCTTCGCGTCGGGCGTCCCATCCCCATGGGTGTCGCGCCGCATCGGTTTGGTTACCAATGCGTGTATCTTTTGACATGGATTGAGCCCGCAGCAAGGGATCGCCGCACGATGTTTGCGCGCAGCGTTAATAGCTAAAATTGTAGCGAACTGAGTCCGGAGCGGGAACGAAACGGAATCAATCAGTGACTGGAGCACGATCCCGAAAAGTGGGGACCGGTTTTCGGAAAAGATTACGCTCCATGAAAAGGGGAGCGACGATCCAATCCCGCTCTTTCGGGCGCCGCCGTTAGCGGATGCTGTAGCGGATCGGCACCACGATCGGGATGCTGCCTCCGCCCATTTCCGGCGGCGGTGGCGGCAGCGGCGACACCCGCAGGGCAAGGGCGACGGTTTCGGAATCGAGCGCCGATGAGCCGGAGCTGCGCGAGATCCGCGCGCCGTGCACGCCACCGGAGCGGTCGACGGTGAAGGCGAGATAGGCGACGCCCTGGTCGCCGCGCGAGCGCGCGTCGGAGGGATAGCGTTTGCTGCGCTCCAGCCGCGACACGAGCTGACTCTTCCAGTTCATGATCGCGGCGCGACCGGAGGCACCGGACGCGGGCGCTGCTTGGGTCTCAGCCGTTTGCGGCGCCGCGGTCGGCGCCATGGCGATCTTCTTCTTTTCTTTCTTCTTCGGTTTTTCCTTGGGCTTCTCGACCACCTTTTCCTTTTTCGGCTCCGGCTTCGGCAATTCGACCGGTGGAGGCGGCTCCAGCGCCACATCGGTCTGTGGCGGCGGCTCGACCTGTGGTTCCGGCTCAGGCTCCGGCGGTGTCGGCTCCGGCTCGACGGCGGCCTGTTGCTGGCCGATCGGGATATCGGTGGCTTCGGTCGTTGGCGAAACCGCCATCGGCGCGAGATCGATCATGATTGCCGGCGGATTAGCGGCGAGGTCGTTGCTGTTCCAGTTGGCGAGCAGCGCCATCGCGCCGCCGGCATGCACCGCAGCGACCACGGCGAAACAGGTTCCCCAGCGGATACATTCGCCGCTGTGCCGCCGCAACAGGTTCAGCACCGGGCCGCTCATGGTTGCGGTACCGACTCGAGGCCGACCAGCGCGATCTTCAGATAGCCGGCGCTGCGGAGATCGTTCATCAGGGTCATCAACTCGCCGTAAGGCACCGCGCGGTCGGCGCGCAGGAACAGTCGCTGCTCGCGGTCGCCGTTTGTCGCCTGTGCGAGCGTGCTCGCCAGCGCCGCGCGCGGTACGGTCTGATCGTTGCCGAGCATCAGGCTGAGGTCGGATTTCAACGTCAGATAGATCGGCTTGTCCGGGCGCTGCTGCTGTTGCGCGTTGGACGAGGGCAGATCGACGGCAATGTCGACGGTCGCCAGTGGCGCGGCGATCATGAAAATGATCAGCAGCACCAGGATGACGTCGATGAACGGAGTGACGTTGATCTCGTGGACTTCCGCCAGATCGTCGTCGCCGTGGTCGAGACGCGCGCTCATGTCAGATCACTCGATACTCAACGAACCTATTCGGCGGCCATGCTGCGGACATGCAGTGCGTGGCTACCCTGCGTGGCGCGATCGAGATCGCGGCTGACCAGGCGCTCCACTTCGTTCGAGGCCTCGGCGTAGAGTACGCGATAGCCGGCGATCCAGCGCGAGAACATGTTGTAGAGCACCACCGCCGGGATCGCGGCGACGAGACCGAGGGCCGTTGCCAGCAGCGCCTCGGCGATGCCGGGCGCGACCACCGCAAGGTTGGTGGTCTGCGATTTCGAAATGCCGATGAAGCTGTTCATGATGCCCCAGACGGTGCCGAACAGGCCGACGAACGGCGCGGTCGCGCCAATGGTGGCCAGCAGGCCGGTGCCGCGATTGATGCGGCGGGTGGCGCTGGTCTGCAGTTGTGACAGCCGCGAGGCGAGGCGTTCCTTGACGCCGGCCGGCTCGATCGCGTCGGCGGACAGTTGCAATTCCGTCTCTGCCGCGCGCACCAGCGGCGCGGCCGCGTGTCCGGGCTTGAGCCGTGCGCGGCAATCGGCGAGCGAACGCGCGCTGGTGAGAATTGCGAGCGACGCCTTGAGACGGCGTCGTGCGGCCAGCAGTTCGAGCACTTTGACGAGCCAGATGGTCCAGGTCAGCACCGACGCGAAAGCCAGTCCGATCATGACCAGCTTCACGATGATGTCCGCCTGCATGAACATGCCCCACGGACTGAGGTCGCGCGGCAGGGCCGCGTCGACATGAGGCAGGACGGACGGTGTTGCCGGCGCGGGAGCAGCAGCCTCTGTCGGGGCCGGCGCTGCCGTCGCGTTCGGTGCGGCGGTCGGCGCTGCCGGGCTCGGCGTTGCCGCAGTCGGCGTCGGCGCGGTTGACGGTGCCGGCTGCAGCGTGGATGGCAACTGCGCGGGCAAGGTGGGGGCGACGGTCGATTGCGCGGGGCTCGTCGCGGCGGGCGGCGCGACCGGTGCGGGGGTTGCGCCTGGCGCCGTCTGGGCGATGGCGCTCGCTGCAAGAACGATCGCCAGCGCCGCGCCGGCGAATGCGCGGGAGGCAAGCCGCCGCGTGCTCCGGTTTCGTGTCATTGCTCCGCACGCCATTTTCAAACTCCTCAACGTCAATTCTTCTTGTTCTGGCTGCCGCTCAGAACCACGGCAGCGGGATCATTCGGCCGGACGCAGGCGCGTCACGGCTGTGCGGCGCTGGCGCCGCTGCAGCCACATGATGATGCCTGTAATGGTGAAGAGTGGCGGCAGCACGCCGCACAACAGCACGATCACTTTCCACACCGGGCCGGAGTGACTGCCTTCATGGATCCAGCGGATCCACTGGGAAATCTTGTCACCGGATTGCACGGCGACCGGCGTGACGGTGCCGGCGCGGTCGTCGACCAGCAGTGTTTTCGTGCCGCCTTGGGAATCCCGTACCTGGATGCGCCAGACCGGCGCTTCACCCTGCTTGCCGGTGGCCAGGAACAAGACCGCCGGTTTCGCGTCCGGCGTTTGCGCAAGCGCGTGTGCCAGCGCCTGGTCCGGATTCAAGGCGGTCTGCCGTGCCGGCGCGCCGAAGCCGGCGCGTGGCGTCACCGGCGCGACTGTCGAGAGAAGGTCGCGGCTCTGCTGCGGAAAACCGAGATAGATGCCGGTGAACGAGACCACGGCAAGCGGAATCGAAATCCAGAACCCGAGCAGGTGATGCAGATTCGTATTGGTGGAATCGGAGCGGTGCCAGCGCAGGCCGATGCGGAACGCGCCGTTGCGCGGCCACCACAGATAGATGCCGCTGAGTGACGAGATCAGCATCGCGACGCCGATCCAGCCGACGATCGCACGGCCGGAATAGTCCGGGATCGTCAAGTTCTCGTGGAAGAGATGCAGGAAGCCGAACATCGACGCGCGGAAGTCTTCCACCTCAAGAACATTCGCGGTCGGTGGATCGAGATAGACATTGAGTCGGCGCGGCGGGCCTTCTGCCGAACGACCGCGCGCGCTGACGACAACGGGGCCCCCTTCGTCAAAGCGAACGAGCGTTGGCGATGTGCCGTTGCCGAGCGCCTTGCGCGCAGCGTCGAGATAGGCGCTCGCGGGCTGTGAAATCTGCGAGCCGGTGATCGCATAACGCGCGGGATGCAGAAGCGCGTCGAGCTCATCGTGATAGACAAGCAACGCACCGCTGATGGCGATCGGCACGGTCAGGATCGCAAGCGCAACACCGAGCCACAAATGGACATTGAGCCAGAAGCGCCGCAGCGCCCCGCGCGAAGATGGCATTTCGAGCCTCCAGATGCGGCAGCTATAACAGCAACATTGCGCAGCCTGAACAGCAAAACACGCGTGGTTGCTACATTTTAGCCATTCCAAACAATGAGATAGCGATGTGTTTGCGATTGTCCGCGCGTTGTTTTTGCGCGCGCTGTCCCCGTGGTTTCAGCATGCGATGCACGTCAGCAATGCACTGAGCGCGGAACACGATCTGGATAACCGCGCGGCGTTGACGCGATTGCACCAACGACTTCAACGCCATCGGTGTTTGTTTTTAGAGATTCCAGAAAACCAAGATTAGAATTAGTCCAATAAAAGACTATCTCTTTCCAAGTCTTTGTCCTTGCTCATGAATTTTGTCGGCATTAAGGACGCGTAAAGGGTTGCTAATTCCGCGTGTGGTGCGTCGTGAACGCCGTCGACAACAGCGGAAGGCGGCCGTTCACGGGGGTGACCAATGCCGACCAACGACATCGCAGACGCGCACACTTCGCTGCGCCAGGACAATTCGATCGTGGCGCGCGATACGCAATCAGGTTCGCGCATCGTTGCGATCGCGGCGCAAGCGCAGGGAATGATGTTCCCCGCCGCCGCAAGCGTCGCCTCGCTGATGTTCGCAACCGCGGCGTCCGCGCAGGACAACAGCGTGGCGCTGCCGACCATCGACATTTTCGGCGGCAATGACGGCTATCAGGCGTCCAATTCGTCGCTCACCCGCATGCCGGTGCCGCTTCTGAGCACGCCGCAGACCGTCAACGTCGTGCCGCAGCAGGTGCTGCAGGACCAGAATATTGCCACGGTGAAGGACGCGCTGCGCAACGTCGCCGGCATCACCTTCCGTGCCGGCGAGGGCGGCAACCAGGGCGATACGCCGTATATCCGCGGCTTCTCGGCGCAGAGCGACGTGTTCCGCGACGGCGTGCGCGATCCCGGCTGGTATACGCGCGATGCGTTCTCGATCGATTCCGTCGAGGTGTTCAAAGGACCGTCCTCGATCCTGTTCGGTCGCGGCTCGACCGGCGGTGCGATCAATCTCACCAGCAAGGCGCCGCGCGACCGCGACTTCGTCGATGCAACGCTGACCGGAAATACCGCTCCCGGTGCGCGCGCTACCATCGACGCTAACGGCAAGTTCAATGAAAACGTGTCTGCCCGCATCAACATCATGGGGCAGGACTCCATGGTGCCGGGCCGCGACAAGGTCGAGAACAAGACGTTCGGCATCGCGCCGTCGATCAAGATGAACGTCACCGACCAGACCAAGGTGACGTTGAGCTACATCTATCAGCACGACAACAACATCCCGGATTACGGCATCCCGTTCCTGAAAGCGACCGACGGCGTGCCGCGTTCTATCGCGCCGGTGAACCGCAACACGTTCTACGGCATCCTCAGCGGCCCGAACCCGGATGTCGAAAAGGTCGATGCCTCGATCGCCACGGCCAAGATCGAGCACGAGTTCAACAACAACTTCAAAGTCACCAACACGACCCGCTTCTCGGACGTGCAGCGCTATCAGCTCAACGTCTTCCCGGAGCCGAACGCCAGCGTTCCGAACGCCAACAATCTCAACGTCAACTGGACGCCGAACCGTGCCGGCCTGAACGTCCACAACTCGTTGCTGATCAACCAGACCGACTTCCTCGCCCGGTTCAACACCTGGGGATGGGACCACACGGTGGCGACCGGCTTCGAGGTCTCGCAGGAGCGGCGCGACGCGTTGCGCAACAATTGGGCGGGGCAGGCGGGGACCAACTTCGTCAATCCCGATCCGTATCGGTTCGGCGGTGCGCCGACGCCGGCGACCGCGAGCCAGCGCACCATCGGCCATGCCACGGCGGCCGCGGTCTATATCGCCGACCAGATCAAGCTGAACGAGTATTTCGAGCTGCTCGGCGGCCTGCGTTACGACTACTTCAACTTCCAGCAGGACGCCCCGCTGGCCGCCGCTACCGTCAATAATCTCAGCCGCACCGATACGCCGCTGAGCTGGCGCGTTGGTGGCGTGTTCCACCCGACGCCGAACAGCAGCATCTATCTGATGCGCGGCACGTCGTTCAATCCGAGCGCCGACAACATGTCGGTCAGCGTCGCCACGGCGGCGACGGCGATCAGCCAGTTCAATCTCGGGCCGGAGAAGAACGAGACCACCGAGTTCGGCGCCAAGGCCGACGTGCTCGGCGGCAAGCTCAATCTCGCGGCAGCGATCTTCCAAACCGATAAGACCAATGCCCGCGTGCCCGATCCGACCAATGCGACGGTGACGGTGCTTGACGGTGTGATCCGCGCCCGCGGCTTCGAGGCGAGCGCGGCAGGCAAGATCACCGACGCGTGGCAGGTGATCGCCAGCTACGCCTTCGTCGATGCCCGCAACGTCAAGACCTCGGTCGCGGCGCAGCTCGACAAGCGGCCGATCCAGACGCCGGAGCACGCCTTCTCGCTGTGGACCACCTACGACATCACGCCGGACTGGCAGATCGGCGGCGGCGCGTTCTACACCAGCGAGGTGTGGGGCGATGTTACCAACACGGCCTACGCGCCGGCTTACTGGCGGTTTGACGCGATGCTGGCCTACAAGATCGACAAGAAGACCACGTTGCAGTTCAACATCTACAACATCTTCGACAAATATTATCTCGCCAGCGTCTACAGCAACTGGGGCGTGCCGGGCCCGAGCCGGTATGCGTCGCTGACGCTGAAGATGAGCTGGTAAGACAGAACACCGCTACGGATCTTGCCCGTTCCCGCCCGGCGCTCGGACGGGGGCGGGCAAGATCGTTTCTGCAGCCTGTTGCGGAGACCGATCCGCATTGTGCGTGGCGGGCGAACTGTGATTGAACACGGCTGCGCCGTTGCCCGCGAGCGCGGCGCATGGCGTGACGATATGGCGTGATGATGGAGACCGGCCATGATGGTGCATATCCCCGCGGTGCTCACGCCGGAGCAGGTGGCGCGCTGCCGCGAGGTGATGGAAAAGGCAGCCTGGGTCGACGGCAATGTGACGTCCGGCCACCAGGCGGCGAAGGCGAAGAATAATCTGCAGCTTCCGGAGAGCGCACCGGAAGCGCGCGAGTTGAGCAATATGGTGCTCGAGGCGCTCGGCCGCTCGCCGCTGTTCATGTCGGCGGTGCTGCCGAAGCAGGTATTTCCGCCACTGTTCAACCGTTATGACCCCGGCATGACGTTCGGCAATCATGTCGACAATGCAGTGCGCTCGGGCAACGGCGCGCGCATCCGCACCGATGTGTCATCGACCCTGTTCATCTCGTCGCCGGAGGACTACGACGGCGGCGAACTGATCGTCGAGGATACTTACGGCGCGCATTCGGTGAAGCTGCCGGCCGGCGACATGATCGTCTATCCGGCGACCTCGCTGCACCGGGTGACGCCGATCACCCGCGGCTCGCGGATCTGCTCGTTCTTCTGGACCCAGAGCATGATCCGCGACGAGGCGCAGCGTGCGCTGTTGTTCGACCTCGATATGTCGATCATCCGGCTCGCCGGCGATCACCCCGAGCACAAGTCGGTGGTGTCGCTCACGGCCGTCTATCACAACCTGCTGCGGCAGTGGGCCGAGGTGTAGCGGTAAACTCTCTCGAAGCCTCATGGTGAGGAGCCGCGCCGGAGCGCGTCGCGCTATGGCGAGCCGTCTCGAACCAAAGCGATCCGTCAGGATCGCGTCAAAGAACATGAGGCGGGCGCTGTATCGTGGCCGCTGCATCCTTCGAGACGCCGCGCTCTGCGCGGCTCCTCAGGATGAGGCGGAGCGAGAGAGTGCCTTGTCGTCCGATGCGATTGTCAAACAGCCCAGCACACCGATGACGCATAGGCGCGCATCATCGCCCCTGTTGTTTGCGGCGCGGGGACGCCGAAACCCGTTTCGTCCCTCATTCCATGAATGAGGGGGACGGAGCGCCGCGAAGCGCAACGTCTCGGTTTCCGATGCCGCCTCGCGGCAGCACCGGAGCGCATCTCCGTGCGAGCGGAGACACGCGCGCCTTGCGGCGCTCCACCCAGCCAAGCTTGCGCAGGCTGGGCTTTGTCATGGGCGGCGTTTTCGCTCCCTGGGACCGTGCTTCCGGGGCGCGGACAGATGGGGCGACCGATCCTTGCGGGATCGAACCCCACCGGCTCCCGCGGGCTTTGGCCCGCGTTCGTCCGGCCCGCGTCCAGCCCTTTAATCTGGGCGGCCCCACTTAGTTGGGGCGGACGGCAAACCCAGGGCGTCCCGGACGCACGGGTGCGAACCGTGCGCGCGGGCGCCGCATCCTGCTCCATCACCAAGACGCCTCTAGATGACGCCCCTCGACGAGCAGGACACGGATAGGATTATAGGCATATAGGAAGAAAGTCAAGAGGCGATTGAGGGCCCAACTCTCTCGGAGCCTCATGGTGAGGAGCCGCGCCGAAGCTGAAAGCGAAGGCGGGCGTCTCGAACCATGGGCCGCTGCGGGACTGGGGCCGCCACATCCTTCGAGACGCCCCGCCTACGCGCTATGCGCTATGGCGCGGCTCCTCAGGATGAGGCGGAGTGAGAGTGGCGCCGCACTCTCTTCACCGTCATGCCCGCATTTATTGCGACATCCATGACTTGCTGTCTTTCCGTCGCACCAAAGACGTGGATGGCCGGGACATCAGGGCGTTCACGCCCATCCTGGACGCGCTATGGGCGCGGCTCCCTCGGGTCAAGCCCGACGGCAGGCTCTCTGGATGAGGCGGAGTGAAAGCGTGCGTCGTTCTTCCCCATCTTCTCCCCGTAAACGGGCCGAGGGTTTCTGCCTGCGGCTTCGCCAAACGAAAAAGCCCCGCGGGAAACCCGCGGGGCTTGATCGAACCGGACCTCGCGGTCCGGATCGCAACAACGATCAGTTACGGACCGAGTAGGCCGTGCGGTCGTAGCCGCCGCCATAACCGCCGCCGACGTATTCGCGGGTGGTGCCGCCGCAATTGCAGTCACGGCCGCGAACGTAGCGGTGCTCGGCGCCGGCGTAGCCAACCGAGCCCTGCTCGGTGCGGTTGACCACCACATTGCTGTGGCGCTCGGCGGTGCGATGGATGGTGTTCTGACGGTGGACGATGATGTCCTTGTACAGAATGTTCTGGCGGTTGATCACCACGTCCTTCCGGATCACCGGACGGACATGGACGACGAGGGTGTTCTCGTCGACCACCTTCTCACGCGGAACGACGCGCGTGGTGTTCACGACGCGGGTATTGCCCGGAACGTAGCGCGGTCCTTCCTGGACCGTGCGGCGGGCCTTGAAGGCCGAATCCGGGAGGTAGCAGTTGCACCCGGAATCGTACCGGCCACCCGCGTAGCTCGGGGTCGCGAAGATGCCAGCAAGCCCAAGGGCCAACGTGGCGAGAAAAACGGAACGCAGCAAACTCATGGTAACGCCCCTTGTTCTTGTAGCAGTCAAGCCTCCGAGGCTGAATGTCAGGGAAGATGGTTAATTTGTAAAGAGGAAATCCCTGTAACTTACTGTCACAGCTAGAGAAATATAGTTAAAAGGCAATCGAATTCCGGGAGGTATTTCCAGCGCGTAAAAAGAAAAAAGCAAGCATTTTCAAGTGCTTGCTTTAATCAGTTAATGTTTAGTTAATTTTGATTAAAAGTTTAGCTATTTCAATCGCTTGGCGGCTTCCTGCACGAGGCTCAGATCGGCGTGCTTGGTCACGTCGATCTTCTGCTTGATGAATCCGAGTTCCTGGACGAGGTCGACATTGCGCTGCAGCGCCTTGAGGTCCGGCAGCATGTCCGGATTGCGGTAGTTGTCCTTCTTGGTGAAGACCCAGTCGAACCGCTCCGGCGGCTGCTTGGTGATCTTGGCGGCGATCTCCATGACTTCCTTGTGGTTCTTCGGGTCGAGATACCAGCGCACGATCCGCAGCGAATCCTCCATGAAGTCGAGCATCGCCGCGCGGTTCTTCTCGATGAAGCCCTTGCGCGCCACCCACATGGAGAACTGCGTCACGCCCATCGCATCCTTGGTGTCGAACAGGGTGTGGGCCATGGCGCGCAGTTCCGGATTGAGGGCGAACGGCGGCACGGCGCTGATCAGGTCGGCCTTCTTCTCCTGCAGGAATGCCTTCATGGTGGGGAACGGCGTCTCGACCACGGTGTAGTCGCGCTTGTCCTCCATGCCGTGCTTGCGCATCATCGCCCGCATGGCGACGTCGACGGCGGACCCGGCGACATTGGTGGCGAGCACCTTGCCCTTGAGGTCTTCGACCTTTTTGATCGGGCCGTCCTTCAGCACCATGTATTCGTTGCTGTAGTAGCCTTCATTGCCGTCCTGGAATTCGTCGGCGATGACCATGAGGTCGTTCATGCCGGCGTTCTGGATGGCGATCGGCAGCGTCGGATAGGTGAGGTTGGCGATCTCCAGCTCGTTGTTGGCGAGCGCGGTGATCAGCGGCGGCGTGCCGGCGAAGCGGGTGATCTCCAGCGTGTAGGATTTGCCCAGATGCTTGGCGAGATCCTTCTTCTCCTGGATCATCGACGCCCAGTTCGAGACCGGAACGATCCACGACAGCCGGATCTTCACCGGCGCCTGCTGGGCCGAAGCGGGGCCTGCGGCGAGCGCGGCGACGCCGCACGCGAAAGCTGCCGCGACCGCGCGCCGTGACCATCGCAACTCATGACGGAACATGAATGTCCTCCCTGATGTGACATGATGATGCCGGCGTGCGTCCGCCGGGCGTGCTTTTTGCGGTCATTGTCCGGCGCGGGCTGGGGCTTGGCAAGGCGTCGCGAGCCGCCGCATCCGCCATCCGGTACATGAGCCCGCGGCGTTACATCCGTGGCTGCGTCAGACGGTGCTTGGTTCCAGCGATTCCGGATGCCAGGCCAGCAGGCGGCGGCGAATGAAGGCCATGGCCTTCACCAGCACGAAGCCGACCACGGCGATCTCGACGATGCCGGCGAACACGCCGGCGGAATTGGCGAAGCGCGAGGCCGTCATCATCGCGCCGCCGATGCCGTAGCCGCCCATCAGCATCTCGCACACCACCGCGACGATCATCGCGATCGGCAAAGCGACCTGCAGGCCGGTGAAGATCATGGGCATCGCGGCGGGGAGAATGATCTGGCGCATCAACTCGCCCTCGCGGGTGCCGAGATTGCGCGCCGACCAGATCAGTTCGCGGTCGACATTGCGCACGCCGATCAGGGTGGCGGTGATGACCGGGAAGATCGCGTCGAGCACGATCATCGAGATCTTGGTGACGTCGTAGAGGCCGAGCCAGAGGATGACGATCGGCAGGAACGCGATCTTCGGCATCGGGAAGCCGACCGAGATCAGGGGATCGAAGAACCAGCGGATGCCGGCGCTGCGCCACATGCCGACGCCGATGATGATGCCGGCGATGGCGGCGATCAGGAAGCCGACCAGCGAGCGGTACAGCGTCAGGCCGACATTGATGAACAGGTCGCCGCTCTGCGCCTGTTCCCAGATCCGCTGCACGACGACGCTGAAGGCCGGAAGCTGGAACGGCGTGAACACGCCGCTGCGGGCGAGCCATTCCCAGCCGAGCAGCAGCACACCGATCGAGACGAACGGCGCGAGCCGCCACAGCCAGACGCTGCCGTCGCCGCTTTTCATTGTTGCCATCGCAGCACCCGCGCGGCGAACATCTGATACAGCCGGTCGGCGGCGAAGCCGAGGAAGGCGACGGTGAGCACCACCGCGAACATCGACTCGTAGTTGCCGTCGGCGCCGAGGTAGCCGATCAGATAGCCGAGCCCGGCACGGGCGACGATCAGCTCCGAGCTCACCAGCAGGATGAAGGTGAGCGCCAGCGCGGTGCGGATGCCGCCGAGCAGTTCCGGCAGCGCGCTCGGCAACACCACGTCGCGCAGCATGCGCAGCCGCCCGGCGCCGAGGCTGCGCGCCGACCAGACCAGCGTGCGGTCGGCCGAGCGCGCGCCGTTGAACGCGCCGATCGTCACCGGCAGCATGCAGCCGAGGAAGATCAGCAGGATCTTCGAACCGTCGCCGAAGCCGAGCCAGATCACCGTGACCGGGATCAGCGCCGATTTCGGCATCGGATAGAACAGTTCGACGATCGGGCCGATCAGTGCGTTGACCGGCCGCGACCAGGCCATGAACACGCCGAGCGCGGTGCCGATGACGATGGCGAGCGCGAGGCCGGCGCCGCCGCGATAGAGCGAGGCCCAGGTGTTGGCGAGGAGGTCGCCGCTGCGCAACAGATCGACCCATGCCGCGGCGACGCTGGAGAGGGCGGGCAGCGACGAGCCGGAGACGAGGCCGAGCCGGGCGACCAGTTCCCACAGCACCGCGAGGATGATGAGCGGCGAATAGCGCGTCAGTCCGCGGATCAGCGCGCCGGTGACGGCGTTGGTAGAGGCGGAAGTGGGGGCGGCGGCGTTGGTCATGATCCGCGCGGAACGCGCGCAGCTTGTGCGGTTCCTTGCGCCTTCACCGCCTCCTCGCGCACCAGATCCCAGACCTCGTCGACCTTGTCGACGAACGCCTTGGTCTTGAACACGTTGGGATCGTTGCGATCCACCGGATTGTCGACGATGGTTTTGATGCGGCCCGGTCGCGCCGACATCACCGCGATGCGGTCGGCGAGGAATACGGCTTCCTGCACGTCATGGGTGACGAACACCACGGTCTTGCGGGTGCGCTGCCAGATGTTGCGCAATTCGCTCTGCATCAGATGGCGGGTCTGCGCATCGAGCGCGCCGAACGGCTCGTCCATCAAGAGAATGCCGGGATCGATCGCCAGCGTGCGGGCGATCGCGGCGCGCTGCTTCATGCCGCCGGAAAGCTGCGAGGGATAACTGTCCTCGAATCCGGAGAGGCCGACCATGTCGATGAATGCCTGCGCGCGCTGTTCGCGCTCGTCGCGGGCGATCCCCTGCCGCTCGAGGCCGTACAGTACGTTGCCGCGCACGGTCTTCCACGGGAACAGGGCGAAGTGCTGGAACACGATCCCGCGATCCGGGCCGGGTGGGCCGGCCGGCTTGTCGTCGATCAGGATGCGGCCGGTCTCGATCGGCAGGAAGCCGCCCATCAGATAGAGCAAAGTGGACTTGCCGCAGCCCGATGGGCCGAGCAGCGCGACGAACTCCTGGCGCTGGATCGACAGCGAGACGTCCTCGAGCGCCAGCACCGGGCGGCCGTGCGCCGGACGATACAGGTGGTTGACCCGATCGATGACGATATGCGCGCTTGTCATGGTGCGGTCACGGCGGCCCTCTGGAATGATGGAGCCTCGCGGACCATGCCGATGCCGTCAAGCGCCCGCATCTTGTCTGGTCCTGCATCCGATACAGCGTTAGTGTTCGTTCCTCGCTCAACGCGCCCCGACGACAGGACAGTCTCCGTGCCGAATTCCAAAGACGCTTTCTTCTACGAACTCTCGCTCGCCAACCGGATCGTGTCGAACGAAGGCATCATCGATTCCTTCGGCCATGTGAGCATGCGCGACCCCGACGATCCGAACCGCTATTTCCTGTCGCGTTCGCGCGCGCCGGCGCTGATCGAGCCCGGCGACATCATCGAATACACGCTGGACTCCGACCCGGTGCGGCCGCCGAGTGCATCGCAATATTCCGAGCGGGTGATCCACGGCGAGATCTACAAGGCCCGGCCGGACGTGATGGCGGTGTGCCATCATCATTCGCCGGCCTTCATGCCGCTGGTGACGACCGGCATCGACTATGTGCCGGTGTTCCATCTCGGCGCGACCGGCGGCGCGAAGCCGCCGTTCTGGGACCAGCGCGACGAGTTCGGCGACACCAACATGCTGGTGGTGAAACCGGAGGAGGGTGCCTCGCTCGCGCGGGCGCTCGGCAACCACTGGATGGTGCTGATGTGGCGCCACGGCGTCACCGTCGCCGGCCGCAATGTGCGCGACACCGTGTTCCGGTCGATCTATTCGGCCCGCAATGCGGACTACCAGATGCAGGCGCGGGCGGCGGGCACGATCCAGCCGCTGACGCCGGGCGAGATCGAACTGTGCGCCAAGATCGCCACCTCGACCACCGGCCTTGAGAGGACCTGGGAGCACTGGGTCAGCCGGCTCGCGCACAGCAACCAGTTGCCGCCTTATGGCGCATCGCGGAAAGCGGCTCCCGCGAAACGGAGCGCAGCCAAAAAGTCGCCCAAGAAGACGGTCAAGCAGACGGTCAAGAAAACCGCCAAACGCAAACGTCGCTGAGAACAACGAACGACAAAATCAGGGAGGATGACGATGACAGGATTTCACACCCGCCGCGCGGTCGCCGGTGCTGTCGGTCTGATGCTGGCCGGCCTGATGGCCGCGCCCGCCATGGCCGAGGATCAGCTCAAGATGGCGATCGGCCAGATCAACAACTGGGAGAACCAGCCGCCGACGCTCGGTCAGGACGCCGGTATCTTCAAGAAGCACAATCTGGTGATGGAGAATGTCGGCACCGCGGGCGCGGGCGAGACCATCCAGGCGGTGATCTCCGGCAGCGCCGATCTCGGCGGCGGTGTCGGCGTCGCCGGCGCGATGCGTGCGTTTTCCAAGGGCGCGCCGGTGCGCATCCTGCTGCCGGCCTTCACCGGCACCGGCGATCTCTACTGGTATGTGAAATCGGATTCGCCGCTGAAGTCGCTCAAGGATCTCAAGCCGGAGAACACCATCGCCTATTCGACCAACGGCTCGTCGTCGAACAACATCGTCGTCGCGTTCGTTTCGGAACTGGGCGCCAAGGGCAAGCCGACCGCGACCGGCGGACCGGCCGCGACCTTGACGCAGGTGATGTCCGGCCAGATCGACGTCGGCTGGGCGGCGCCGCCGTTCGGCCTCAAGGAAATGAAGGAAGGCAAGATCCGCATCATCGCCCACGGCAGCGACGTGCCGTCGCTGAAAGGCCAGACGGTACGCGCGATCATCGTCAACGCGGATTCGCTGAAGAACAAGAAAGACGCGATCATGCGTTTCGTGCAGGCGTATCGCGAGTCGGTGGACTTCATGTATGCCGATCCGAAAGCGATCAGCATGTATGCCACCAAGATGAAGCTCGATGAGTCTCTGATCAAGGAGTCGATCCAGAAGTTCCATCCGAAGGAATCGATCCAGAGCGACAAGATGGCGGACCTCGACGGCGCCGTGCGCGATGCGGTGAAGCTGAAATTCCTCGACAAGCCGCTGACCAAAGAGCAGCTCGCCGACTTCATCCAGATTCCGCCGCGAAAGTAGGCTGGACGAGCCTCAATCGTTTCCCTCTCCCGTAAACGGGAGAGGGTTGAGCCGCCGGGCCAGCCCCGATGTAAGCCAACCAAAAAGGGCCGCTGCATGCAGCGGCCCTTTGTCATTCGTCGGCGGAAAATCAGCCTTTCTTCTTCGCGCTCTTTTTCTTGGCCTTCTTCGCGCCCTTGGTGGCGCAGGCGCCGGCCTTGATGTTCTTGGCGCCGTCCTTCTCGGCGAAGCAGGCGTTGTTGTAGGTGAACTTCATGCCGCCCTTGGTGCCGCACACCGGAGCCCTGGATGTGCCGCTCGCGTCGAGCAGACCGAGGCCGCACATCGGCGCGGTGATTGCCGTTGGACCTTTGGCTTTCTTCTTCGCCGCTGCTTCGCTGGTGCCGGCGGACGCGAAGGCAAAGGCTGCCGCGACGGCAGCGGTGAGGGCAGCAAGCTTGAACGTTCTGGACATGGATATTCCTCCCAACCATGGAACAGGGGGAGTGTAGGCGCAGCCTTATGACAGCGACAAGAAAAACGTTCGGCGCTAATCCGCCGCCGCGTTGACGGCGCCGAGCATCGCCGCGCCGCCCGTGTCGAGCGTGCGCTGCACGCTGTCGCGCTTGCCGATACGCCCCATGGCATCCTGCCGCATGACGATGGCCTCGGTCATCAGCGGTTCGATGCCGAGTTCGCGCAGCGTGTCGGCGACCTCGCGCATCTCCGCCGCGCGGCGGATGCCGTGATTGGCCATGCGCTCGATGTTGTAATCAACGATCTTTTGCCAATCGAGCGTCGGATAGTTGTTGCGCAGCGAGGCCGCGACCTCATCGACCACGCCGGCCTTGGCGGCGGCACGGAAACATTCCTCGGTCAGCGCCTCGATGCCCTTGATGATGACGCCGCGGATCATCTTGATCGCGGCCGCCGCGCCGGTGTCCGGCCCCGCCATGGTCATTTTCATGCCGAGACCTTCCAGCACCGGTGCGATCGCAGCCGCGTGCGGGCCGGCGAGGTGCATCGGCGTCTGGTGGCGCTTGGGATGGATCGGCGCCATGATCGCCACATCAACATAGCGCGCGCTGTTGCCGAGCAGCGCCTCGGTTTCCAGCTTGCGGCCGGGCGATACCGAATTGATGTCGAGATAATAGGGCGCGCCGGCAAGACGGTCCTTCACCGACCGCGCGGCCTCGACGCTCGACGCCGCCGTCACCGCGGCAATGACGATATCCGCGTCGCGCACCGCATCCGCCGCCGAACTGGCGACGCGGATGCCGGCGTTCTCCGCCGCCTGTTTCAGCGTCGCGCCATCGGCCTCCGGAAACAGGATGTCCCAGGCGGCGATGCGCGCGACGCCGGTCTCGCGCAGGCCGATGGCGATGGCCTGTCCGGCCTCGCCGAAACCGATGAAGGCGATGCGGGGCGTGTTGCTTGTCATGAGCGTGGCTTTCGGCGGTTACAGCATGTCGAGCGGCGTCGCGCGGCGCGGCGGTGGGAAGGCGCGGTCGAGTGCCGCGAGATCGTCCGGCGTCAATGTCAGGTCGAGCGCGGCGAGATTGTCGTCGATATGCGCAGCGCGCGACGATTTCGGAATGACGATCACATCGTCCTGACGTAACAGCCACGCCAGCGCCACCTGCGCCGGGGAGACGCCGTGCGTGGCGGCGATTTTGGCGAGCGCCGGATGACCGAGCAGACGGCCTTGCTCGATCGGCGAATAGGCCATCAGCGGAATGCGGCGTTCTTGGCACCATGGCTGCAGGTCGAACTCGATGCCACGCCGGGTGAGATTGTAGAGCACCTGATTGGTCTGTACGGCGGCGCCGTGCGGCACGTCCGCCAGTTCCTGCATATCGCTCAGGTCGAGATTGCTCACGCCCCACGCGCCGATCTTGCCGGCGGCGCGCAGAGCCTCGAACGCCTCGACGGTTTCCGCGAGCGGCACGCTGCCGCGCCAGTGCAGGAGATAAAGGTCGATGCGGTCGATCCGCAGACGGCGGAGACTGCGCTCGCAGGCGGCGACGGCGCCGCGCCGCGACGCATTCTCCGGCAGCACCTTCGAGACGATGAACAGGCCGTCGCGTTTCCCGGCGATGGCGTCGCCGACGATTTCTTCCGCGATGCCGTCACCATACATCTCGGCGGTGTCGATCAGCGTGATGCCGCGCGCGAGGCCATGCCGGAGCGCGGCCGTCTCGGCCTTGCGCTCACCGCGCGCCTCGCCCATGCGCCAGGTGCCGAGGCCGAAACGCGGCATCGGCAAACCGGCGGGGAGGGTGAGCTGCGGGATCGCCGCCATCAGTGGCCTTTTGTCTCGACCGGCGGCGTGCCGTGGGTGTGGAACGACTCGATGGTCTTGAGGCCCCACGCTTGGCCTTTCTTGCGTTCCTCCTCGGTCCAGCGGATCGGCTTCCAGTCCGGCGCGAGGATCAGCCGCGCGCCGGCATTGGCGACCTCGACGCGGTTGCCGCCCGGCTCATAGACATAGAGGAAGAAGGTCTGCTGCACGGCGTGCTTGTGCGGGCCGGTTTCGATGTAGACGCCGTTCTCGAGGAAGATGTCGGCGGCGCGCAAAATCTCCTCGCGGCTATCGAGCGCGTAAGTGACGTGGTGGAAGCGGCCCATCGTGCCGGTGTGGTCGCGCGTATAGGCGAAGTCGTAGCTCTTGTTGGTGGCGGTCATCCACATGCCCGCTTCGGTGCCGTCGTTGAGCACGATCTGCTCGGTGAGGCGGAAGCCGAGATATTTCTCGAAGAACTCGCGGTTCGCCTTGATGTCGGCGGCGAGGCCGTTGAAATGGTCGAGTCGCCGTACGTTGACGCCGCGCGCCGGGAATTTCTGCGCCTGGTTCTTCAACGCCGGCTTCTTGTCCGGCGGCGCCTGATACCATTCGGTGTCGTAATAGAGCTCGATGCGGTGGCCATCGGGATCGTGGCACACAAATGTTTTGCCATGACCGAGATCGCCGTCGGTCCAGCCGATATCGAAGCCGGAGCCTTTCAGCGCGGCGGCGCGGCGCTCCAAGGCCTGCGGCGAGCGGGTGCGGAACGCGACATGGCCCATGCCCGAGGTCTTCGACGCGGTGAGCTTGAGCGAGTAGCGTTCATAGTCGTCCCAGCCGCGCAGATAGACGCTGTCGCCTTTCTCGCCGCTCTGGGTCATGCCCATCACGTCGATGAAGAAGCGCAGACTTTCATCGAACTTCGGCGTGAGCATCTCGATATGCGCCAGATGCGCGATGTCGAGGATGGGTTCGGGAGGCATATCAGACATGGTGTGCACTCATCTTGCTAAGGCGGCGTTTGTCGGCAAAAACGGAGCGGGTGTTCAGACCGGGAAGGGATTGCAAATGCTGGGGCGCATGCTGGCTGCTGGATTGATCGCGATGATGGCGGGCGCGACTGCGGGTACGCCAGGTCGGGCGCAGACCTATCCCAACAAACCGATCCGGCTGCTGGTCGGATTTCCCGCCGGCGGGCCGACCGACGGTCCGGCGCGGGTGATGGCCGAGAAGCTGCGCGCGTCGCTCGGCCAGTCGGTGGTGGTCGAGAACAAGCCGGGCGCGGGCGGCAAGATCGCCGTCGACTACATGCTGTCGCAGCCGCGCGACGGCTACACGCTGCTGTTCTGCACCTATATCGATCCGATCAACACGGTGCTCTACAAGAAGAGCAGCTACACCCTCGACGACATCGCGCCGGTGTCGCTGGCGACGCGGGCTTATTACGCCTTCGCCGTGTCCAACGATCTGCCGGTCAACTCGATGCAGGAGTTCGTCGCTTACGCCAAGGCGCGGCCGGGCGAGCTCAACTATGGCCATGTCGGCGCCGGCTCCGCGCCCGAACTGGTGATCAAGCGGTTCGAGAAAGTGACGGGCATCAAGTCGATCGGCGTGCCGTTCCGCGGCATGGGCGACGCCTTGCAGGAGATCATCGCCAATCGCATCCAGTTCGCGGTCGGGCCGCTGGTCGTCACCACGCCGCTTTATGAGGCGAAGCGGCTGAAGGTGATCGGCATGACCAGCCCGGAGCGGCTGCCGGTCGCGCCGAACGTGCCGACCCTGAAGGAGCAGGGCGTGCCGATCGTCGCCAGCACCTGGCTCGGCGTCTGCGCCGCCAAGGGCGTGCCGGAGCCGGTGATCGCGACGCTCAACAAGCACATCGCCGAGGCGGTGAAGACGCCGGAGTATCAGACGCTGATGGAGAAGACCGGCATCGTCGGTGTGTCGTCCACGCCGGAGGAGATGGCGCAGGCGATGCGCGAGACCCGCGACGAGGCCGGCGAGCTGATCCGCGAACTCGGCTTGCAGAAGGACTGACGGCGCGGCCGTGGCGCCCTGTTGCCCGTGCATGGTCATATGCGGGTGAAGGTGAGAATGAGGTTGTTCGCCGGCATGGTGTGAACCTTGTCCGGCGCCAAATGGTGTCGGCGTGCCAGCGCGTTGACATCGTCGATGTCGCGCACGCCCCAGGCAGGATCGCGGGTGCGCAGGCTCTCGTCGAACGCGGCATTGCTCGGCGCGGTGTGTTCACCGTGCGCCTTGAACGGGCCGTAAAGATAAAGCTTGCCGCCTGACCGCAGATGCCGTTCCGCGCCGGCGAACAGGCCCTGCGCCACCGACCACGGCGCGATGTGGATCACATTGGCGCAGAAGATCGCCGCGAGCGGCGGAGAGGGCGTCGTGTCGCTCCATTGCCAGTCCGGCTGCGATACATCGATCATTGCGGCGGGCCGCAGATTGGCGAGGGCGGTGTGCGCACGCCAGGCGTCGACGCTGCGGCGGTGCTCGGCGTTGGGATCGCTCGGCCACCAGACGAGATGCGGGGCCTGCTGCGCGAAGGCGACCGCGTGCTGGCCGGTGCCGCTGCCGATTTCCAGCACGTCGCCCTGCATCGTCGCGAGATCGGCGGCGAGCGCCGTGCCGATCGCTTCGTGATTGCGATGGAATGCGGCCGCGTCGAGCCGTCCGTCCGCTGCCGCTGGATCGGCGGGGCGGCCGAAAGCGACGGTGAACTCCGGAGCGCGCGTCACACGTCCTCCGGTTTATCGACATAGACCAGTCCGGCCTTCGCCAGCGGCTCGCGCATGTTGTACATGTCGAGGCCGAGCACGCCGGAGGCGAGCTTCTGCCGCTTGCCGTCCTCGTCGGCGAACCGTTTTTCCGCCTTGGCCATCACGTCGGCGACACTGTTGCGCGCCACGACGACGACGCCGTCCTCGTCGGCGACCACGGCGTCACCCGGCACGACGTTCACGCCGGCGCAGACGACCGGCACGTTGACCGCGCCGAGCGTGGCCTTGACCGTGCCCTTGGCCGAGATCGCGCGCGACCACACCGGGAAGCCCATCTCCTTGAGCGTGAGCACGTCGCGGCAGCCGGCGTCGATGACGAGGCCGGCGACGCCGCGCGCCTTCAGCGAGGTGCCGAGCAGATCGCCGAACATGCCGTCGGTGTTGTCGGTGGTGCAGCCGACTACGAGGACGTCGCCCGACTTACATTGTTCAACAGCAACATGGATCATCCAGTTGTCGCCCGGCTGCGCCAGCACGGTGACGGCGGGGCCGGCGATCGACGCGCCGGACCAGATCGGGCGGATATAAGGCTTCATCAGGCCGATGCGGCCATAGGCTTCGTGCACGGTCGAGACGCCGCGTTTGGCGAACACCTCGCAGGCTTTCGCATCGGCGCGCGGAATGTTGCGGACCACGACGGTTTTCATGTCAGTTCTCCGAAATTGAATCTTGCGGGGATCAGCCCAGTTCCATCGCCACGCGCGGGAACAGCGTCTGATACGCCTCGCCGTAGGTCATCGGGATGCCGGTGTTGCGCGAGCCCTGGATGCCGCGGTTGAGCGCGACACGCTCGTAATAGTGCCAGAGGTGCTTCTGCGCGGCGAGGATCTGGAACGCCTTGTATTTGGTCTCCCAGACCTCATCGATCTTGAGAATGAGATCGGGCTTGAAGTTGCACTGTTCCGGCTGGTGCGGCTCGAACAGATAAACCGCCGGCGCGGAATATTTGTACTGCGCGCCGGGCTTGTGGCCCATGGCCTGCGCCACCACACGGGTCTCCTGCGCGAAATGCGCGGCGTTCGGGTGGTCGAAATTGTAGGGGTCTTCGAGTGCGTGGGTGAGGACGAACGCCGGGTTCTCCTCGCGGTAGATGTCGACCATGCGGTCGAAGTGCTCTTCGTTGAGCTTGAGCGGATAGTCGCCGCAGTCGAAGAACTCGATCTCGGCGCCGAGCAGGTCGGCGGCGCGCTGCGCCTCGTCCTTGCGGCCGGCCTTGACGCTCTCCAGCGTCGCGCCTTTTTCCTTCCACGCGAACTGGCTCTCGCCGCGCTCGCCGAACGACAGACAGACGATCTTCATGCGGTAGCCGAGCTTCGCGTGCAGCGCGATGGCGCCGCCGGCGCGCCAGACGAAATCGCCCGGATGCGCGGTGACGACCAGTCCGGTCTTGGTGGCAGCCATCGTGATGATCCTTCTTTCTTGCGTGTTCGCGGTGTCAGAAGCCGCCGCTGTGCGCGGCGGTGATGGCCTGCTTGAGCAGGCGCAGGAAGCTGGTCAGATGCGCGCGCATCGCCGCCTCTGCCCCGGCACGGTCGCCGGCGCAGATCGTCTCGACGATGCGGCGGTGCTCGGCGAGCGAGAGGGCGGGGCGGCCCGGCAGCAGGATGACGCGATATTGCAGCCGCACGATCTGCGATTTCAGCGAGGCGACGATGCGGCTCGCGGTGGCGTTTCCGGCGATGCGCTGGATCTCGCGATGCAGAGCGGCGTTCTCCTCGGAGAATCCGGCATAATCCTCGCCGTCGACGCATCCGCGCATCCGCGTCAGGATCGCGCGCAGCGCCTTACGGTCGCTGTCGGTGACGCGGCGCGCGGCCTGGCCGGCGATCATCGTTTCGATCGCAAGCCGCGTCTCGGCGATTTCCAGCGCCTCGTCGTCGGAGACGGCGCGCACGCGCGCGCCGCGATTGCGCTCGCGCACGACCAGCCCTTCCTGATCGAGCATCGCCAGCGCCATGCGGATATGGGCGCGATTGACGCCGTAGGTGGCGGCGAGGTCGGTCTCGATCAGCCGCTCGTTCGGCAGCAGGCGGCCGCGCGCGATCGCCTCGCGCAACTGCGCGGTGACATCGATGCGGGCGGGAGCGAGAGAGGGCATGAACGCAGAACCCGGACGCGAAACTGGACAACTGTTATCTGGATTGTTGACAATCCTGTCAGCAGGGTCAAGCTGACGCTCCCTCGCTTGTGCATATCCGGGTTGTGACCATGTCCGCTGCCGCTCCGCTCCGCATCGCCATCGGCGATTATCCGCATACCAGGCCGTTGAAGGAGGGGCGGATCACCGAGCCGGGCCTCGCGCTCGATTTCGTCGAGGTCAAGCCGATGAACAAGGCGTTCAAGCCGATGGTGCGGCAGCTCGCCTATGACGCGAGCGAGATGGCGCTGGTGACGTATCTGCAGGCACGCGCTTACGGCAAGGACCTGGCGTTACTGCCTGCGGCAATGCTCGGCCGCTTCCAGCATCACTGCATGCTGCACAATGTCGAACGCGGACCGCTCACGCCCGCCGACCTCGCCGGCAAGCGCATCGGCGTGCGCTCCTACAGCCAGACCACGGCGGTCTGGCTGCGCGGCATTCTGCAGAACGACTACGGCATCGACATGAACAGCGTGCGCTGGATCACTTATGAGGATGGCCACGTGGCCGAGGCCATCGATCCGCCATTCGCGGAACGCGCGCCGTCAGGCGCCGACATGACCAAAATGTTGATCGACGGCGAGATCGACGCGGCGATCTACGGCGCGGCGATGCCGGATGACGCGCGGTTGCAAAGCGTCGTTCCCGATCCGCACGCGGCGGCGCTCGCCTGGTATCGCCAGCACGGCGTCGTGCCGGTCAATCACATGGTGGTGGTGAAGGGCGAACTGGCGCGGCAACAGCCGGAGACGGTGGCAAAGCTCTATCGTCTGCTGGAAGCGGGCAAGACCGCCGCCGGTCCGCAACGCGAGGGCGGCGTCGATACCGTGCCGTTCGGCCGCGACGCCAACCGGGCCTGTCTGGAGATGCTGATCGGCTATGCCGTGCAGCAGCAACTGATCCCGCGTCCGATGACGGTCGAGGACTTGTTCGCGATTCCGAAGGGCTGATGTGCCGTCCACAAAAAAGGGATGCGCTGTGCGCATCCCTTTTTGATCGCGTCTGGTTGACTAGCGCCAGCGGCAATGCCGGCGGCCCCAGTCGTCGCGGAAACAGACGCGCTCGCGATGATAGACGCGACGCTCGCGATAATAGCGTCGGTCGCGTCCCTCGGCGCTGGCGCCCACGGCCGCGCCGGTGACGCCGCCGATGACCGCGCCCGCGGCCGCGCCATTACCGCCGCCGACCGCGCCGCCGATCACGGCACCGGTACCCGCGCCGACAATCGCACCGCCGACCGTGGCGCCTTGCGCCGACGCGCTCGTCGGCGTCAGAGCAGGCATCGCCAATGCAGCCGCAACGGCTGCCGCCATCAACATGGATTTCACTGCATCCTCCCAGGTTGCAACTGTATAGTCGTAATAACGTCCGGCCCCTCGGGTCGGTTCCTCTCCCGTTGGATGCCGATTTCATGACGACAAAGACCTCCGCTCGCGATCGCCTCACCGAAGCACTCGCCCGCATCGACGATCCCGCCGGGCAGGGGCGCTTCGCCTGTCTCGCCGTCTATCGCGACAGTGCGCAACGCGAGGCCGCTGCCGCCGATGCGCGCGCCGCCGCCGGGCAATCGCGTGGCCCGCTCGACGGCGCCATCGTCAGCATCAAGGATCTGTTCGATGTGGCCGGCGAGGTGACGCGCGCCGGCTCGCGCATCCTTGCGGAAGAGGGTGCGCCGGCCGCGCGCGACGCGGTGGTGGTCGAACGGCTGCGCGCCGCCGGCGCGGTGATCGTCGCCAAGACCAATATGTCGGAGTTCGCCTTCTCCGGCGTCGGCGAGAATCCGCATTACGGCACGCCCGGCATTCCGGCGGATCGCAGCCGCGTGCCGGGCGGCTCCTCGTCCGGCGCGGCGGTCGCCGTGGCGGACGGGATGTGCGAGATTTCCATCGGCAGCGACACTGGCGGCTCGACGCGTATCCCGGCGGCGCTGACCGGCACGGTCGGCTTCAAGCCGAGCAAGCCGCGCGTGCCGACCGATGGCGTGTTTCCGCTGTCGACGACGCTCGATTCGATTGGGCCGCTGGCGATGACGGTGCAACGCTGCGCCGATGCCGATGCGGTGATGGCCGGTGAGACGGCCGCCCCGCTGCCGGAGGTTTCGCTGGCGGGCGTGCGGATCGGCGTTGCACAGGGCTTGCCGCTGAAAGCGATGGACGGCGCCGTCGCGCTGGCGTTCGAGGGCGCGTGCAAGCGTCTGTCGGCGGCGGGCGCGGTGCTCAAGGACGAGACGCTGAAACCGCTGGACGCCATGGCCGACGTCAATGGCCGCGGCGGCATCGTTCCGTTCGAGGCCTATCGGTTACACTGCGATCGCCTGCAGCGGCGTTTGGCCGATATCGATCCGAAGATCGGCAAGCGGATCGAGCGCGGCGGCGTTATCTCCGAGAACGATTATGCGTGGATGCTCGCGCAGCGCCAGGAGCTGATCCGCATGATGGCGGCGCGGCTCGACGGGTTCGACCTGATCGCCATGCCGACCGTGCCGATCGTGGCGCCAACCATGGATGAGGTGGCAAGCGACGAGGGTTTCGCCCGCAAGAACGCGCTGCTGTTGCGCAATACCTCGATCATCAATTTCTTCGACCTGTGCGCGATCTCTCTGCCGATGCCCGGCTCGGCGCTGCCGACCGGGCTGATGCTGGTGGCGCGGCACGGGCAGGATCGCCGGTTGCTGGCGCTCGCCGCGGCGGCGGAGCGGGTGTTGGTGTCAAGCTGACGGCAGCACCGTCCGTCGCATCAGATCGAGCAAGTTAAGCCGCGCAGTTTCGCCGAGCATTCCGGAGAGCCGCTCCTCGTGCGAGGCGGCGAGTGCCTTGGCGCGCTTGAGCAGCCGCTGGCCGTCCTTGGTGAGATGCAGCGCATGGCTGCGCCGGTCGATGCTCGACGGCTGGCGCTCGATCAGCCCGCGCTGCTCCAGCCGGTCGAGCAGATGCACCATGCGGGCGCGCTCGATGCCGAGCGATTCCGCGAGGTCCGCCTGCGACAGCCCGGCATTGGCGCCGATCACCACCAGCACGGAATATTGCGCCGGGCGGATATCCACTTCAGCGAGCGAACGGATGAAATCCTGAAAGATCCAGATCTGCAGGCGACGGATCGAATAGCCGAGATGATCGTTGAGCGCGGCAAGATCGATCGGCCGGCGGCGGGCGATGCGCGCGTCCTGTCCGGGCAATCTTGATCCGCTGGCGTCCTGTTTGCGGCTTGCCATTCCTCTTGCGCTCTCGTCCGCCTTGTCCTGTCGCATCGGCTGTCGCTGCCCCCTTAAGCCGCAGCATACTAGCCGATATTGTTGTTGACGACGACAGTTGTCATCATCAACAATAGCGCAGAACAAAGGCGGCCGGTGCCCGGCTGCCCGCGACCGCTATTGCAACCCGTCCGTGCGGGAAAAACAATAGCGACAATCGGTATCAAACGTCCGGCCCGACAAGCGGCCGGCTACCCTCGGGGGAGGAAGCTTCCATGTCCGAAAATTCCATGTCCGAAAACTCCATGTCCAAAACTGCCACCCGCTCCGCCGTCTCCCGCCGCCAGTTGCTGGCGGGCGCCGCCGCGGCCGGTTCGTTCCTCGCTGCGCCGGCGATCGTGCGCGCCCAGGGCGGCCCGCTGAAGATCGGCGTGATCCTGCCGCTGTCCGGCGTGCAGGCCGGCATCGGCCAGTCGTGCAAGCGCGGCGTCGATATCGCGCCGGCGCTGTTGAAGCAGCTCGGCTACACCCAGCCGATCGAGCTCACCACCGTCGACTTCGAGACCAATCCTGATGTGGCGCGCGCGCGGGCCGAGAAGTTGATCGCCGACGGCGTGCATATGCTGGCCGGCCCGTTCGATTCCGGCGCTGCCGCCGCGATCGCCCAGGTGGCGGAGCAGAAGGGCGTGCCCTTCATGATCAACATCGCCGCCGCGCCGCAGATCACCGAGCAGGGCTACAAGTTCACCTTCCGCAACTTCCAGACCGCGCCGCAGATCATCTCGCGCGGTCTCGCGCTGTTCCCGCAGGTGTTCGCCGCCACCGGCAAGACGCCGAAGAGCGCGGTGCTGATGCACATCAACGACACGTTCGGCCAGGCGAACAAGCGGGCGATCGACGCGATCTTCCCGAAGGCGAACATGCCGTTCCAGATCGTCGAGTCGATTGCCTACGATCCGGCGGCGAAGGATCTCTCGGTCGAAGTCGCCAAGGCGAAGGCGACCGGCGCGGACCTGCTGATGACCGTGACGCGGCTCAACGACGCGATCCTGCTGGTGCGCGAAATGGTCAAGCAGCGCTGGGAGCCGATGGGCATCATGAGCCCCGGCGCGCCGGGCCTCTACGAGCAGCAATTCCTCGACACCATGGGCAAATACGGCGACGAGATCATCACCACGATTCCGTGGGCGAATCCGAAGGCCGACATGACCAAGATGGTCGAGACCGAGTTCAAGAAGGTCTATCCGAAGGACAAGCTGCCGGGCCACATCTTCAACATCGGCTTCACCTTCGAGGCGCTGCTGGTCTGCGCCGACGCTCACAAGCGCGCCGGTTCGACCAACGGTCAGGCGCTGGCCGACGCCATGCGCAAGACCAAGATCGAGAAGCGCGTGATGGTCGGCGGCCCGATCGAGTTCGACGAGAAGGGCCAGTGCAACACCATCGCCTCGGTCGTGCTGCAGAACAAGAAGGGCGTGCCGACGGTGGTGCTGCCGAAGGAAGCCTCCGCCGGCAACGTCGTGTTCCCGATGCCCGGCTGGGGCAAGCGCGGCTGATCCGCCGGTCTTTAAAGCAGGCTGTATTCGAATTGGCACAGCTTTCTCTCCCGCTCATTCCCGCGAAAGCGGGAATCCACGCTTAAGAGTGGACCCCCGCTTTCGCGGGGGTGAACGGGCGAGAGTGTGCCGAACACGCTTTAACCCAGGACACGATGCCGCCGATCGACCTCATCCTGAATGTTGCCGTCGGCGGCATCCTCACCGGGCTTGTCTACGGGCTGATGGCGCTCGGCCTGTCCGTCATCTTCGGCGTCATCCGCGTCGTCAACTTCGCCCACGGCGAGATGATGACCGTGGCGATGTTTCTTGCTTTCAGCGCCTTCACCGCGTTCGGCATCGATCCGCTGCTGTCGCTCATTCCGATCGCGGCGCTGCTGTTCGCGTTCGGTTATGCGATGCAGGCCGGTCTGATCAACGATTTCGTCAACAAGCCGGAGCACACCCAGTTCATCCTGCTGGTGGCGGTGGCGATCATCCTCGTCAACGTGCTGCTGATGATCTTCGGGCCGGATGCGCGCGGCGTGCAGACCGATTATTCGTTCGATTCCTTCGAGGTCGGGAAGTTGATCATCGACGCCACCAAGGCTTATGCCGCGCTCGCGGCGGTGCTGGTGGCGCTCGTGCTGTTCGCGTTCTTCCGCTTCACTTTGATCGGGCAGGCGATCCGCGCCTGCGCCGATAACTACACCGGCGCGCTGGTGGTCGGTCTCGACGTCAAGCGGCTCTATGCGCTCACCTTCGGCATCGGCGCGGCCTGCGTCGGCGCGGCCGGCGCGGTGCTGGTGCTGATCACCGACGTGACGCCGGCGCTCGGGCCATCCTATACGCTGCAGGCGTTCATCATCGTCATCATCGGCGGGCTCGGCTCGATGCCGGGCGCGCTGCTCGGTGGCGTGCTGATCGGGTTGACCGAGGCGCTGGCCGGGCTGTTCTTCACGCCGTCGGCGAAAAGCATGTTCGCCGTCGCCGCGCTGGTGCTGGTCCTGCTGTTGCGGCCGCAAGGCATCATGGGGAAACGGCAGCGATGACCGGCCTGTTCTCCGAGCTGTCGAAACGCGGCGCCGTCCTGCTGGTGCTGCTGCTGGCGCTGATGCTCGCCGCGCCGTTCCTCGCCAACGATTATCTGCTCACCGTTCTGATCCTGATCCTGTATTTCGCGTTCACCGGGCAGGCCTGGAACGTGATGATGGGCTTCGCCGGGCAATTGTCGCTCGGTCATGCGCTCTATGTCGGGCTTGCGAGCTACGTCGCGGCGGCGCTGTTCGTGCGCTTCGGCATCGGACCGTGGATCGGCATGCTGGTGGCGGTGCCGGTGGCGGTGATCGCCGGTGCGATCATCGGCTTCCTGGCCTTTCGCTTCCGCGTCGGCGGCGTCTATTTCGCGATCCTGACCATCGCCTTCGCCGAATTCACCCGCGTCGGCTTCGATCACTTCAGCTATGTCGGCGGTTCGGGCGGTCTGTTCCTGCCGGTGTCGCAATACACCAGCAACGATCTCGTCAACCTGCGCGGCAATCCGACGATGTTTTACTACGTCATCCTGGCGATGACGCTCGGCGCGTGGCTTCTGTGCCGATGGTTGTTGCGCAGCCGGCTCGGCTATTTCTGGCAGGCGATCCGCGAGGACGAGGATGCGGCGCGCGCGCTCGGCATCGACACGTTCCGCTGCAAGATGATCGCGGTGATGATTTCCGCCGGGCTGACCGCGCCGGCAGGTGTCTTCACCGCGTTCTATTACAACAACCTGTTCCCCGAGCAGGTGTTCAATATGGGCCGTTCGATCGAGATCATCCTCGGTCCGATCATCGGCGGCGTCGGCACGTTGTTCGGCCCGATCCTCGGCGCGTTCCTGCTGACCGGTCTGTCGGAATCCATGCACGAACTGCTGTCTTGGCTTGGCCTCGATGTGCCGGGCGCAAAGGCGGTTTTCTACGGCATCTGTCTGCTGTTCGTCGTGGTCGCGCTGCCGGACGGGGTGTGGCCGTGGGTCGCGCGTAAGCTCAAGGTCACGGAGCGCAAGCCATGACCGGAAGCGGGACCGCGCCGTTGCTGAAAGTCGAGGGCGTTAGCCGTCGCTTTACCGGCCTGCTCGCCGTGGATCGTGTGTCGTTCTCGGTGCCGCCGGGCGAGATCTTCGCGGTGATCGGTCCGAACGGCGCCGGCAAGACCACGCTGTTCAACCTGATCGCCGGCGTGTTCGCGCCGGACAGCGGCAGCATCACCTTCGACGGCGACGCCATCGGCGGCTTGCCGCCCGATCAGGTGTGCCGTCGCGGCGTCGGCCGTACCTTCCAGATCGTCAAGCCATTCCCCGGCCTCACGGTCGAGGACAACGTGGTGGTCGGTGCGCTGCTGCGCCGCCCGGATGTCGACACCGCGCGCGACCACGCCCATGCGGTGCTGCGCCGTCTCGATCTGTTCGACAAGCGTACGCAGAAAGCCGGTGCGCTGACCTTGCCGGATCGCAAGCGGCTCGAGGTGGCGCGCGCGCTCGCGACCGATCCGAAGCTCCTGTTGCTCGACGAGGTGATGGCCGGGCTGCGGCCGACCGAGACCGACCGCATGGTGGGAATCCTGCGCGACCTCAACCGCGAAACCGGACTGACGATCCTGCTGATCGAGCACGTGATGCGCGCGGTGATGGCGCTCGCCTCGCATATTCTGGTGCTGCATCACGGCGCGACCATTGCCGAAGGCTCACCGCAACAGGTGGTGCGCGATCCGGCAGTGATCCAGTCCTATCTCGGCGCGGAGGCGGTGCACTGATGCTCTCCGTCAGCGACCTCGATGTGTTTCACGGCGACGCGCAGGCACTTGACGGCGTTGCGCTCGAGATCGCGCGCGGCGAGATCGTCGCCATCGTCGGCGCCAACGGCGCCGGGAAAACCTCTCTGATCCGCACCATCGCCGGCATGCACAAGCCCTCGCGCGGCCGCATCGTGTTCAACGGTACGGAGATCGGCGGGCGGCCGAGCCATCAGGTCTGCAATCTCGGCATCGGTCAGGTGGCGGAAGGCCGGCAGGTGTTTCCGACCTTGAGCGTGCTTGAAAACCTCGCCATGGGCGCGATGCTGCCGCGCGCGCGGGCGGCCAAGACGCGCAACCTCGAGCGGGTGTTCGCGATGTTTCCGCGACTCGCCGAGCGGCGCAGCCAGGCGGCGGGGACCCTGTCCGGCGGCGAGCAGCAGATGCTGGCGATCGGCCGTTGCCTGATGGGCGAGCCGGAACTTGTGATGTTCGACGAGCCGTCGCTCGGTCTCGCGCCGGCTGTGGTGCAGGCGGTGCTACAAACGGTGGCCGATCTTAATCGCGACGGGCTGACATGCCTGCTGGTCGAGCAGAACGTCGCGGTCTCGCTCAAGCTCGCGCAGCGCGCTTATGTGCTGGAGAACGGCCGGATCACGCTGACCGGCCGCGGCGACGAATTGCTGGCGGATGACCGCGTGCGTCAGGCCTATCTCGGTCTCTAGGAAAACAGCGCGAACCGATAGCCGAACCGGTCGAAATCGCGCTCATAGGCGCGCCGCACGCGCCGCGCGAGATCCGGCGTGTAGTAGTCCTGCCATGAGACGTGCGTCGATGTTCGCAACGGAATCCGCGCATTCTGCCGCAAGGCAGTATCGGCGCCGATATGGTCGAGTACCGGCACGATGTCATGCGCGAATGTCTCGACGCGGCCGATCAGATCGTAGGCGAGGCCGGGCATCGTCACGATATCGTCCTGCACCTGCCAGTGCGCGTCGATCCGGCACGCGGCGGTTTCGGCGGCATAGATGATGAAGTCGGCGAAGTCGAGTTCGTCCAGGCCTTCGCCCGGCAAGGTCGGATCGACCAGCGGGCGCAGCGCGAGATACTGGTCGATGAAGGCGTTGCCCGGTTGCAGCGGCCGGCCCTGAAATTTGTCGGCCCAGGCCGACACCAGCCGGTCGTATGGATTGCGAACGAAGGTGAAGCGCAGCGTCGCCGGATCGGTGACGAGACGGTGGAATCTCGCCGGGCCGATCTCGAACGGCGACGCAAGGCCGCTGATGCTGCGCCGATGCACCTGATCCGGCGACGGATGACGGCCGATGAGGTGGCTGAGAAGCATCTTGATCGAGGTCGAGGCGCTTTTCGGCACGCTGACGTAGATCAGTTTATGGTCCGGCAGCGCGTCGATATGTGCGTTCGGCGCATTGGCGCTGGTGCTGATCGCGGAATAGAAGTTGGCGGCGTCCGGATTGCGATAGCGGTCGAGCGCAAAGCCGAGATAAGCGCGTGCACGATGCAGGTAGTAGCGGGTGGATTGCGTCAGCGGCGCGTGAAGCAGCACATGCGCTCTCGCTCGGTCGTGTCCCCCCGCGGGCAACCTGTCGCATTCGCGGCGCGCGTGCAGCTTACGCTTTCGTAATGCCGTACTCTGGTGGCGTGACTTTACGATATCGTGCGCTGATTTTACGGCGTCAATATGTGCTGCATTGACTGCGGCGCGCGTGAACAGGCGCGCACACGCGGCGCGGCGCGACTCTAACGGGAGAGAGGCGTCAGGCGATCAGCGCGCGCGGCGACGGTTGAGGAAGTCGAGCGCCGTCACCCGCAGGCTGAGTGGCGAATTGGGAAAGCTGGCGCGCAACAGCTTCAGCGCTTCGGCGTCGGACGCCGGATGGAACGCCATGATGCGCTCGGCCATGGTCGATGCCAGATCGGCCGATTGCCGCGGCCGGACGTAGCCGGCGAGCGGCGGCGACTCGTGATACGGCAGAAGATCGTCGTGAGTCGCGAGCGTCATGGTGGCGTCCTTCATGCGGTATCCCCAATGTCGGCCTGCGCCGGTTACCGGTTCGTTAACGGCGCGTCCGGGTTCCGGTTCCTGCCGCTTCCTGCCGCCGGCTGCACAAACAAAAAGCCCGCCGGTGAAGGCGGGCTTTGTCGAAGGGATGTGTCTGCCGCTTATTTGAGCGGCTGGCCGATGGTGACGGTCAGCTTGCCGACGCCCTCGCATTCGCATTCGATCTTGTCGCCGGCCACGGTGGCGGCGACGCCGGCCGGGGTGCCGGTCATGATGATGTCGCCGGCTTCGAGCGCCACCATCTCCGAGAGCTTGGAAATCGTCTCGGGGATGTTCCAGATGAGCTGGTTGAGGTCGCCGTCCTGGCGGATCTTGCCGTTCACCTTGAGGGTGATCTTGCCCTTGGTCGGGTGGCCGATTTTGCTCGCCGGCATGATCGGGCCGCACGGTGCCGATCCGTCGAACGCCTTGCCGACTTCCCACGGACGCTTGATGTCGCGCGAGGCGATCTGCAAATCGCGGCGGGTGAGGTCGATGCCGACCGCATAGCCATAGACGGTGTCGTTGGCCTTGGAGACCGGGATGTTCCGCCCGCCCGACTTCAACGCGACGACGAGTTCGACCTCGTGGTGCATGTCCTTGGTCAGCGACGGATACGGCACGGTCTGGCCGTCATGGACGATGGCGTCCGCGGGTTTGGCGAAGAAGAACGGCGGCGCGCGTTCGTCCTGGCCCATTTCGCGGATGTGCTCGATGTAGTTGCGGCCGACGCACCAGATGCGGCGCACCGGGAACACCTCGCTCGAGCCCGCGACCTCGATATAGGGCTGCGGCGGCTGCGGAATGACGTATTGCTTGTTGTTGCTCATGACCATCTGTTCGCTGAAAGAGCAGGAGGAGCTTCCGGTAACGCATTTTGCCGCAGGCGTACAGAGGCGGGGATTGAGGCGCGAACCCCGGCTCGGCTGGCCCGTATCTCGGGCGGTTGATCAGGACTCGGGCGCGGCGGCCTGCTCTTCGTCCCGCAATTGCAGCCGGTAGAACGCCGCATAGCGGCCGTCCCGGCGCAGCAGGTCGTCGTGGCGGCCGGATTCGGTGACGATCCCGCCCTCGATGACGAGAATCCGGTCGGCGTGGGACACGGTGTGCAGCCGGTGGGCGATCACCAGCGTGGTCCGCCCGGCGCAGAGATGGTCGATTGCCTCGCGCACCAGCCGTTCGGATTCGGAATCGAGCGCCGCGGTCGCCTCGTCGAGCAGGATGACCGGTGCGTTCTTGATCAGCGCGCGGGCGATGGCGATGCGCTGGCGCTGGCCGCCGGAGAGCTGCAACCCGTGTTCGCCGACCGGCGTGTCATAACCCTGCGGGAACGCGGTGATGAAGTCGTGCGCATACGCAGCCTTGGCGGCGGCGACGATTTCGGCTTCGGTCGCGCCCGGCTTGCCGAAAGCGATGTTCTCGCGCACCGAGCCGCGGAACAGGAAAATCTCCTGTCCGACATAGGCGATTTGCGCGCGCAGCGATGCGCGCGATACGCCGCCGACCGCCTCGCCGCCGATGCGGATGGTGCCGCTCTCCGGCTCGTAGAACCGCAGCAGCAGATTGAACACAGTCGACTTGCCGCCGCCGGACGGACCGACCAGCGCGGTCATGCGGCCCGGCTCGGCCTGGAATGTGAGACCGCGCAACACCGGCTCATCGGCGCGATAGCGGAATTGCACGTCCTCGAACGCGATGCCGTGCTGCTCGGGTGCCAGTGCCGGCTTGTCGTCGTCGTTGGGTTCGCCGGCCGGCGTGTCGACCACTTCGAGCAGGATACGCGCGCCGGTGAGCGCGGCGTTCAATTCGATGTTAAGCCGCGCGAGCCGCTTCGCCGGTTCGTAGGCGAGCAGGAACGCGGTGAAGAACGAGAAGAATTCGCCCGGCGTCGCGCCGGTTTCGATCACGCGATAGCCGCCATAGATCAGCGCGCCGGCAATGGCGAAGCCGCCCAGCGTCTCCATCAGCGGGCTGGCGCGGTTGGCGACGCGCGCCATCTTGTTGGATTCGTATTCGACGTGCGCGACATTGGCGTCGAACCGCGCCTGCATCGCCGGCTCGAGATTGAACGCCTTGATGATGCGGATGCCCTGCAGCGTTTCCTGCATCGTCTCCATGGTTGCGGCGCTGCCGTGGAACTGGCTGCGGGCGATGCTGCGCACGCGCTTCACCAGCTTGCGGATAACGATGAGCGCCGGCGGCGCGACGATGAGGCTGACGAGCGACAGCGTGGGATCCTGCACCACCATCACCGTGACGAGGCCGATCAGCGACAGCGCATCGCGGCCGACGGCGGTGATCAGCAGGTTCATCACTTGCGTCACCGCGGTCGCGCCGCTGGTGAGCCGTGCGGTGAATTCGGTGGTATGGCGGCCGGCGAAGAAGCCGAGGTTCTCTTGCAGGAGTTTGGTGAACAGACGCCGCTGGTTGAACGCGACGATGCGGTTGCCGACCCGCGACAGCGTCACCGCCTGGCCGTAGGTGGTGAGGCCCTTCACCGTGAACAGCACGATGGTGGCGATGCCGAGCCACAGCACGGCCTGGAAATTGCGGTTGATGTACGCCTGGTTGATGACGTCGCCGATCAGATAGGCGCTCAACGCCGTGCAGCCGGCGGCGATGCCCATCATGATGAGCGCGAGCAGATACAGCTTCCAGTGGATGCGGAGCTGTTCCAGCAGCAGCCGGCGGATCAGCGGCCCGGAGCGATAGTCCGCGTCGGCATGAACCGAGGGCTGGGCCGGCGATTGGGCGGGCGGCGGCGTTACGTCGGCCATGAGGTCTCGCGTCCGGAACCGGGGTCGGAAAGGGTTAATCCGGCGCGGCCGGTGGGGGCTACATGCCCCCCCGGATGGGATTTTTCAAGTTGGCCTGGGGATTTGCCTGGGTCGTCAGGCGGCGGCGGTGGCCTCGCCGCGCGGGTCTTCCGGATCGGCGGCCAGACGGATTTCCCACGCCAGCGCATGCGAGACGATGGTGTCGAGGTTCTCGTATTGCGGCTCCCAGTCCAGCGTCGCGCGGATGCGGGTGGTGTCGGCGACGAGACTCGCGGCATCGCCGGCGCGGCGGCCGACATAATCCACATCGACCGCGAGCCCGCTGACGCGTCGGATCGCCTCGATCACCTCCAGCACCGACGAGCCGCGGCCATAGCCGCAGTTGAAGGTGTCGCTGGCGCCGCCGGCGCGCAGATTTCGCAGCGCCGCCCAGTGCGCGCGTGCGAGATCCGTGACGTGGATATAGTCGCGGATGCAGGTGCCGTCCGGCGTCGGATAGTCGGTGCCGAACACCTTGAGTTCGGGGCGCAGCCCGATTGCCGCCTGCGCGGCGAGCTTGATGAGATGCGTCGCCGCCGGCGTCGACTGGCCGGTGCGCAGCTTCGGGTCGGCGCCCGCGACATTGAAGTAGCGCAGGATCGTGTGCTTGAGGCCATGCGCGCGGGTGACGTCGCGCAGCATCACCTCGGTCATCAGTTTGGACCAGCCGTAAGGTGACAGCGGTGCCTTCGCGGCATCTTCGCTCACCGGCGCATTGTCCTGCTCGCCGTAGACGGCGGCGGTGGACGAGAACACGAAATTCTTGACGCCGTGCTTCACCGCGGTCTCGATCAGCGCACGCGAGGTGACGGTGTTGTTGAGATAATAGCCGAGCGGATCGGCAACCGATTCCGGCACGACGATGGAGCCGGCGAAATGGATGACGGAATCGACCTTGTGGCGGTCGATCAGCGAGCCGACCAGCGCCTGGTTGCCCGCCTCGCCGACGATCAGCGGCACGCCCGACGGCAGGGCGAAGCGGAAACCGGTGCTCAGATTGTCGAGGACGACGACCGGCTCGCCCGCATCGGTGAGCTCGTGCACTGTGTGGCTGCCGATATAGCCGGCGCCGCCGGTCACCAGGACGGTCATGGTCCGCATCCCCTCGCGCGTGAATATCGGGATGACGCTAGGGGCCGCGATATAAATGTCGGGTTAGTGATGGCCAGTCCGCCGGAGTGCCTGCCGAATTGCGTTCGACATCCTTAACAGGACGTATATGACAGGGATGCGAATGACCGACATCCTGTTCATCAAGACCTCGTCGCTGGGCGACGTGATCCACCACATGCCGGCCGTGACCGAAGCGCGGCGGCAGTACCCCGACGCGCATATCGCCTGGGTGGTGGAAGAGGCATTCGCGCCGCTGGCGCGGCTGCATCCGGGGGTGAACGCCGTGATCCCGGTGGCGTCGCGGCGCTGGCGCCGTGCGCCGTTCGCGGCAGCGACGTGGCGCGAGATCGGCGCGTTTCGTGCGACGCTGCGGGCGCGTGCCTACGATGCGGTGATCGACACGCAGGGACTGGCGCGCACGGCGCTGATCGCAAGGGCCGCGCGCGGCACGCGTTACGGCTACGACACCGCGAGCGTGCGCGAGCGTGTGGCGGCGTGGTTCTACGACAAGACGTTCCGGGTCGGGCGGCAGCTCCATGCGATCGAGCGCAACCGCGTGCTGACCGCGCTCGCGCTCGGCTACACGATGCGGTTTCCGCCGGACTACGGCTTGCAGGAGCGGGTTGCGCAGACGCCGGGTAATTACGCCGTGCTGCTGCATGCGACCGCGCAGGTCGGCAAGGAGTGGCCCGAGGCGAACTGGATCGCGCTCGGCGGCCAGATCGCCACGCGCGGCATCGAGGTGTTGCTGCCGTGGGGCAACGATCGCGAGCGCGACCGCGCCGAGCGGCTGGCAGCGGCGATCCCCGGCGCGCGCGTGCCGGCGCGTCAGCCGCTCGATGCGGTGGCGGCGATGCTGGCCGGCGCGCGCTTCGTCGTCGGCGTCGATACCGGGCTGGTGCATCTCGCCGCCGCGCTGAACGTGCCGCTGGTGGCGATCTTCACTGGCAGCGTGCCTGCGCTCACCGGGCCGGTCGGGACGGCGCCGCTGGCGGTGGTCGGCGCGCAGGGGCTGGTGCCGTCGGTCGGCGAGGTGGCGAAAGCATTGGTACAGGTCGAGGCCGAGGCGGCGCGCTAACCCAAAAGCTTCCGCACGAAATCGTCGAGATTGCCGCCGGTGAAGAAATGCCCGGCGATGCCGGCGGCGTCCGCCGCCTGCATATCGGTGTCCTTGTCGCCGATCAGGAAGCTGCGCGCGCGGTCGACGGGCCAATGCTGCATCAGGTCGATGAGCATGCCGGGCTTCGGCTTGCGCCAGTCGGAATCGCGCCGATAGGCTTCGATCTCGCCGTCGGCGAGCCACGGACAATAGCGCGCGTCGTCGATCCGGCCGCCCGCGCGCACGATCTCCTCGCGCATGAAGCGGTCGATCGCGGCGAGATCGGCCTCGGTGTAGTAGCCGCGCGCGATGCCGGATTGGTTGGAAACGACGAAGACGAGATAGTCGGCGGCATTGAGCCGTTTCACGGCGTCGATCGCGCCGTCAATCCAGCGGAAGCGCTCACGCGTCGCGACGTAACCCTCGTCGTGATTGAGCACGCCGTCACGATCGAGGAACGCCGCGGGCCGGAGCGTGCTCATCCTTGTTTCGGCGGCCAAGGGGTTTCCGGCACCGGCGTCAGCGGCGGCTTGCCGGCGATCCACGCGAGCAGGTTGTCGACCACGAGCTGATCCATCGCGCGGCGCGTATGGACGGAGGCCGAGCCGAGATGCGGCAGCAGCACGACATTCTCCATCGCCATCAATTCGGCCGGGACATGCGGCTCGTTGACGAACACATCGAGGCCGGCGGACATGATCGTCTTGCTCTTCAGCGCTTCGATCAGGGCCGGCTCGTCGATCACCGAGCCGCGCGCCATGTTGATGACGATGCCGTTCGGCCCGAGCGCCTTGAGCACGTCGGCGTTGATCATGTTCTTGGTGGCGGCGCCACCGGGCACGATCAGCATCAACGTATCGACGTCGCGCGCCATGTCGAGGAGCTTCGGATAATACTTGTAGGTCACGCCCTGCTGCGGGTTGCGGCTGTGATAGACGACCGGCACGCCGAACGCTTCGAGCCGCTTGCCGATGGCGCGGCCGATCCGGCCCATGCCGACGATGCCGACGGTGCGGTCGCGCAGCGTCGCCGGGCTCAGGCGATAGCCGCCCTGCGGCCATTTTCCGGCGCGCAGATAGCGCTCGCCCTGCGGCAGCTCGCGCACCGTCATCAGCAACAGGCCGAGCGCGGTGTCCGCCACTTCCTCGTTGAGCACGTCCGGCGTGTTGGTGACGGTGATGCCGTGCGCGCCCGCCCACTTCGCATCGACGTGATCGTAGCCGACGCCGAACGAGGCGATCATCTTCAATTTCGGAAACCGCTGCATGAACGCGGCGTCGATCTTGTTGGCGGTGTAGGCGACGGCGATGCCGCTGATCTTGTCGGCAAGCGGCGAAAGGAAGGCGTCCGGGTCTTTGGCGTCGATCAACGCATGCAGCGTGACGGCATTGGCCAATCCATTGACGATGGTCGGCTTCTTGTGACCCACCAGCAGAACATCAGGCTTCCCGGACATGAAAAATTCCCCGATCAAAATAGGCGGCGACACAGTCGCGAATTGCGGCGGCTAAAGTCAACGGTGCGAGGCTCAGGCTTTTGGCCAGATGTGCGGCAATCCGCGCACCGCATCGTAGACACGTCCCGGCGTGACATCGGCGGTGCGCCGGTGGGCCACGGCGGGATTGCCCTCCTGCCGCGCGCGCTCCCGCGCGGCGTTATCGCCCGGCGGTTCGAGGATCGCCGCGACCGGATTGAGCGGCTTCCAGTGCCATGGGCTGGTGGGACCGAAGATCGCCACGGTCGGCGTGCCGATCGCCGCGGCGACGTGCATCAGGCCGGAATCGTTGGTGACAGCGGCGTCAGCGGCGGCGAGCGCCAGCACCGCGTTGCGCAGATCGGTGCCGGTGAGATTTTTCACACGCGGCCCGCCGGCGGCGGCGATCCGGTCCGCGTCGGCGCTTTCCGCCGGACTGCCGAGCACCCAGACCGACGCGCCGGCATCGGTGATTGCCTTGGCGAGCGCGGCATAGTGCTCGGGCGGCCAGGCCTTGCCGGCGCCGACAGCGCCGGGGGCGAAGGCGACCACCGGCCGCGACGCATCGGCGAGGCCATTGCGCGCCCGCCAGGCGTCGATCTCCGCCTGCGGGACGATCAATTCCGGCAGCGGCCAGCCGGCCGGCAGCGGCGCACCTTTCGGCAGGGCGAGCGCGCCCATCTGGTCGATCATGCGCGGGACTTTCCGCTCGCCGGGGCGAATGTCGTTGAGCAGGCCGAGCCGCGCCTCGCCGAAAAAGCCGGTGCGGACCGGGATGCCGGCCAGCGCCGGCGCCAGCGCCGATTTCCAGGTCCGCAGCATGACGATGGACTGGCCGTAGTGCTCGCGGCGGAGCCGCTCGGCCAGCGCGCGGTGGCGGCCGAACGCGAGACGCCGGCGCGGCAGATCCCAGACGATGGCCTGCCGCAGCCCCGGCATGTAGTCGGCCAGCGGCGCGCACAGCGTGCTCGACACCATGTCCACCGGCCGGTCCGGTTGCTGCTGGCGCAGCAATTTCACGATCGAATGCGCGCGGATGAAGTCGCCGATCCACACATAGGAGATCAGCAGAACCGGGTCAGATACAGGTAATTTTGAATTTGAGTTCATATATTGAATGAATAGAGATTCGGTCTTATCTGGGGAGGTCGTCATTTCGCCGGGGATGGCCGTTCACCGCACACCTGCCGGACCGTTGCGCATTCGGCAAGTCTTAGGCAAAGGATTTCGGGACAAAGGATAGCGCATGTTGCTCGTTACCGGCGGCGCCGGGTTCATCGGCTCGAATATCGTCGCCAGCCTGAACGAGGCCGGCCGGACCGACGTCGTCGTCAACGACCGGCTCGGCAAAGGCGCGGATTCGCGCTGGCGCAACCTGGCCAAGCGACAGCTCGCCGATATCGTGCCGCCCGCCGACCTGATGACCTGGCTTGATGGCCGCAAGCTCGACGCCATCATCCATATGGGTGCGATCTCCTCGACCACGGCGGACGACGCCGACGAGGTGATCGAGAACAATTTCCGGCTGTCGTTGCGGCTGCTCGACTGGTGCACGGAGAACCGCACGCCGTTCATCTATGCGTCGTCGGCGGCGACCTATGGCGAGGGCGAGCAGGGTTTCGTCGACGACTGGTCGCTCGAGGCGTTGCGCAAGTTGCGGCCGCTCAATCTCTACGGCTGGAGCAAGAGCCTGTTCGATCTCGCGCTGGTCGATCGCGTGGTGAAGAAGCAGCCGCTGCCGCCGCAATGGGCCGGCCTCAAGTTCTTCAACGTGTTTGGCCCGAACGAATATCACAAAGGCCCGATGGCGAGTGTGCTTGCCAAGGTGTTCGACAGCGCGAAGTCCGGCGAACCGGTGCGGCTGTTCAAGTCGCATCGCGACGGCATTGCCGACGGCGATCAGCGCCGCGACTTCATCTATGTGGAAGACGCGGTGGCGGTCGTTCAATGGCTGCTCAAGACGCCATCGGTGTCCGGCCTCTTCAATGTCGGCACCGGCGCGGCGCGCAGTTTTCGCGAGATGATCACGGCGATGTTCACGGCGCTCGGCCGCGCGCCGAACATCAATTACGTGGATATGCCGCTGTCGATCCGCGACCAGTATCAGTATTTCACGCAGGCGAGTGCCGAGAATCTGCAGCGCGCCGGCTACAACGGCGGCTTCCAGCCGCTCGAAGACACCGTGGCGCGCTACGTCACGCGGTATCTCGACCGGACGGACCGGTATCGCTGATGTTCGATTTCGAGAAACACCTGTCATCGCTGGAGCGGCAGACCGTCCTCGTGATCGGCGATCTGATGCTCGACGAATTCGTCTATGGCGAGGTGTCGCGCATTTCGCCCGAGGCGCCGACGCCGGTGATCGCCGTCAACCGCACCGAGACGGTGATCGGCGGCGCCGGCAACGTCGCGCGCAACATCGCCGCGCTCGGCGCGCGCTGCATCTTCGTCGGTGTCGTCGGTGACGATGCCGGCGGTCAGATGGTGACGGCGACGCTGAACGGCGACGAGAAGATCGAAGCGCATCTCGTCGTCGACGCCACGCGCCCGACCACGCGCAAGGTGCGTTTCGTCTCCGAGCATCACTCGACGCATCTGCTGCGCGCCGATTGGGAGATGGCGCAGCCGGTGGCGTCTGACAAAGAGCGCAAGCTGATCGCGTTGGCGCTCGACGTGCTGCCGAAGGCCGGCGCGATCGTGCTGTCGGATTACGCCAAGGGCGCGTTGACGCCGGGCTTGATCCGCGCGGTGATCGACGCCGCCAACAAGGCCGGCAAGCCGGTGATCGTCGATCCCAAGGCCAAGGACTATTCCATCTACGCCGGCGCGACGCTGATCAAGCCGAACCGCAAGGAGCTTGCCGACGCGACGCGCATGGCGGCGGGGACCGATAGCGATGTGGCGGCTGCCGCCGCTGCGCTGATGCAGGCGGTGTCGTCGCGCGCCGTGCTGGTGACGCGCAGCGAAGCGGGCATGACGCTGGTGACCGACAAGGCCGCGCCGGTGCATGTGCCGTCCTATCCGGTGCGCATCCGCGACGTGTCCGGTGCGGGCGATACGGTGGTGGCGGTGCTCGCGTTGATGCTCGCCATGAAAGCCGATTTCGAGGCGGCGATGCGTGCGGCGAATGCCGCGGCGTCGGTGGTGGTTGGCAAGCGCGGCACCGCGGCGGCTTCGGTGGCGGAACTGCGCTCGCGCATCCTGCCGGCGGCGACGCTCGCCGCCGAGGAGAAGATCGTTTTCGATTGGTCGCTGATCGACGAGCGGCTGGCCGACTGGCGGCGCGCGGGTCTGCGCATCGGCTTCACCAATGGCTGCTTCGATCTCCTGCATCCCGGTCACGTGAAAATCCTTGCCGGCGCGCGCGGCGCCTGTGACCGGCTGATCGTCGGCCTCAACGGTGATGCTTCGGTGACGCGGCTCAAAGGGGAGGGGCGTCCCGTGCAGAACGCGCAATCGCGCGCCGAGGTACTGGCGGCGCTCGAAGCCGTCGATCTCGTCGTCGTGTTCGACGAGGACACGCCGCTCAAACTGATCGAGCGCGTCACGCCAACCGTGCTGGTCAAGGGTGCCGACTACAAGGAAGACGAGGTGGTCGGCGGCGACGTGGTGCGCAAGGCAGGCGGCGAGGTGGTGCTGATCGAGCTGGTGCCGGGTCAGTCGACCACGCGCATCGTCGAGCGCACGCGCGCCAACGGCGACAAGATCAAGTCGCGATAGCAGACGAAAGCAGACCGTGGCCCGCGCATTTCCGCCCAACGAGGAACAGGAACTGATCCGTCAGTTCTTCGGCGATACGCCTGGCTTCTTCGTCGAGGTCGGCGCCAACGACCCGCATGCGCGCTCGCAGACTTATCATCTCGAGCAGAAGGGCTGGACCGGCCTGCTGATCGAACCGCAGCCGGATCTTGCCGAGGCATTGCGCGCGAACCGCCGCGCAAGGGTGTTCGCGGTGGCTTGCTCCGATCCCGCGCATGACGGCGACACGCTGACCTTGCATGTGGCGGGACCGCTCTCGTCGCTCAACCGCGAGCGGATGGCGCCGGGCACCGTGCCCGATGGCGCCATCTCGGTACCCGTGCGCACGCTCGACCGCGTACTGACTGAAGGCGGCGCGCAGCCGGGTTTCGATTTCCTGTCCATCGATGTCGAAGGCCATGAGTTGGAAGTGCTCTCCGGCTTCGATGCGCGGCGCTGGCGTCCGCGGCTGATCCTGCTGGAGGATCACGTCGAAAATCTCGCCAAGCATCGCGCGGTGCGGGCGATGGGTTACCGGCTGATCCGCCGTTACGAGAACAACGGCTGGTATGTGCCCGAGGACGCGCCGCAGCGCATCGCTTCCGGCGACCGCTGGGAAATCGTGCGCAAATATTATCTGGCGCTGCCGTTCCGGGTTGTCCGTAACGCGTTGCGGGCGGCACGGAAGAAGGACTGATGTAGAGCTCTCTCCGTTCATTCCCGCGAAAGCGGGAATCCACACTTTGCATCACCGATGAATGAGCCAAGCGTGGGTCCCCGCTTTCGCGGGGACGAACGGCATTAGCGATTCTCCCGCCGCAGCGGTTCGCTCTGCGGCGGTTGCCAGGTCTGGTTCTGCTCGTAGCGCTTGGCGTAGCGGTAGAATGTGCCCTCGAAATTACCGAAGGCGATGACGAACCCGGCCCAGCCGTCGATGAAGCCTTTTTTGAAAATGTAGTGCTTGATGAACGACCACAGGCCGTGGCCGAAGGCGCTCGCCATCGACACCTTCTTGTGCGCGATCTTGGGCACGCCGAGCGAGGAGTAGCGGTTCATCTTGTGGATGACCTCCTCGATATTGCGGAACGGAAACTGCCAGATCGCGTTGGCGAGCACGCCGATCGGCTTGCCGCTCAGGTTCTCGTAACCCTCGTGCACCGGCTCGAGCGTGTAGCGCATCGCGCCGTTCTTGAAGAGTTGCGGCTGGCGGAAATTCGGATACCAGCCGGAGCCCTTGATCCAGCGGCCCATCATGTAGCTCCTGCGCGGCACGCGATAGACGTCGCTTGGCGGATTTCCAGCGATCAGCGCGAGAATCTCGTCGCGCACCGGCGCGGTGCATCGCTCGTCGGAATCGAGGCTGAAGATCCAGTCGCCGGTGCACTGCGCGATCGCCTTGTTGCGCAGGTCGCCGAAGCCCTGGAACGGGATCTGCACCACCCGCGCGCCGAGCGCGGTGGCGCGCTCCGCCGTGCCGTCGGTGCTGCCGGAATCGGCCACCACGATCTCGTCGGCCCAGAGCACGCTCGACACCGCGGCGTCGATCTTCTCGGCTTCGTTGTAGGCGATGATATAGGCGGTGATGGTGGGCATCGAGGAGACTTCGCGGTGGGTGATGACGGTGAGCGCCTCAACGTGATCGGGGTGCGTAGCTTAAAGGGACTGGCCTCGAATCGCGTCGCGAACATGTCGGAGCGGAATTTCCACGGCCGCCGCGGCAACCCAGGCGAGCGCGATCGATCCGGCGGTAAATATCAGCAGCGCAGTCCACGACGCGGCTCCCAGCGAGAACAGCGTTGTCAGCACGATATAATGGTTGAGGTAGATCGGATAAGATAGATCGCCAAACCATCGGTCAATCGAGCGCAGGCGGCCGGCAGCCTTCGTGTTGCTGAGCAGGAAGATCGCAATACAGAAAACCGCCAGCCCGCCGACTGCCAGCGCGGTCTTGAGATCGCGGTGATCGCCGGAACCGGCGACCGGGGCGATTTCATCGATGTTGAGTGCGAATGCCGCCGCCGCCGCCAGCGCGCTCAGGGCAATCCCGATGCCCGCCAGCCGGGAGCCGGCCCGCCACCCATAGATGCAAACGCCGAGCGTGAAATAAGGGATGTAATGCAATTCCGAGCGGATGGGCCGGACATACTCGTTCACGAGATGGATGGCCAGAAAGGCGGCGATGCACAGTGCGACAAACGGTTTGAATTTGGATTTAAAGGAGCCGCCCGTCAAAACGATCAGAAACGCGATGAGATAGAAATCAACCTCGATGAGGATGGCCCAGTAATAGCTCACGAAACCGTAAAAGCTATTCAGATGGAAAATGCCGATGGCGCCCTGAAGCGGCAGGACGGCCGTGATGTTCGCGACGATGTTCTGTAACGAGAAAATGTCGGTCGGGTGCTGATTGTAGATTGCCAGCGATCCGCTCTGGCTCAATACGATATGCACGAGGATCGAAACGAGCAGCGCGAGCCAGTACGGCGGCAAGATGCGCAGCATCCGGTTGAACAGGTAAGCGAAAGGCCTGTTCAGATAGTAGGTGCCGATTGCCTCCGCGATAATGAACCCGGACAGGACGAAAAAGCAGGTGACGGCGATGCCGCCCCACGGAAATAGGGCGATCGCATTATTGAAGCCGAATGTCGGCGCCGCATGGTTGACGGCGACCATCATTGCAAGAACGAACCGGAGAATGCCGAAAAGACGGTAGCTCATGGAATGGATATGAAGTCAGGACAAATGGAAACGGGATGAGCCAGCCGCATCAGCGCAATCTGCGGGATATATCCGCCGGGCGCGTTGGGCTGTAAAGCGGGGATTTGGGGTTGCAGCATCCCGCTGTCCCGGACCGCTTCCCGGCTCGGGGGAGGAATTCGACGAAAACGGCGTTCGATTCGCGGCAGTTTAATGCGAATTTGCCTGGGAACACCGGAATATCCTAGGGCAGCAGGCGCCCCGAAGTTGTGTAAATACGTTATTGAACCACCGCAAACCGGCCTCCGAGATATCGTGCGCGAATTGATCTCCGTGATCGTGACCACCTACAACCGCGACGACGCGCTCGCCGCGGTGCTGCGCGCGCTCGCGGGGCAGACCGATCCGGATTTCGAGGTGATCGTCGCCGACGACGGCTCGCGGCCCTCGGCCGCGTTGCTGGTCGAGACCTGGAAGGGGCGGGTGGGGCAGCGCCTCGAACACGTCTGGCACGAGGACCGCGGCTTCCGCGCCGCGGAAATCCGCAACCGGGCGGTTCTGCTGGCGCGGGGCGCTTATGTCATTTTCCTCGACGGCGACTGTCTGGCGCGGCCGAACTTCGTTGCGCAGCATCGCGCGCTGGCGCAGCGCGGCTGTTTCGTCGCCGGGAACCGCGTGCTGCTGTCGGACGTGATGACCAGCAAAGTGCTGGCCGGACAATTGCCGGTGGAGCGCTGGCCGCTGCCGCGCTGGCTCGGCGCGCGATTGACCGGCGGTGTCAACCGGCTGGCCGCGCTGCTGACGCTGCCGCTCGGGCCGATGCGCCTGTGGCGCAAGGATCGCTGGCAGGGGGTGCGTTCCTGCAATCTCGCGGTCTGGCGCGACGATCTGATCCGCGTCGACGGCTTCGATGCCGACTATCAAGGCTGGGGCCGTGAGGATTCGGACCTCGTGGTGCGGCTCCTCCGCGCCAGCGTCGCGCGCAAGGACGGCAATTTCGCCACCGGCGTGCTGCATCTCCACCACAAGGAGTTCGATCGCGCCGCGTTGCCGGATAACGACACACGGCTCAATGCCGTGATCGGCGCCGACGCGATCCGCGCGCATCGCGGCCTCTCGGCGTTGAAGGCAGAAGCATGATCTTCGCCATGACCGATCCCCGTTTCGTGGCGCGGCAGGCGCTGGTGGCCGATGGTCTCGCGATCGCATTGGTCGCGTCGGTGCCGCTGTCCACGTCGGCAACGGCGATCCTGGCTGTGGCGTGGTTGATCGCCGTGATCCCGACGTTGCGGCGCGGCGATATCGACGTGGTGCGGGCGCAGGCGGCGCTATGGCTGCCGCTGGCCTTCGTCGCGCTCGGTGTCGTCGGCATGCTGTGGGCCGATGTCGCCTGGATCGAGCGATGGAAGGGACTCGACTCCTTCCTCAAGCTTGCCGCGATCCCGCTACTGATGCTGCAGTTCAGGAGGTCCGACCGCGCGCACATTGCCCTGTGGGTTTACCTTGGCGTTTGCGCGCTGATCCTCGTGTTATCGACAGTGTTCTATGCGGCGCCGTCGTTGTACTGGCGCGATATGTTCACGTTCCCGTCGCCGTTCAAGAACAATGCGACCCAGAGCGGAGAATTCGTCGCCTGCATTTTCATCCTGCTGCCGCTCGCGGTGCTGGCGTGGCGGCACGGCCGGCGCTGGCTGGCCGCGGGTGCCGCCGTTCTCGCGGCAGGGTTTCTGCACAACGTGGTTTTTGCCGGAACGGCGCGCACGGCGCTGGTGGTCGCGCCGGTGCTGCTGATCGCGCTGTTGATCCGGATGCGCCGGCCGATGGTCGCGGCGCTGTCGCTCGCCGGCGCCTGTGTGGTCGCTGCGGGGCTATGGACCGCGTCGCCCTATCTGCGCGAGCGCACGATTCAATTGCGAACCGAGATCGACGTCTATCGGAAAGGAAACGCGGCCAGCTCTTCCGGCGAACGACTCGAGTTCTGGAAGAAGTCGCTGGAGAGTATCGCCACCGCGCCGGTGTTCGGCCACGGCACCGGCTCGATCCCGGAGCAGTTCCGCCTGCAAACCGCCGGTGAGACCGGCCCCTACGCGACCATCACGCCCAATCCGCATCAGCAGACGTTCGCCGTGGCGATCCAGCTCGGTCTCATTGGCGTGCTGGTGTTGTGGGCGATGTGGATCGCGCACGGGCTGCTGTTTCGCGGGCCCGGCCTCGCGGCCTGGGTCGGACTGCTGACCGTGATCCAGAATGTCGTCGGCTCGCTGTTCAATTCGCATCTGTTCGATTTTACGCAGGGTTGGACCTATGTGGTCGGCATCGGCATCGCCGGCGGCGCGGTGCTGAAATTGCGCGCGCGTGAAAACGGGGTGGCGTCATGACGCCGCTTTATCTGCCGCGCTCCTCCCGCATCCTTGTCATCGCGTTGCGTCGGCTTGGCGACGTGCTGCTGACGACGCCGCTCATTCGCAGCATGCGGCAAGCCTGGCCGAGCGCGACCATCGACGTGCTGGTGTTCGCCGACACCGCGCCGATCCTCGCCGGCAATCCGGATATCGATCATGTGATCGCGATTCCGGCGAAGCCCGGTATCGGCGAAAGCCTGTCGCTGCTACGCGCGCTGTTTCGCCGTTACGCGCTGGCGGTATCGACGCAGGCCGGCGACCGGCCGACTTTCTATGCCGCCGTGGCGGGCCGCACGCGCGTTGCGCTGGTGGAGCCGGAGCGCAAGGGCCGTTTCAAGCAAAGCTTTCTCGATCGCGTTGTCGTGCATGAGCCGGGCGTGCATCGCGTCGAGGAGATGCTGCGGTTCTGCGACGCGCTCGGCATTCCGCGTGTGCCGCAGGTTGTTCCGCCACGCACGGAAGATCTGTCGGGGTTCGTGATCGGCGGGCGCTATGCCGTGATCCATGCCGCGCCGTTCTTTCGTTACAAACAATGGACCCCCGAGGGTTGGCGCATGCTCGCTGCGGCGCTGATCGCGCGCGGTCTCTCGGTGATCGCCACCGGCGGGCCGGGCGACGTGGAGCGGCGCTATCTCGACGAGATCTGGGGCCAGGGCGGAACCGCCGTGCCGGCGGTGCGCCGTCTCGACGGCCGTTTGAGCTGGCCGCAACTGACCGCGCTGCTGGGCGGCGCGACGCTTTATGTCGGCCCCGATACATCGGTGACGCATCTCGCGGCGGCGACCGGCTGCCCGACGGTGGCGGTGTTCGGGCCGACCGACCCGCGGCTCTGGGGCCCTTGGCCGCAGCAGGGTCTGTCCGAGCCATGGCGTGACGCGGGCGAGAACGGCGCCGCGCAACGCCGCGGCAATGTCGTTCTGGTGCAGAACGCGCTGCCGTGCATGCCGTGCCAGCTCGAAGGCTGCGAGCGGCGGCTGGAGAGTGACAGCGCGTGCCTCCTGGAGCTTTCAGCGGAAAAAGTGATGGCGGCCTGCGAAATCGCACTACGGGCGATACGTGATGATTGAATGGCCGTGTGGGGACGTTCGTCTTGCCGTTCCGAGCTTGTTTGCCAGCGTGATGCCGGCGACGCTGGCTTCCGGATCCCCGTGCCGCAGGCGATTACGGTTGCGTCCGGCGCGCTGTGTGTGTTCGACTATGTCGATATGGTCTGCCGCCGGCAGTTGATGGGCTCCCAGCATCACAGTAAAAGTCGTTTGGAAGCTGGTAAATCGATATTGCTGGCGAACAAATACGAAATGTGGTCATGACCTATTTTCGTCGTCCGAAGTCCCGTGCAAGAGATCGTAATGATGGTGTTAGACCGCGAAATGGCGACTGAATTGGTCTTCCAGGCGATGGACGCCGTTAACGAGCTTCGCGATCCCGCGAATCAGTTACCGAAGAGTTTGGACGTGGAGCTGTTCGGCCAGGATGGAATGCTCGATTCTCTTGCTATGACAACGTTGGCCTTGTCCATCGAACGCAACATCGAAAACCGGTTCGGAATAGAGGTAGACCTGCTGGGCAATCTCGTCACCGCCATCGATGGGACGGCTCCTGGAACGCCAGCCGCGATTGTTGACTTTATCCTCGACAGTGTCCGCCCTTGATTAAAGTTCATCTGGTTTCGGACTTCAATGTTGATCTGCTGGGCCGGTATTTGCAGGCGGACAAATCATTGCCGGAATGCAGTGTTGTGGTGGCACCTTATGGACAGGTTTTTCAATCGCTGAACGAACAACCCGCGCCGAACCCGGACAGATTTGGTTTGGTTTGGACGCGTCCGGAAGGTGCCATCCCGACATTTTCGAGAGTTCTCGAAGGGGAAAAAGTCGATGCCGCCCGACTGTTCATCGAAGCCGCCGAATTTGCCGAACAGTTAAAGCGCGCGGCGAAAAACTACCGGGTCTTGTTTGTCGCGAACTGGGTGCGGTCGATGAAAGACCGCGGCTTGGGAGCGTTGGATTGGGCTGGCGATGGTCATGCGTATCTTTTAGCGAAGATGAATGTGCTGTTGGCCGAAGCCGTTCGATCGACAAGCAACATTTATGTTCTCGATGCCAGCAGATGGTTGGAAGCGGCGCAGCCCAATGCGCGTGATCCAAAATACTGGTTCGCGATGAAGACGCCTTTTACTGAGGGCGTGTTTGAGACGGCGGCGCGCGACATCAAGGCTGCAATCCGTGCGAGCACGGGATCGAGCCGAAAAGTCATTGCGGTTGATCTGGACAACACTTTGTGGGGCGGCGTCGTTGGCGATGATGGTTGGGAAAATCTGAATCTCGGCGGACACGACCATAACGGAGAGGCTTACGTCGAATTTCAAAAGGCTCTTAAAGTGCTGACCCGGCGCGGAATACAGGTCGTGCTTGTGAGCAAGAATGATGAAAACGTTGCGCTGACGGCTATCGGCAATCATCCGGAAATGGTCTTGCGCAAACAGGATATCGCCGCCTGGCGTATCAACTGGAATGACAAGGCGCAAAATATCGTCGAGCTTGCTCAGGAGTTGAATCTCGGGCTGCAGTCCTTCGTTTTTATCGATGACAATCCGGCGGAGCGGGGCCGTGTCCGGGAATCGTTACCCGAAGTGTTTGTCCCGGAGTGGCCGAAATCGCCAACCAGGTATGCCGAAGCGCTTCGTTCGCTCGATTGCTTCGACCAGCCCTCGATCACGGAGGAAGATCGTTCCCGCACACAGATGTATGTGGATGAACGGAACCGTCGAGAAAACGTGATCAAATTTTCCTCGACGGAGGAGTGGCTGGATTCGCTCAATATCGAAATCACGGTAGCGCGGATCAGGGGATCGAATATCAAGCGTGCCGTTCAGCTTTTGAATAAAACAAATCAAATGAATCTTGCCGGCCGCCGTCTGGTCGAGACGGAGCTTGACCACTGGATCGCCGAGAAAGCTGGCCGCGAGATGAATGTGCTTTCCGTCGCCGATCGTTTTGGGGATTTGGGTCTGACTGGGATCATCAGTTGGGAGCGCCAGGGCCGGGTGATCTCCATCGTCGATTTTGTGCTGAGCTGCAGGGCCATGGGACGCAAAGTCGAGGAAACGATGCTGCACCTGGCATGGAAAGCGGCGCGCGCAGCTCAAGCCGACGAGATTCTTGCGCATGCCGTGCCTACCAAGCGCAATGGGCCGTGTTTGGATTTCTGGCGCCGCGGCGGTTTCAATGAGGTCGAGCCGAACGTCTTCCGGTGGAATCCAGATACCGAATATCCAAAGCCCGCTTGCGTTAACATCAAGATCGATTAGGCGTCGTGTCGGTCGCCATACAATACTGCGGTCTCGATCAAGCCGGCCAGTTGATGGCGTTTTTCCGCGATCATTGGGCCAGAAATCATATTCTTGGCAACAGTAAAGAACTCCTTGATTGGCAGCATCGCGACGAGTCCAAAAGACGTTATAATTTCCTGATTGCTGTTTCTGCGAGCGAGATCGTCGGAATGCTCGGGTTTATTCCGACCAATCGGTACGATTCTTCGCTGTTGAACAGCGGGTTCTGGCTGACAACGTGGAAGGTGCGAGCTGACTTCGCTCACGGGCTCGGCGTTAGCCTGTTGCGTTCGCTTGCGCTGATGGAGCCGCATACATGGATCGGAACGGTGGGTCTTAACCCGTCGACCCGAGGCATATATGAGCTGCTGGGCTATAAAACCGGAGTTCTGTCGCGCTATTTTTTGTTGAACGACGAATTGGGCTCGTTTCGACTGGCGGCAGCCCCCGACGGGTTTTCGCATCAACGGCCTGACTCTGGCGGGACGAAATTTTCGGTTATCGAACCGAATAACTTTATTGAGATCGTCGACAGTCTTGCGCTGGAACCTTCCATCTCAATTCCAGCAAAAAGCCCGCGTTATTTGTACCAGCGTTACCTTCAAAACCCGTTCTACAAATACGAGGCGTTGCTTGCCGAAGATGAGGATGGGGCGTCCGCCATTCTTGTGATACGCCGCTGCGAGCATGCTGGCGCATATGCTATTCGGATCGTGGATTTTATGGGTGCGCCAAAAGCGATCGCTGGCGCAGGAGACGCCTTCCGGCGGTTGTTGCGCAATTCTGGAGCTGAATATCTGGATTTTTATTGTACAAATCTCGATGCGGAATTGAGCATGGCCGGGCTTTCTCGCCAAGAAGAAGTTTCTGGCTTGATCTTGCCAAGTCACTTCGAGCCGTTCGAGAAACGGAATGTCGAATTGACTTACGCGCTTAAAGGTTCCGTTGGTCGTGCGATTGTCTGCAAGGGTGACGCCGATCAGGATCGCCCCAATAGCTTGCCCCTTAACTGCCAGCTCGAGTGAAATGGTGAGCAAGACGCGCTTTTTCACGATGGATGACCAGTTGCGCTTTGCGCAGCTGACGGGAGACCGCAATCCGCTTCACATCAGCCCCGATTGGGCGGCCGCACGATATCCCGGCCAGATCGTTGTTCATGGAATTCATGTCCTGCTCTGGGCCATTGATGCGGCATTTGATTGCGAGCATGTGCGCGGATTGAGCGTTACGTTCATCAAGCCGATACTCTTGGGCGACAGCGTAACAGCCCACTTTGACGGCCACGTTCTAACCGCGTCCGTGCGTGGCGAATTGGTCATGCGAGCGAAGTTATCGGACGTGGATCGCAAATCCATTGATTTGCCGCGGGCGCGGGTTGCCGACGAATCTCCTTGGCTTGGCCGCAATGGGAGTGTGGTGCTGCCAAACGGGAACAACAAGAAGCCGGGCATGGAATTTCCAGTGGCTTCGAAGGTGCTGGGGGCGGGTGTTCTCGAAGGCTTGATGTCGTTGTCGACTCTGGTTGGCATGGAATGCCCCGGCTTGGGCGGAATGTTCTCTGGATTTTCCGTCGTGCTGGCGGCGGAACAAGAGGATAGCCGCCTTTCCTATCACGTCTCCAGGTTTGACCCCCGTTTCAGCCAGATAACGATGCAGGTTGCGGGATATGGCATAAAAGGGGAAGTGACCGCTCACGTTGAGCCGCCGTCTCCAGATTCTGGAGAGGATTTCGCCAATAAGCCAGGCCCGGAGGAGTTCTTGGGCCAGCGGCCTCTCATCGTTGGCGGGTCAAACGGGCTGGGCAAAACAACGGCGCTGTTGCTTGCAACTGGGGGAGCCGATCCGATCATCACCTATTATCGCTCGATCAGCGAGGCGCAAGCCGTTGCCGATCGAGTTAATGCAATGGGTCGTCGATGCAATCTGTTGCAGTTGGACGTTGAAGACTCCGCTCAGATATCTGACGTCATTTCAGACAGCGGATTTGATATCCGGCAGATATATTATTTTGCGTCACCTCGGATTTTCCGCCGGCGCCTGGAGCCTTATCAATCGGGAGACGTTCACGATTTTATTCGGATTTATGTCGACGGCTTTTATAATATCGTGCGTGCCGCGCAGCGTGCGGCTGGCGATCGCAAGCTTTCAATATTTTATCCGTCATCTTCCGCCGTCGATGAAGCGTCATCCGATCTTCTCGAATACGCTGCCGCGAAGCAGCTTGGTGAGGCTCTGTGCCGCAAGCTGGAAAAGAAATACAAGAGCGTTTCGATAAACGTCGCCCGGTTGCCGCGCGTGGCTACGCGCCAGACACAAAGCTTTCTCAAGGTGGCGGCAGCGGCGCCTGAAGAAATCTTGCTGCCTCTCATCCGTGAGATTCAACGAGACAAATGATGCCGCTGCTGACAGCTCTGATGTATCATTACGTTCGGCCTCTCGAGCGCACACGCTTTCCGTCCATCAAAGGACTGGATGTGGCGCATTTCGAGGAGCAGGTTGGTTATATCCAGAAACACTATAATATTGTGAGTGTCGAGAATCTGGTTGATGCAATCGCCTCAAAGGTCGAATTGCCCGCCAACCCGGCGCTTCTGACTTTCGATGACGGCCTCATCGATCATTATGCTTATGTATTCCCGGTGCTGGCGGAGCGAGGGCTTGCCGGCGCCTTTTTTCCTCCAGCCAAAGCGGTGTTGAACCGACGGCTGCTGGAGGTACACAAGATCCACTTTATTCTGGCGTCTGGCTGCGAGCCGGACGCTCTTGCGCTGGAGATCGATAGGGTCTGCCGGGAAAGATCTGTAGAATGGAAACTCGATACGGTGGAAAATTATCGCCGGTCATACTGGATTGAAAATCGCTTTGATCCTGCTTCGGTTGTTTACGTCAAGCGGATGCTTCAACACGCTTTGCCTTCAGAATTGCGCTCTCAGATCGTCGCTTCGCTTTTTGCGAAAGCGGTCACCGCGGATGAGGTGGCATTCGCCGAGGAGTTATACGTCTCGGAAGCGCAGTTGAAAGTTATGGTATCCATGGGCATGCATGTCGGCTCGCATGGCGACGCTCATCCCTGGCTCAGCAGGCTATCGGCCGAAGCGCAGGAAAAGGATATCGTGGGTTCGTTGAGTTTGTTGCGGGCTGTCGGCGCAGACCCGGATTATTTCACATGTTGCTATCCCTACGGAGACTATGATGAGAACACGATTGAAATCCTTAAAAGAAACGGTTTCAAAGCCGCTTTCACCAGCGCGGCTATGATCGCGGAGGTTGGTTCCGACACCTGTTTTACGCTCGCGCGTCTCGATACCAACGACTTGCCAAAGCGAGCAGATGCCCCTCCGAATTATTGGACGCTTCTGGGGCGCGGCGAAGCAAAGTAATATCGTTCCACTTGATCAAAATCTTGCGCCGAATGTGGCGGGAAAATCGAGCAGGTTATGCAGGCCTCTGAAAACAAGATTGAACTTGGTTCCGCTTCGCAGGCTGAAAAAGCGGCCTTGGCGCAAATCCGGAGCGTGTTTGACAATAACCTCGTGTTCGACGACGAGCGCATTGACAATGTTCATTTGTTTATGAAGCGGCAAACGCTCTCGCGCATCTTGTTTTTGAATGAGATTTATCAGCTTATTTTGGAAGTGCCGGGAAGTATCGTCCAATGTGGTGTCCGATGGGGCGGTGACCTCGTCACGTTCACCTCGCTGCGCGGCATTCTTGAGCCCTATAATTACAGCCGGCGTATCATAGGGTTCGATACGTTTGCGGGTCTCGCCGGCACAGGATCGAAAGATCAGGGTTCAACGTCCGTGCTGGATGGGCAATTCTCCGTGACGGCCGGATATTGCGGGTCGTTGGCCGCGCTTCTCCAGGCACATGAGGGCTTATCGCCGCTCTCCCACATCCGAAAATATGAATTGATGGAGGGCGACGCGCGACGCGCTGTTCCTGAGTTTTTGTCAAAGAACCCCGGTGAAGCGATATCGCTGCTATATTTGGATATGGATATCTATGATCCTACCAAAGCGGTTCTCGATGCTTGTCTGCCGAGAATGGCCCCCAATTCGATTATCGTCTTTGACGAATTCGCAGATCGTCGTTTCCCCGGAGAGGCGACGGCTTTCTTTGAAGCGATAAAAGGGCGGAGCTATGCACTGCGCCGCAGTAAGCTCAGCACGGTCGGCGCGTTCGCGGTTTTAGGGTAACGGGCGCAGAAGTCTCGCAGCACGACGCTTT